>CAZCDW010000001.1:0-85019 GCA_964497485.1 uncultured Bifidobacterium sp.
TTAGCCATTAGATAACTCCACCATCCATCTTTTCAATAATCAAAGTGTTTGTGTTCTCGTCATATGCAAGACCACCACCGACAGTTAAATTTTCTAATGCTCCTGGTGGACCCTGGATTCCTTGGACTCCTTGAATACCCTGGATTCCTTGAATACCTTGAATACCTTGGTCACCCTTGGTTCCTGGCATTGGAACAACTTTGAGTGTAGCAGTCTGTGCTTGGTTAATAATCTTAATTATTACATCATTTGTATTGTCTGGAACTAACTGTCCTAGAATTGCTGGCGACTCATATGTAGTCATTAGGCGTTAATACTCACATCAGCGAGTACAGTAATCTTACCGATAACTGGTGTCCAGATTTCTGAATTGATGGTTACTTGTAGGTCAAATGATAGTTCTGTAACTACTGAGGATTGACCTACACCCCATGTCTTTGTTAAACTTGCAGGTGCGGTAATGTCAACATATCCAGAGCCAGCAGTTACTGTCAATGTGTCAAATCCGCCATTCTTCAAGTCGTAGGCTGATGATACAAATGTCCAGTCGGTGATATCATAGTAGGTAACACCATCTGTTTCATAAAACTCAATACGGATTTTGGCGGTATCACCACGCACTACTCTCCACTGCACAAATGCAGGGTCAGCACCAAAGTTGTCGGGAATTGTAGTATGAGTCATAAAATCATTATACACCATAAATAAAGAACCAGTGTCCGAAGTGGGTATGAGAGAGAGATATCGAACACTGGCTCATAAATATTATATCATATACCTGTGGATAACTTTTGTGGATAAGTCAGGTTGACAAACTTGAAAAAGTGTGATACCCTCTAAATACAAGGTGTTTAGGCTATAATATATATATTAATATATAAGATATATATTAAATATAATAATATAATAATCGCTTATTCGGATTTTTTGTTTCGGGGCTGTGTCTTGACCCCTTCAGTAATTAGAAGTTCATATAGTTTATCTATCTTCTCTTCAATCTTATCAGTTCTTGATTCAAGTCTAGTAACTTGGTCTTTCATAGATTGTCCACTATTAGGTTTCATCTCGTGCTTGATTTCATCAAAGTAGTGTTTTGTTAACCAACGAACACCGAATGCTGCTGACGTGATGATTGTTGAAATACTAATCACTAATGCAAGCACTGATTCTATCAAGGTCATACTGTCTATTTTACTATACATTTAAAAATTTCGGCGGCAAATAAAGTTCGGGATAAAGTTCGGTTTTAAAAACGGCGTGAAATAGAGTCACTCCATCCAATACGCATAGTGAATAAATGCGATAGGGATGAACATTTTAAACATAGCCCAAATAGCCCCAGAATGCCCCTAGAATCGATTTTGGTACTATCCGACGAACTCTAATATGGTCTAAAATGCAGTTCCTTATATTTACTGCTATGTAGAGTAGTAACGATAGGCGTTATTATGACCAATCAAGACAGGCTTTGCCTGTTGTGTACCGTCGAAATTTATGCTATACTGTAAATCTACTTAGAGGAGAGAACTATGGCTATCTTGGATGTAATTCCATTTATTAAACACTACGAATCAAAAGAATTCCTTATTAACTGTCTGGACCATGGAATGTCTGCTAGAGATATTAGCAAATACTGTCGTGTATCGTACAAACTTGTAAATCTGTGGCTAGTCAAGCATGGATTAGTTGTTCGTACCCCCGAAATGAAGTTCCCATAATGCAAAAAGCATATTGGCTACTGGGTGCAATCATTTTTATTCCCACATTTATGTATTTGTTTCAATTCGTTATGAAATTGTTACTTAATATTTAACAAATTTGTCAATAAATTTTGAAATTGAGTCTAACTTTACTCCGAATGGTTTTTTGAGTCTTCCACTGAAGAAATCAACAACAACTAATCTACCTTTGAGTTGTTTTTCTTCCCAACCTTCGTTCTTTGTCCAGTTTCTGATTCTCATTTCACCAACATAGTCATGATAAACATAGTTTCTGAATGGAGCAACTATGGTTACATCATTTTCAAAGAGCCTTACGGACAGCATTTGCTCTTCACCGTCGAAATAAACCTGTTTGTTATTCTTTGGAAACAGTCTTGCATATCCAAAAGCAAAGCCACCACAAAAATAACCAGTTTCTTCACCAAAATATGATTCAACATGACCATTGTATTCTGCTTTGAACTTAAACTCAAAATCTGATTTTACGATTTTTAGCATGTTTGACTTAGTTCCATTTAAAAGGTTTACGTTTCTGTCTTCGTCGTATTTATATTCTTGAGGATAAGTTGACATTATGTAGTTACCCCAAAATGGAATATGCTCTTCATAGTCATTGATAAGTTTTTCATCCCAATGCTCTTCAAAGCGTGTGTGGCTATCTATCTGTAGGTAGTATTTGTGATTTACCGACAAATTTTTCTGTGTCTCGTATCTTGCTTTTCCAACACCAGTAGATTCGCTGTAATGTACCTTTTTATGAACATATTGAGTTACCCCAAATCTTTTGAACACACCGCTTAGGTCAATGTGATGTTCATCCTGGTCATAAATTGAAACAAAAACTCTTTTTGGATATTTTGCTTTGGACAACAAGTCGTAAACTGTAAATCCAAGTTCTAAATCTCTGTAAGAAGCAATCGAAACGTAAATTCTGTCTAAAAAAATATTTTTCATATGTGACAATTATACCATTTTCCAAATCTGCAAAAATCTGAAAATTTTGTATTTGTGTATGATACAGGGTAAGACACTATACGCATACCCGATATAGTGAGCACACACCACTATACGCATAGTCGATATGTTTGAAAGTATGCACCACACGCCACCCCGATTTGCGCCCCAAATTGTAACGAAATGGTAACAAATGTCTAAATAATGACTAATTAGATAATAAATGTCGGTGGTATGCCTTATACTTGAAGTATCAGCAGGAGAGAGAAAGAGCCTAGCAAATAATCCCGAAAGGGTGAGCCTAGCAAATAAGTCTCTCTCCTAATGAGACAACTACTAAAGAAAGTGAAACTATGTCAAAAGAAATCCGCAACCTAGTCCTTATCTATGTCCTACCTATCCTTAGCCTATCCTTGCTAATGGTCTTTATTGCCCCACCTGTATTCGGTCAGGCTATTCTAGGTATGCTATGCGGTGTAGGTCTTATCTGTGTGGGTATGGCATTCCTAATTGATTGGCTAGACAAGAAGTAAAATGTCTGTGGTCTAATCTATAATAGAACTAACAAAGAAAGGCAGTAATGAACTACACACTACTAGCACTAGCAACAATCAAAAAGGCAAAGGCTAAGGCTATGCCCATTCTAAAAAAGGCTTCCTGTAAGCGTTGCGGTAGCCTAGCCACCCTATCCCTAGTCAATGGCGAAATCAAGGTTAGCCGTTGCGTATGCTCAAAGAAAGGTAACTAATGCTAAACGGAATTGACATCACTACCCTTGCGGTTATAGCGGTAGCCTACTACCTACACAAGAACCACCAACTAGAAAAGACTAAGCAAGAAAAGGAAGACAAGAAGAATGACTAACAAAAAGCCCTTTATTCTTACCTCGGTAGGCATAGGTCTATTGCTCGCTTGGAATGTAGTTAGTGACCTATTGGCGAATGTCCATTGGGGTAGCGTGGCTGGCTGTGTAGCAGGGTATCAGGCTACCGATTGGCTAACTAGCCTGTTAGGGGGTTAGTATGGAGATACTAGCCCTAATCGTTATAGGTGTAGGCGTGTGGTTGTTTATCAATCAGTAAAGTTGTGGGTGTATTCCTTGATTGGAATATGCCCCGATTTTTCGGCGCAGCCAATTGTAACGAAATGGTAACAATAGGTGTTTTGCTCTTGACAAATGCTAATAAGTATGTAATGATATATATATAAATAAATAGAGATACACAAGAAGCCACAAGACAGTGAGCATAGCAAATAAACGAGTAATCGGTGAGCCTATCAAATAAATGTCTGTGGTATCCCCTATAATAGAAACATAACAAGAAAGGTTCACTATGAACATCACAACCCTAGTAATCGAAATCTTCAACGGTACTGACACCATCCGCCCTATCTATGAGGTTCACTCTTGGGAGAAGGCAGAGGAAATCATCCGTAACACTAAGGCTCTTCTAGCAGATAAGCCTAACGCTACCTTCTCTTTTGAGGTACACGGTAACTCTACTGCCTACATCGCATAGGGCTAGGGGGTAGCAATACCCCTTATTTTTTTGCGCCCCAATTTTTCGTAACAATTCGTAACAATAGCCCTAAATAGCGTGTTTTGGTAAATAAATGTCGGTGGTATCCCTTATACTGTAAGTATGAACAAAGAAATGAGAAATGAAATGAACAAAGTTAGCGGTATCGAATGGGTTATCAACGGAAAGACCGAAGACGGCACTTGGTATCGTGGCGTTCAGGTTGCTAGGTATGGACACCCTGCCATTGACTTTTTTGCTAAAAAACTTGGCGTGAAGTTTGTTGTTGCTAACGCTGAAAAGAAAACTCACTTTGACCGCTTCCTAGCCGAAGGTCTTCGCAAGCCCCTATAATGTCGTAGGGTATTGCTAAAATAAAAGTAACAAAAGAAAGAGAAACTATGCAAATTGAAGTAATCCTAAAAAGCGGTGAAAGCATTTACCCTATCTATGACCCTACTAGCATTAGCAGGGAGCAGTTGCGAGAATTCTATTCCGCTCGCTTTGCCGAAGGTCTAATTATCGGTTGGGGGTTTGTAAACTAATGACCACATTCTTCGCTGTATTCACTGAACCAGATACCGCTATGCCTAATGTTTTTTGGGGAGCGTTCGCAACTAAGGAACTAGCAGAAAAGGCGGTTGCCGAGTATGTTGAAACCAATACCTATTGGAACGCTAACGAGTTCTACATCAACGAGTTTCCGTTTGGAGAGTTGCTCTAATGAAAAAAATCTGTGTCTATGAAATGGCTGTTCTATCCGCTGACGCTATGTTCTGCCCTACTTGCCGAGAGTATGACGGACTAATGCCCCTAAACTTGGAAACGCTAAACTACTTGGGTGAAGACCCCGAAGAGTGGGGAGACCTGCTCTAAAAAATCGGCGCACCAAATGTAACAGTTTGGTAACGATGGCTAAAAACACTGCCTAAATGGTAATAAATGTCGGTGGTATGTGGTTATAATGTAGGTAGGAACAAAAGAATAGGAAATAAATAAATGGCAAAAGCAAAATCAGGTCTAAACGCAGTTCAGGCTATCCGCTATCGTGAGTTGATGTGGATTGCTCAGTTTGGAGATTTTATGTCGCAAACCGAGTTTGAAGAACTTGGCAAACTACTAAAACTAAGGAACTACAAATGAAGATTTTTATCCCTATCGGCGTTATCTTTGTTGGTCTGGGTATGTGGCTAAACTTTGTCGCTCGTGCTTGGGCTGTGTCTGGCAATGTTGATAACTATGCCCTTGTAAATAGTTACACTCAATCGGCTATCTTTGGATTGTGGCTAATGGTGTTTGGTGGTTTGTGGTTGCTGTTTAGTAAGCGGTAACCCTACCCCAAAATTTTTGCGCCCCCCGAAAACCGTTACCAATCTGTTACCAAATAGACTTGTATAATGTCTGTGGGTCTTGTTATACTTGTCTTATCAACCCCGATTGGAGACCCTATGTGCGATTGCGAAGACCGCCCTTGCTGTGGCTGTAACTCTCTTGCTGACCTTTACTCAAACTCACACGACCCACACGACCCTAACAACTGGTAGAAAGGCAATAACCCTATGAACGAATACTACGCTGATGAAGATGTCTTCTTTGAAGACGACGAGCCTCTGACCCCAGAGGAGCAAGCCAGGGCTGACCGAGCCTACTACCAGCAGCAGGAGCAGGAAGCCTATGCTGAGTTCCTACAATCCCCTTATTGCTTCGATTGAGGCAATTTTTTGCGCCCCGATTTATAACGAAATGATAACGAATAATCAAAAATAGGCTAAATAGGCACTTTTCGGGGATAAAATGTCGGTGGTTCGTGATACCTTATAGGTATAGAAAGAAATGAGAAATAAATGAAAATCAAACTAACCAATAGCGAAAAGGCAATCCACGCTTGCGAGATTTGCTCTCGCCCTGCTGACTTCCTAGCGATAATGAAAATCGCTGGCAACAAGTTTCTCTGCTACCGATGTGTAGAGCGAAACCAAATCTAAAATGTCTGTGGCTACTGCTATAATCAAACCATAAAGAAAAGAAAGAGAAAATGACTACATTCTACGAAATCCAAAAAGAAATCGAAACCATCGTCAAGGCTGAAACGCCTGACCGCCTAGACCTTGCCTACGCTAAGTTGTGGGGTATCGCAGTTGCTCACCTAACCGAAGAGCAGATGAAAACAATCCTAAAAAACAGAAAGGCTAACTAATGATAGTTGCTAACATTCCCTACGGAAACCCTGACCGAGTAGCCACCATTGGCGAACTCTCGGCTATCGCTCGTGTGTCGTTCGACGACCGCTACTACTGCTCGCCCGAATGTGTCGAATGTGGTTATAGCGAAGTTGCGAAAACGCTAGACGAACTAAAAGGTCTAATGGCGGAACACGCTCACCGATACTAAAAATGATGGCTGTATTCCAAAAATGGAATACGCCAAAATTTTCGGCGCACCGTTTATAACGAAATAATAACGGTTTGCGACACACCCCCTAAAAGCCTATAAAAACTAACTAAAATGTCGGTGGTATGGTTCATACTGTAAGAGTAGAAGAAATTCGGGAATGAGCCTGAGCAAATAATCCTTCGGGTGAGCCTCAGCAAATAAGTCCCCTAACGAAAGGAATCCACTATGGATTTTGAAGCAATGTCGGTTGAATGTTCTCGTCTAATGGATGAGATGGAAGCCGAGTTGAAAGGTGGCAAGGCTTCATCTACGGATGAGAATGCTGATGAGCGTATGAAGAGAATTAGCGACTACGCTACCCTGCTTTACTCATTCCGCCCAGACCTGCTTGACCCTCGGTTTGGCTAGTTACTAACAGGGTTATCCCCTGTGGATAACTTTTTGCGCCCCCAAATGTAACAGTTTGGTAACAACATCGCAAAACACCCCTAAATGTCCCTAAAATGTCGCAGGTATCAGTTACAATATAGGTATGAATGAAAAACAGTTGAAAAGCCTAATGGCTCAAATCGTCCGTGATAACGCTAAGAAGTTGGAAGCGGAAAAGAAAAAGTAACATTTTGGTAACAAATAGCGTTTTGCTATTGACAAACCTAAAAATGTATGCTTTACTTATACTATGAAAAGAAAGGGCTACTAATGGCTAACACTGACTACACTCTATTCGAATACTACTCACAGGCGGCTAATGGCTTAGTTGTTTCGGCTATCCATTGGCGAGATGTTGCTTCATTCCTGAGAGAACACCCAGACGCAAAGCGAAAGGTAACAAAATGATAACGCTAACTTTTGAAACTTGGGAAGAATTCGATAACGCTATAAGCGGTATCACTAGCCTAGTAATTGCTACTAATCCTGACACTACTAAGAAAGAAGACTAATGAACGACAGAATTGAAATGCTAAACCGAGAGGTAGAGCGTTGGGCTATCATTTGCGAGTTGCAAAAGTCTATCTCTACTTGCAACGAAGATGCAGAAAAAGACTGTGATGTTTGCGTTGGTATGCAATTCGCTATCGACATAATCAAGAGACGCTTAGAGAACGAATAGGAGTTATCCACAGGGTTATCCACAGCCCCATCATTTTACCCCCAGGGGCTTTGAGTTCAATTACGATTTACGAAAACTTTTTCCATTTTCCCCGAAATTTCTGCGCCCCGATTTTTTGGTGTGTCGTTACGAATAAATGTCTGTGGCTCCCTGTATAATGGAAGCATAAGGAAGGAAGACTAATGATTTACTTAGCAATCAACAACACCACTGGCTACCTAGAGCAGATGTTCAGCGATGAGCAGTCTGCCCTTGACTGGGCTAACGCAATGACCGCCAAGACTGGCGACACCTACACCATCGACAGCGAAGAGATGTGCTAAAATGTCGGGGGTTACCGCTATAATGGAAACACAACAAACAAAGGAAAAAGAAATGGAAAACAGACCAGACCGCTACTCATTCTCAGGCTTCACTTTTGGATACAGCGAAAACTTTTACAACCTAACTATTCGTATCCACAACCACGCTAACTATGGCACAAGTTACATTGGCGAAATGTCTTTGGAACTAACAGACACCGAACGCCAAGCACTAATCAACCTACTAATGAACCCAAAGGAAACCAACTAAGATGATGACCAGAAAAGACTATGTTGAAACCGCTCGCATTCTTGCTGATAGCAGGGAAGCCATTATTTCGCTAGGCGTGGAAGGCGAAGACATTTTCGCTAATCTTGTCGCTGACTTTATTGAGATGTTTGAGAACGACAACGAGCGTTTTCAGGCAGAACGATTTGATAACGCTTGTTGGGGGGAATAATGGAAATGCTTATCCTAATCGCTGGTATCTCTCTAATCTTTGCTGGTCTAGTTATTGGCTGGTGTGCCATTGAGATTAGCAGACTTAGAAAAGAAAACTACAACCTTCGCACTCCCTTTTAGGGAGAGCAAGGCTGCGCAGATTTCTGCGCCGCCCGACACCTGGACTAATTTACGAAAGAAAAAATATTTTTCCCAGTTTTGGTAACTATAATGTCCGTGGTTGCCTGTATAATCTAAGTATGAAGAAGAAAAAGAAGCCACTCAACAAGGTAGCCGAAGCAACTCGCAAGGCTCACTCTAAGGCGTTGTTTGAGAGCCTAATGCTCAACCCTCACCTTGTCGTTACCCCTGCCAATCGCAAAGGCTCACGACAGGCTAACAAACTCAAAGCAATCAAGGAGAGTTACTAATGGCTAAATACTATCGCTGTAACCGTTGCCAGTCTATCGTTAGTTTCGAAGAGGTTACGAAAGGCTATTTTGCTTTTTGTCGAATGCACGATGAAGACTTGTATCAGTTTGAAACCTATTATGACTAACTAAAATAAATGTCTGTGGCTCACGCTATAATGTAACTACCCCGAAAGAAAGAGAACAAATGCTACTAGAAAAACTAACCGCAAGTGTAACTACCGACTGCCTATGTGGCGAGGGAGATACTGACTACAACGAATACTGTTCAGGCAGTTGCTACGAATGGCAAAAGGAAGATGTGTTTGAGTTGCTAGGAATGTGGCAACTTGCCAATGGCGTAGAAGAAGACGACCCTATCCTAATCAACGGAACAGGTATGACTTGGCAACGACTTGACGGACACAAGTGGACAACGATGATGGAACTTGACGGAGCGTTATCGCTCAATGGCGACTTCCGTATCGAATGGTATTTGGAAGACGGAGAACTTACCGCTCGCCGTTGGAGCCACGACGAACCGACAGGCACAGGCTTGTTCACTTTTACTCACTTCAAGGAATGCGACAAGTGTAGCGAGCCAGTCAAGGCAGACGTTCACAAGGAAGAGTTGGGAATGTGTCTGGAATGTTCAAACGCTTACTTTGACGAAGAATAATCGTCAGCCTTCGGGCTGCGCAGATTTTCGTGGCTAACTATAATGTCAGTGGGTACAGTTATAATAGAGGTATCAAGAAAGGCAAACCCCTATGGCACTTATTCGTTCAAAAGACCGCAAGGTTACTAACGCTGTAAACAAGGCTGGCAAGCAAGCACTTATTGCTAACGCTTTTGGTCTACCCTCTGGCAAGGCTTATTCTTGCCCTGGGGCTACCTCGGTCTGCGAAACTATCTGCTACGCTGGCAGACTGGAGAAGGTGTTCAAGGGTATTCGTGAGGTTATCACTTCAAACTTTGAGCAACTACAGGCAACAGACTTACTAGGCAAGATTGCTTTGCTAAACGAAATGATTCAGGATTTCAGAAGCGACTGTGAAAAGCGTAATGCCGAAAAGTTATTCCGTATTCACTGGGACGGTGATTTCTTTGATGAAGAATACACTCGTGCGTGGCAGTTTGTTATCCGTCTAAACCCTGATGTTCAGTTTTGGGCTTACACTCGTTCAGACTTTGCTGTGCCAATCCTCATTGACATTGAAAACCTTGCTCTGTATTTCTCTGCCGATTCTGCCAATAAGACTTTGGCTTGGGAACTAAAGCGTAAGTATGGTGTGAAACTTGCTTATCTTGCTAAAGACTTTGCTACTGGCAAGTCTGACTTCAATGAGCAACAGGAAAAGTCTGCTGTTCCCTGCCCTGAAAACAACAAGAAGATTCCGATGATTAGCGAAAAGGGTTCGGCTTGTGTTGTTTGCTCTCAATGCGTTTTTGCTCGTAATGACATTCTATTTTCAGCGAGCAAGAAATGAGAGGATACTATGGAAAACTGTTTGTTCATAAGTGGAATAATCCTGTTCGGATTGCTAATCGTTTTTCTCGCTCAATAGGGCGAGGAATTCTGCGCCGAAAAATCTCGTTGCTATAATGTCTGTGGTCACCTGTATAATAGAACTATCAAGAAAGGAAACCCAATGCTATTTGATGTAATCGACCAAGAAGCAATCGACAAACTAACCCCAGAACAAATCGAACAGGTTCTAGCCATTCTAGAGAAAGCAGGTTACTAATGATTGAGTTTGATAACGCTAACGCAAGACCAGAGCGATACCGCCAGTATTTCGCAGGTGACGGTTCTTGGGGAGATGCCGAAGACATTGTTGTTGTTGACATTACGGAACTTGACGGACATTTCTCGGAAGTCTTAGAAGAGTTTCACGATTGGGAGCGACCAGACTTTATGCGTTGGTATGTTGAGAATCAAACTCACGACCAGACCGAAGGCGATACCGCTTGCGACATTTGCTACCGTTGGAAGAGCGGAACAGAAGACGAAATCCTAGAAGAGATGGAGAACGAAGATGACTAAGACTTACCGTGCGTTTGTTGAGATGGAGTTTGAACCAGACGAGAATGGCTATCTTGAATGGGAAGACTTTGACCCTGAATACGATACCCCTAGAACTGAAGAGCAGATGAAGAGATTCTTTGCTGACGAACTTTGGGAGTACATTCTAAACAATATAAAGTATCACGATGTAACCGTGGATGCTGTCAAGGTTGAACAGGTATAATGTCTGTGGTTGCTTGTATAATGGAACTACGAAAGAAAGAAGGAACAAATGGGAACTCGTAATCTCACTAAGGTAATCGACAGCAACGGAGTAACTAAGGTTGCTCAATACGGACAATGGGACGGATACCCTAGCGGACAGGGTGTAAACGCTCTTATCCATTCTTACAGCCACCGCCAAATCGAAAGCAAGTTAGACAATGTTTATTTTCTAACTGACGCAGAGTGCGACAACATCAACTCTATCATTGGTGCTAGTGGCAAGCCTATCAACGAACTCTACCCTACTCTGTCTCGTGATACCTGTGCGGACATTCTAGGCTATGTTGCTTGGGCTACCGAGCGTATTCCGCTAGTAGACAGTAGCGACTTTGAGAGTGACGAACTATTCTGTGAAGCAGTTTACACTCTCAACTTCCAGACCAAAGAGTTTGTCTCTACTTATGGTGGACACACTCTCACTCACAGGTTAGACGAGTTGCCTGACCCAAAGGAATACCTTGCGGAATGGGCAGACACACTAAATCCAGGAGTGGTGGACGCATAGCGTCTGCCCTTCGGGCTGCGCAGAAATCTGCGCCCCCACCCACAGACTCAATTTACGAAGGCAATAAAAAATTTCCCAGAATAAATGTCTGGGGTATGGTTTATAATGTAACTATGAGAGATGAACAAGCAGAAGAAATCATTGAAGCCCTAAACGACTACTACGCAAACCCACAGGACTACACCATTGCGGATTTGGAAGAAATCTTTCAAGACCGTGACCCCTTTGAGTTCCTATAATGTCGTAGGCTACCCTTATAATAGATACATCAACCCAAAAGAAAGAAGAACAATGAACGAGCAAATGCCAGACTATAACCCAGCAACAGGAACATTCGGGGACTACAACCCTAACGCAGAGCCTACTGTCGAAGAGATTGCCACCGCTATCTCGCACCCTGTTCTTACTCACCTGAACAAGCGACTAGAAACACTACAAAACCGCAACGCCGAGTTGGAGCAGACCACTACTCGCTTGCGTGATAAGTATCGCTCTGCCGAGTATCAGGTAGAAGCAAAACTAAAAGAGTTGCTTGATGACGAAGAGATTAGCCCAGAGAACGCACAGGCTATCGCAGACATTTTCGACAGCATTACTCTAACTAAGCAGGTAGAGATTGCCTATACAGTTACCGCTACTGTTACTGTCGAAGTTCCTTATGGTGCTGACCCTGACGAAGTAGCAGACAGCACCTACATTGAGCGTGTGGAGTTCTACACCGAGTTCGACAACGCCGAAGTCTTGGAGAGCGACCACGATGTAGAAGATTGGAGAGTTCGGTAGAGTTCCCTTTCTTTCTCTACCGAGCGACCTGAGCAAGTCCTAAAACTGCTCACTCCAAAATCTGCGCACCGCCAAATGTAACGATTGTGTTACGAACCCTGATTTGCTATTTACAATGTCGGTGGGTAGGCGTATAATAGATACATAAGCAGGAGACAGCAAGACAACTAAAAATAAAAACTAAAAAATGTTTACGAATGTGCTTGACTTTTCCCTGCTTATACCTTATAATAGAAGTATCAACAAAAGTTGAGACTAAACAAGTAACACAAGCCCTTCGGGAGAAAAGAGAAACAAATGACCATCAAGGTTGGAGACCGCTACGAGACCAAGACTAACAAGTTTGTTGGTGTCGTTCAGGAAATCGCACAGAACAAGAACGGTTCATTCCGTATTCGCCTAGACATTGACGGCAAGAGCCACTGGACTTCGGCTGGCGGCACTGTCCTAGCATAAGTCCGCTTGTCGGGCAGACCTGAGCAAGTCTGGCAAAAAAAACTGCTCACCCACAAAATAAATGTCCTACCCCTACGCTATAATAGACCTTGTAAGAAACAAACCCCAACAAATAAGGAGAACGCCCTATGGCTTCTGTATCAGTAAAAATCCCAACCCACAAGGTAATCGCTATGCTAGAAGAGAAGATTGCTACTCTTCACGAAGAGATTGCTAACTACCCACAGGCTAAGGCAGACTACGCTGACGCTAAAAAGGCTCACGAAGCAAGCCTTGTTGCCCTAACCATTGACGCTTTGACCAACAAGCCAAAGTTGATTGGTGAGAACTACGACAGCCCTATTCGTGTTAGCACTCACTCGTATGGTCGCTCTAACCCAAGCGTAAGCATTACCATTGACGCTGACGCTCTTGGTTTTCCAAAAGCACCAGAAGAGCCAAAGAACCCGAACGACACCATTTGTGTTGGTCGTGAGTGGGTAGCACCGCTAGTTGTTTTGGAGAACACTCTCAAAACTCTTCGTATGACCGAGCAGGAGACAATCAACGCAAGCACCTACGCTAATGTGATGCGTCTGCTCTAAACCATTGGCGTAAGCCATAACACCTGAGTAAGTGTCTAAACTACTCACCCAAAATCTGCGCAGAAATCTGCGCCCCCCCCTGCCCCCTATTTACGAAGACTAAAAAAATTTTCCCAGATTTATGCTAAATAGTCTTTACAATGTCGGTGGTATCCTGTATAATGGTATTATCAACAAATAAACCACTAAGAGAAAGAGATACAAATGGCTCACGAAATCGAAATCGGTGCTAATGGCGAAGCCGCATTTGCTTCACTACGCCAGCCAGCGTGGCACAATCTAGGCACTGTCTTTGAAGAGCAAGTAAATACAGCAGAGATGCTAAAACTTGCTCACCTAGACAACTGGAATGTTCGTCTTGAAGATGTAACCATTCCAGAAACATTTGAGAGCGACAAGTCCTACTCGTTCGTTACTCGCACTAACCCTTTCGACAACACTAAGAATGATGTTCTTGGCGTAGTTGGCGAGCGTTATGTTCCACTACAAAACGAAGACCTATTCTCGTTTGGCGACAACCTGCTAGACGGTGGTGGTCGTTGGGAAACCGCTGGTTCAATCAAGGGTGGTCGTCAGGTGTTCGGCTCTATCGCTCTCACCGACAGCATTACCCTAGACCCGAATGGTCGTGCCGATAAGATTGATAACTATCTTCTTATCAACACTAGCCACGACGGTTCTATCGCTATTCAGGCAAGCATTACGCCTGTTCGTGTAGTCTGTGCTAACACTCTCAACCTTGCTCTATCAGCGTTCAAGGGTAAGAAAGCACCTAAGCAGACTTTCAAAATCCGCCACACTTCAACTGCCGAAGGTAAAATCGCAGTTGCTCGTGAAGCATTGGGTCTTGCTAAGTCTTACATTGACGAGTTTTCTCTTATGGCTAACGCTATGATTGAAAAGGAAATCACCGACAAGCAGTTTCAGGAAATCCTTGCTCTTGCTTACCCTGCCCCTGAAAAAGACGCTAAGGGTTCGTTCAAGAAATACGACAGCAAGATTGACCTGCTACACAACATTTATGTTGGTGAGTTCAACGACACCATTGCTGGAACAGCGTGGGGTGCTTACAACGCTCTAACCGAACGCCTAGACTGGCACAGGTCTGCTCGTGGTGGAAGCAACGAAAGCATTTACGCTTCGGCTTCTGGCTTTGACCCTGTAATCAACGCAGAGAAGAACCGCTTGATGAAAGTCGTTCAGCAGGTAGTAATGGCGTAAGCCATTCTACCCCTGCCCTGTATTCCAGAAATGGAATATGGGGTGGGATTTTTGCGCAGATTTTCAAACTGCCTATTTACAATGTCCGTGGTATCCTGTATAATGGATACTATCAACCAAGAGAAAGAGAAACCCTATGTCGCAAGACCGCTACTCACAGAGAACCTTTGGCACTATCGTTCACGTCCTAGACGTTGAGAAGGCTACTGAGTTTATTAAGAACCGCTTTGAGAACCCAGAAGCAAACATTACGGCAGAGCGTATGGCTGTCGTCAATGGCGAGAAAGGTTTGGCTACTGTTATAACCGAAGGTGTCGGTTGGTTCGCAGACAAAGATGGTGGCATTCCTATCAACTACTTTGGTAAGAATGGTAACAACGGATACATTGACATTACCGCCGAAGAGTTGAAGACCCTAATCAGTGATGAAACTATTGACCTTGCTGACCACGTTCGGGTATTTGGCGACCGCCTAGAAACTAACCTTTACATCTGGCAATCCTACGCTAAGGGATACCCACAGGATAAAATGTCGTTGGTTACTGCTACAATGGTAGCCTAAGAGAAAGAGAAGCAATGCCTAGATACAATGTTCAAATGATGATTGAGTTTTCTGGCGAGATTGAAGCCGAGAGCGAAGAAGCAGCCGAGCAACTTGCTTGGACTTCGTGGGGTGAAACCTACGAAAGTCCTATCGTTTATGACGGAGTGTATTCCATTGATGTAGAAGAAATCGAAGAACACGAAGACGAAGACGAGGAAGACGAGGAGTGATACCTGTTCGCAAACTCAAAGGAGACGGAGACTACGACTTCTACGATTGTAGAGAATGTGGTAGACGTTGGAAATCAACCGCCAAGAAGATAGGACATAAACAATGTCGAAGAAAGTAGATTGTGAACACACTTTCATTTGTGATTATTGCATTAATTGTGGTGCTTATTATATTCGTAAACCAATAAAGGAGCAGCAGTGAACGAAGAACTAGAAAAAATGATTGCCGAAAAAGAAGAGCGTATGGAACGCATTTGGGATATTGTAAAGACGTGGGACTACAAGACCTATCGTCAAGCCCAGATGATGTTTGCTCCTGTGGAGAGTGATGAAGATGAATGATAACTTTATCTTGGAACGACCCGAAGAAATGAGCGACTCATCTTGGGAAGCCCTGTGCGACGCTCTGCAACTATACGCTGATGAGTGGGAAGATGAAGAGTGAAAAAGAAACTATCCTGGAACTCATTGACTCATTCATTGAGATTCCAAATGTGGATAGCCTTCCTACAACGACTATTCTAAATATGCTACGGCTACGGATTGTTGACCCTTACTTCTATGAGAAGTAGGGGCTTCAATTTCTGCGCCGATTTTCATTATGTAAAGTAGCCATGCTAAACATCTGCACCCGATTACGAAGAGGCAAAAAATTTCCCAGAAATTGGGTATTTACAATGTCGGTGGTAGGGTGTATAATTGAAACCTAACCAAGAGAAAGAGACCCCTATGCACACTTTACAATGGATTGTTGTTGAAGCAGACGACGAAGAGACTGCAGCAGCAGAAGCCGAACGACTACTAGAAGAAGCAATGGGTGACAGCGAAAACCCTGCCAGTTGGTATGACTGGTTCGTAGTTGGTGGCGGACGTTGGAACCAAATGCAAGACCCTTACCACAACTCTACCAACATGATTATCAGTTACGACAAAGACCCTAATGGTTTCCGAGCAAAGATTGACAAGGCTATTGAGTATCGGGTAGAGGAATACAACCGTCTATTTGCTGAAGTCAAGGAACACAACATTCTTGACAAACTAGATAACTATGGTGGCGTAATGAATTACGACCCAATGTTCTACTCCCTCAAGAACCTTATCCGTTTCCAGTCTGGAGATTGGTTCTATGACAGTGCCTTCTTTGACTTTACAGCCTGGTCTACCAACGCTACTCACATTCTTAGTAAGTTGGATAACCATGACCTAGTTACCCCGAAAACTGTGTCAAAGTTTTTCCTTGTCCCTATTGACTTCCACTTCTAAACCTGCTATACTAGAAACCCAAGAGAAAGAGACCCCAATGGCAACATTTGAAGTTACCGTATCCTTCCACTTCGACACCGAGTATGAGGTGGAAGCAGATAGTTACGAAGAAGCAGAAGCAGAAGCCCTACGCCTAGCCG
Organism: uncultured Bifidobacterium sp.; assembly: GCA_964497485.1. Lineage (GTDB taxonomy): Bacteria > Pseudomonadota > Gammaproteobacteria > Burkholderiales > Burkholderiaceae_D > Pernthalerella. The sequence goes on from CAZCDW010000001.1 coordinate 16,874, forward strand.
AAGAGTGGAAACCTTATTCATCTGAACTAGGATACACTCACGACTGGTATTCAGTGGACATTGAGAATGTTCACACCAATGATGACTTGGATGACGAAGATGAGTGATTGCGAACATGACAAATTAGTTTGTCCTGCACACCGTGGCTCCTTTGACTGCACACCCTTCTGCAAAATCTGTGAAGGCAATACCGAATACTGTCAGACCTGTGACTCATGGGAAGCAGGAATCGCCATGGTATTAAATGTCGTAGGTGACATGTATAATAGTGGTAAGTATAACCAAGAAACCCTAGAAGAATTGAGGCAACGAATTGTCTAAGACAATTACTAACCAAGAGTGGGAAGACACCTATCTTCCTATGACTAACCAGATAACTAACGATGGCATTGCTTACGAGACGTATGGCGATGAACTTGACTATGTATCACAGCAGGACGAGAAGTTTGTCTGGACTGAGATGGATGGCGACAACGGTGTTTACATCGTCAGTGGGTTCCACTACGTCAATCGTATTCAATACTACATTACCAACGTACCGTGGACAGAAGACACCGAGATTGTCGTGTGTGAGTATCTTGATTGTGATTGCTACGACGGCGACGTGGACCCTAAGAACAACTGTCCAGAATGCGGTGGCACTGGAACCAAGACTGTGTGGGGTGACTAATGGAAAAAGACTGGGACCTGAATATCTTCTTCAGAGAAGACTACGACGTTGAAACTGACGAGACTACATGGGACGACGTTATAACTATCAATCCTGTAGTTTATTCGTGGGATGCAGAACGTTCTGACAATTGGTATACTGACATTCTGTTTACCACCACGTTTGCAGAAGCACGTTACCTTCGAAGCGAGTATCCTGAGAACGAGTACGGTATGGACTGGACAGATAGTCTGCAGAACTTTCTAGAGATTGCTCCTCCGAGACTGAAGGCATTGCTTGGGACCCTACCCAATGCATATGACACTGATGAGATAAATAGAATTGGTGGGTTGAGAGTACTCCCTACCACTGACGGACAAGGTTAGGGGTTTCTGCGTCCGTCACATGTGGGGGGTATGAGTAATTACTACTTGTATCCCCCACAACATTTTGGTATAATAGAGATAAGAGAATAGAGAAAAGTGAAGAAGACGAATGAAGAGAAATTTGTTACAGTAGTTAGTAATCTTATTAGTGACTTGAGATTTGACTTAGATGTAGCAGGAAAGTATTTAGCGTGGTATCTGCCTAATGTAGCATACAGAAGGTTTATGGTCATAGCAGAAGCCGCTAAGGAAGAACGAGAAGGAAAGAAACATGAGCGAGACAGACTTTCAGAGTAAGGCTAGTATCCTTGCCGAGTTATGGATGAACTATAGAGAAGATACCAACTTTGCTGATTTCTTTTCTTATAACGACTTAGGGCTACCGTTGGCATACCTAGTGAATGCTGGTGTCGTAAAGTCTACCGAAATGTCTAATAGGTTTATTGAAGAAACGTTTGCTCTGCTCCTAGCCAGTCTAGAAGTAGAAGACGAGGGCTTTAGCGACCTAGATGACATATTCATTTCAGCACCAAGATAAATGTCGTAGGGTAGGAGTATAATAGCACTATGGAAAATAAAGTTGATTTCACATTTACACGCAAGCAAGTAGAAGATTGGGCTGACCGACCTATCACCGATAGGGAGTGGGAAGTTATGGCTAGTGAGTTGGAGAGTGCCTTAGAGTATTATCTTGGCGAAGAAATCCAGCGACTATGGCTAGACATAGACACGCTCATTGAAGAAGACGACAACACGTCTTTCTAGTTATATAAACAGTTATCCCCTTGCCACCAGGCATCGGGATTTCTGCGCAGATTATAACAATTCTATAACGGCTATTGACAAATGGCAAAAAGTATGATAGATAAATCCCAAACAGGATAAATAGCCTTATAAAAGGTATTACGATGGGGCTAAATTTTTCCCCAAATTCTTATTTGTTTATATAGACATATCCAGGTATTACGAACCCCAAAATATTTTTCCCCGAAATATAATGTCAGTGGTATGTGGTATATGTTCTACTAGGGGTATTACGAACCATCTTTATCTACCCCCGAATGGGGGCTGGCGAAGCCAGGGTATTACGAAGCACCTCTTGATTTCCCCTAGTAGAATATACATTATATATACATTACGAACCCCTATTTATTTTCCCCATATTTGTTTATATTTATTGATAATTATTCTCATTAACATATATAAATGTTTATTTTATTTATAAAAACATTACGATTTTATAACAAATTTGGGGCTATGGGAATATCACAATTTTATAACGATATGGGGATTTGGGGAAATGATTACGAAGCCTATTAGTGATTTGCACTATTACACACTATTTATTTCAACATCCATATTCTTAATGAAAACCATTATCAACAGTAATATTTATCTGTGGATAAGTCTGTGGATAACTTTAGTTTACTTGTGGATATGTGTGCATAAAGCACACTAAGGCGTAGCCATAACTACTTATTTCTGTGCATAAATTTGGGGGTATCAAAGGTAATCCCTATTCCAAATAGGTGTTTTGGGGTGTTAGCCCTTATCAGCCATATGCCTTTATCCTTGAAAAAAGATATGTCATAAGGCTTGGGTGCTCTTATTAGTTTAAAGTGTCTAAAGTGTATTCTCATTAGGTGTATTCTTTCTACTAGGGATTACAAAGCATCTTTTGTATGCCCCGAATTTTTACAGGATATTAACATCATTGATTAACCAGATAGTCTCACACATAGGACAGTCTGGAAGACAGGTTGGTTTGTCATTTCCCCATATCCTGTGATGCCAGAAGTCTGTGTCTATTAGTCTTAGTATGCGTTCTCTTTCATGTTCTCTACCAGCAGCGATAGCAACATGCATGTCTGCATGATTATAGACGTATGGATTGTTAACAGGTTTACTATCTATCATCTTAGCCAATGCATCATAGATGGCTTCTGCTGTTAAGTCCTTAAACTCACTCACCATTAGACACATCTCTGAAACGCTTTGGAGGGTGTGTTTCTCCACCTGGATTCCATAGCACTTCGTTCTCATTGTAGAACCTAGCCATTACGAACATCAGGTCTGACAGCCTATTTAGGTATTTTGCTACTAGAGGATTTACTTCTCTGCTGATTGCCCATACCCTGCGTTCTGCTCTTCGAACAATTGTTCTAGCGACGTGAAGCAGTGCTGATGTTTGTGTGCCTCCAGGCATTACGAAGGAGCGTAGCGGTTCCAGAACCATGTTGTAGGTATCAATCTCAAACTCAAGATTCTTAACCATTTCTTCTGTTACTCGTAGTTTGCCATCACCTTCGGTGTATGGTGTACATAGGTCTGCACCTACATCAAAGAGTTCATTCTGTAACCTATTAAGAACTGCCTTCCCATTGTCCCCATACTTGCCGAAAGCAAGTACCATACCAATAGCAGCGTTTGCTTCATCTACTGTAGAGTATGCTTCAATTAGTGGGTCAGTCTTGGATACCCTGGAATTATCTCCCAGAGCAGTTGTTCCGTCGTCACCAGTCTTGGTGTAGATTTTACTTAGAATTACCATACTTCTCCTTTAGCAATAGGATTGCACCATATAGATTGATACCACTCTTCTGGTTCAGCAATCCCTCTAGGAACTTAATCATTTCTGCTTCTTTACTCATTTTTCCATCCAATCGGTTCTGTATCTGGTTCGTGCTTCTTAATTGCTTCAAGGATTTCCTTGCGAGTGTATGGGTCTTCCTTAAGCCAGTCTATATCGTGGATAAACTTATTAACCTTATCCATAATCTGCTTCTGGTTCTCTTCCATACCTGCTTCAAATCCGTGTTCCCAGCCAAGGTCGTAACCTTGCTGGACTAAACGTAAACGCCATTTAAATATCTTAGGCAACTGCATAATTTTCCTCGTGTGCAACCCAATAGTACTTACAAGGTTCTTTGCGGTTAGGGCAACATGGGTTGCTTTTCGCTAACGAACTAAAGAAGTCAAAGTAGTATATTGGGTCTTTCTTGTATAGGTTCGCTTTGTGTGTAGTGGTAAGACGTTTCATCTTAACATCATCTTCATACCAAGCAGGGATAGTAAATCCCCAGTCAATTGCGTGGGTGTTAATAAGGTCTACAATGTTCTGCATGTTCTTATCGGTCTTAATACCACGCTTGTTTGCTTCCTTAACCATAGACATAGTGTAGTCAAGTAGTAAGTGTTCAAAGCCACGCCACATCTTCACGGCTGGATGGTTACGCCATCCTGCTCGTGGGTCTGGATTGGATAGAACCTTAAGAATCTGGTAACACTCTAGAATCTGCTTGTTAAGACGCTTACTGTCTAGTGCTTGTGCAGACTTGTCGAAGTCTTTGTAAGGTAAAAAGGTTTGCATACGTTCTCTCTCGTTTAATGGACCTTATAATATTATACAGGATACTCGCTTGCTTGTCAAGCGGAGGGACCTCTATACCGCCGAACTTTTTTCCGCCGAGTTTTCAACGAAATCTAAAAGTGTTTTATACTGAATAAAGCCTAGCCCTGTACGCTTTGCTTCTGCAGTCAAGAAGTCAACGAGACGTTCACGCTCATTGAGTATACCAATAACATATGAGGTAAGGTCAGTTACCCCTTGTACATCTAAATCATTTAACTTGCCCATTAAAATCCTTCGTTCTCTAGGTCTTGCTGATATTTCTTTTCGTCATATGGCTCAACAACAAAGTTAAGATACTCAATAATCTCCTTAACCATCTTGGCATTAGCCATCTTGTTCTGTGCCATGTACGCATCGAACAGCATGTTAAGACGAGTCTTCATGTTCTCCTCTTTAGCATCCCATCCTTCTTGCCACGATGTATCGCCAGCCTGGGCAGCATCGTAGCCGTCACTCCAACCTTCGTCATACTTCTGGTCAGCGAGTTTCTCAACTTGTTTAATAATCTTTTTCATTCCCATGTATCCATTATAAAGCATACGCAACCCCATGTCAAGTGCTATAATGTAAGTATGTCAGATAAATTTCAGTATCCTATTTTTCCAGACCGTATCTATACCATCGCACTAGATGGGGAGAAGGTAGAGGTCTTGGGTCAGGACATTGTTAATATTGTTCCTGAAATGCTTATGAAGAAGTATGTTCAGGCTTGCTTTGGATACGAAGTAATTCCATTTGACAAGACACAAGAAAGTTTGGTAGAATAATATGGCTGCTAAAAAAGCATCAGTTCGTAACAGCAACCGTCAGAACGGCAAGGCTTCAAAGAAGTCTCCTAAAGTTTTTGACCCTGCAAAGCGTAGACTAGTAAAGGTTAGTTAAATGGATAGAAGGACTCGTAGAGACAACGAGCGTATTGTTAATACAATTAAAAAGAAGGCTACTAAAGATACTGAGAATTGGATTCTCTCCTTGTCTTCCCCACCAACACACGCAGAGGTTCTGGCATTTCAGGCTGGATACATTGCTGGAATGAACCGTGGAAGTAACCGTGCGTGATTTTAAGAACCCTTATTACGATGGTCCAGATTGTGTCTGTTGCCATCACATTAAAGAGGACGCAGTGAAAGAAATTATTAAGATGCTCCAAGAGCAGGACTCAGTATGTTCTGACTGGGTTATCGGTCTAATTGAGAAAGAGGTTGAAGCATGAGTTGGATAGAACTATTAGTTATTATTATTGGCGTACCAATCATTGTTGCTATGGCTTGGGCAGTAGACAAAAAGAAAAAGAGTGAGTCGGAAGACTACTTTACACTGGACGACGACGACTTCTAATGGCTAAGTTTGGTTGGTGTCTAACAGGACACCATGACATTTGTTTGACCACTATTGATTCTGGGAGAATAAGTTGTACCTGTCACTGTCATTCTCTGGTGCAGCAGGATACTGCTCCTGACACTCCAAGCAATAGTGAGTAGGCTTAAAGTCAAATGCTTTTGGCGTACCGCCTAAGACAATCTCATCTCTCTTAGCCTTTTCAATCATATCCATTGTGGGAAATCCGTAAACCACATCAACTAAAGGATTATTACATAAAGGACAATTCATACTTTTAGTATACCATACTTGACCTTTGCCTGTCAATGCTGTATAATGGACTTATGATTATTTGTGATATTGATGACACCATTGTAAGAGCAGGGCAATACCCTATTCAAAAAACTATTGACTACGTTAACTCCCTAAATACTAGGGTTATTATCGTAACTGGCAGGGAACGCAAAGACCGTGTGGAGACCGAAGCCATTCTAAAGAAGGTTGGAATTAAGTATAGTTCTCTTCTTATGAATCCTTATTCCTATAGAGATTCTAATAAGTGGAAGCGTGAGGCTGCTAATAAGTTGAATGACGCTACCCTGGCTATTGACGACAACGCTGGTGCTAGAAAGGCTTACGAAGCCGAAGGCATTAAGGCTATCCATCCAGACGATGTTCCAGACATGGACAAGTTCTGGCATCTTTCATAAAAGATGTATAATTAATGTATGGAAAACATTCAGGATATTGAAGGACGAGTAGACGAACTATATCACAAGATTGACGATATCCACGCTGAGTTATATTCACTTGGCGGAGAAGAAGAGCGTTTTGAATTCTTTGAAAGACTCAGGGAACTAATCTTAGAAAAAGAACAAGAGGGTGACGAGATTGCTGCGTCTGTTCTTGGATGGGCTTACGAAAGGCTAGGCGAAGTCTAGTTATCTTTTGTTGCTTGTTTTACGAGGGCAAGCATTCTCTCTGGTGTTGATGCAGAATAATACAACCAATAAAGTTCTATGTTTCTTAGATGATTAAAGTTAAACCCACCATCGTGTATTTGTGTTTCGTGTCCAAGACAGTAGATGTATCCATCATGCTTAATTAATTTAGTTCCTTTAATGACTGTGTGTGCTAGTTCAAAGGCTGAGTCTTCTCCACCCCACTGAATAAACTTTTCATCCATGCCGCCAACTGACCACCAGGCTTCAGGTGTGCAAACATAAATGCCACCATTTGCCTCTGTATATAATGTATGTTTAAGTAATTTAATATCTTTGCCAGCATAGAACTGCTCGCTCATTTCCATATCAAAATATTTACAAAGTCTGTATGGGTTGTGAACCATGCCGTCAGACTGGGCAGCATTTATCGCTTCTAGGAGCGAACTCAACTCTGGTAGGGTGTCTGCATCATTCAAAATTACAATGTCACAGCCAGCCTCCTGTGCCTTCCTGACCCCTAAATTTCGGCTACCTGAAGCAGACCAAAATTCACCTGGCTTGTCTGCATAGATAATCTCAATGTCTGGCAAATTAGTTTCATACCAATCCAGAACAGCCTGTAATGGCTTTACTCTACTTGGAGTTTCTCTCCATGGGATTACTAGTCCTATTTTCATTTGTCCCCCTGACAGGATTCGAACCTGCATTTACATCCGTTATGCACATATTGGGTAGAAACCAACGCCACTACAGAGGGTTGCATTAACTTCTCACAAACTCAATTATATCATCTGGATTTGTGATAGTCAAATACTCTTTATATATATTGTAATTATGTACCAGGTCACGGTCTGGACTGTCAAGTGTTTGGATTCTATCGTGGTCAAAGGCATGAACAATGCCAGTGTGCTTTACCAATGGCTTTCCATGTACCAGATTGTGAACGTATTCAAATGCGGAATCTTCATACCCCCACTTTACGAACTTCTCGTCCATTCCCCCAAGCATCCACCATGAGGATGGCTTTAGTACCCAGATGCCAGCGTTAGAACCATGCTCAATCCTAAAGGCACAATTCATTAGTGACTTGGTTTCAAAGTATTGGTTGGTGCTTTCCAGTGGATAGAAGCGATACTCTGTGTATGGATTATGAATAAAATCGTCAGTCATTGCTGCATCTATTGTTTTACGAAGAGTCTTCACATCGTCTGGGATTGTGTCTGCATCATTTAGAATAACTATGTCTGCACCATTGCCCTCTGCAAGTCTTACCCCAAGATTTCTAGTGTGAGATGGCAGCCACTCAACTTCCGAGTATGTCAGAGAAACTACTGTGGCTTCTGGAAGGTTCTTAGCGTACCATTCCTTTACCATTTCGTAAGCCCTGACCCTACTATCCTGATGCTTCCAGGGAATAACTACATAAATCTTTGGTTTATCCATACCTGGTCCTCAACTAGCGGTCCCCATTCATAGGACTTATCTACACAAAGGAACCTATTGTTACTTAGATAATTAAATATATCCATGTTGTTCCTGTGACCTGGATGCCTGTTATATGTTTCTGTTTCAACGTGCATCATGCGAACGTTTTTCATAACATCTCCCATGCCCATAAGAACTTCCCAACTGAATCCCTCAACATCAATCTTAATAACATCAATGATTTCTCCAGTCATTCCCTCTTCTGCTAAGAACGAATCCAGCCTAGTGATGGGTGTCAAAATCTTTGTGTAGTCAACGTCTTCAAATTCGTGAATAACCTCCATGGAAGAACATCCAGCCTCGTCAATATTTTTTGATACTATCTGAGTGAAGGATGTTTGACCATTAAAGTTACCAACTGCAGACTCAATGACTTTAAATGTTGGGTAACGCTTCTTTGTTTCTTCTACTGCAAGTGGGTTAGCATCAAAAGCATACACTTTGATACCGTTTAACTTCTCACGGAAGTATTCGGCATCATCTCCGTCACGAGTACCAATATCAATAATGATATTAGCATTGTCACCAAAGTATTTCCTGTAAGCCTCAACTGCTGGCTCTAACCACTTATTCTCCATGCAACGCCTTAAATGTTTCTGGGAATGCACCATGAGCCAAATCTCTAACAGCCTTGGCATACTCCTGGATTTCAAACTGTGCGTCATGCTCTAGTCGCTGGTCAAGGAATGTCATGACTGACTGTAGTGATGCTGTCCAACGCCAGCGTACATACATACCATAGGCAGGTAGGAATAGGCGAGCCAACTCTGGAGCGATACCATCGTCCATAGCATCGTGGTAAGCCTGTGTACCTTCTGCAATAATCTTAATTAACTTATTGGTGTATGCCATGCCTAGAGATTCTGCTACTGGCTCTCCACTACCCTGCTTAGAATTCTCAGGCTTACTACGCCAGGCATCTGACTCTGGAACGTAGAAGGCTTCGTCTTCTGTAATGTAGCGACGTGAACTTTCGTTCCAGCCGTTCTGGTCGTCAATGTGTGTAGATGCCACAGCATACTTCCACCACTGGCGAGCAACAAAGAGTGGTGCATAGACCTCAAAGGTTAGTGCAGCGTGTCTGAATGGAGATGTGTGACCCTCACGAATTAAGAACTTAATCAGTTTAGCATCACGTTCTTCAAACAGATGTGTCTCCTTGTCGTAGGATACACGAGCAGCATTTACGATTGAAAGGTCGTCACCCATTGTGTCAACGAGGCGAACGTATCCCTCGTCAAGTAAACTAATCTTGTTCATCATCACTCTCTATAATTGCCAATACGCTTGCACTAAACAATGAGATGTAGTCTTCACCCTCATGCTTAAACTTAATAACGTTATTGGGATTAAACATAATCTTGTCTCCAACCTTTACGTCCATTGGTACACGAACGCCACTTCTTAGTTGTCTACCCTCGCCTACAGCAAAGGCAACACCAATGTTCTTTGGCTGGTCTACCTCGTTCTGGATAATAAGAAGACCGCTAGAAGATTTCTCTGGCTCTGAATTCTTTTTCTCCATCTTGATAATGATGATATCTTCTGGTGCTTTAATCATTACTTTTCCCACTCTCCGTCAATAACTAGTAGTGCAATTAGTGCATAGTTAGCCATGTCAATGAATGAGTCGCGAAGGCTCTCGTTCTCTGGAGTTGCCCCAGACTCATAAAGATTATTAATCCTAGCCAACTTGTCGTGCATACGAACACGAAGACCATTGATTGGACCACCTGGACTACCAGAGATGTTCTTTGGTCCGTAGTCCTTGTGCTTGCGTAGCAGTAGTTGTTCTGCTTCTGCGTATGTCTTGGCTACTGCCTGTGTAAATTCTTTGCTTAGTTCCATTAGTATTCCTCGTGTTCTACTCCGTGCTTGCTGTCCACATACTTGTGAATCTTGCGAAGCGTTCTAGCCTTTGTGAATCCATATACCGCCAATGCGAATACAGCATTCCAAAAGAATTCTGCGATAATGTGGTCAAGTCCAAAGACCACTTCAAAGAGGTCGTGTTCCATTATACTCCCATAACTGATTTAACGAATAATATAATTGTGTTTAGCAATAGCAATGCTACTACCCATTTAGATAGATACATAATTTCCTTTGTTTGATATCTCTATTTTACAGCAAGTTAGGCTGTGTGTCAAGCACTACTTCTTGCGTAGTGTGCTGAGTTTATGACCTACAACTGTATCAGTTGGCTTGCCATCTTGATAAACACGAATGACAGCAGCAGGGTCTTCTGGTGTGCCTGTGATTGTAAAGTCAGAGTTAGGTACGTTATACTTACCATCACGAACAATCCTGGTAATCTTTCCTGTTGCGTTACCGCCAGAAGAACCCCAAGTCACCATGTCTCCAACGCCTACGCCTTTAAACATAACTGTTTCGTGGCGTGAGTAATCCTTGCCAAAGTCAGCAAACAAAGCCTTGTCGGACTCTCTGTTTACGATACCACGACTCCAAGAGAAGCCAGCGTCACCACCCCAAGCGTCCCACATAATTCTTCCGTTGCTAGGATTGCTTGTATTGTTAAAGTCTTTACCCTTCTTGTCCACCTCATGGCGTGAGAAGAATGAATACATACGCTTTACAACGCTAAGAGATAGTGAGCGTCCTGCTACAATGTCTCTTGCCCTACCCCAACCAACTGGAGTTCCAGCACCTGTAGCCTTGCCCTCTTCTTTCCAACGAATTGCACGAGCAGCAGCAGCCTTCATTCCTGCAGTAGGAGCATAGCCAGCCTTGTCCATCTCGCTCTCGTCTTCCTCTACTTCTTCTACTTCCATCTCAGGCTCTGGAATCTTTGTGGCATCGGACATTAGCATTCCAATTGAGTATGCTGTTGCTTCCCAAACACCCTCGTCCTCTTCAAAAATTCTTACAGCCATTGCTGGATTCTCTGGTGTAGACTGAATGGCATACTCTGTGCCTGGAATACCATACACGCCACCCTCAGTCATTACATGTTCAACAAGACCAACAATCTCTCCCTCACTTGTCATGCCTCTTACAAAGTCACCTTCGACGATACCCTCGCCTTTAAACACAGCACTGATAGAAGTGCCACCACTAGAGAATGCACCAGATGCGTCAGCACCATTGCCACCACCTTGCTTTCTCTTTGGCTTGCGAATCTTCATCTTACCCTTTTGCTGTGGAGCAGTCTTCATTCCAGATGGTGTCTTTACCCCAACGTTTGGATATGTTGGATTAGGTGTTGATGATGGGTTGACATTATTATCAGCCTTGTCTGCTTCTGCAGCATAAAGAGCCTGAACCTGTGCAGTCGCTTCTGCTTCTGTCTTGTGGCAGCCCATGACTTCGCCACCTTCTTTTACTACTGGATACCCTGAGCATCCGTTTGAGCCTTGTGCTCCTACTGCGTATGGCATTAGTCTTCCATCTCCATCTCTGTTTCTGGCTCTTCCATGCTTGCACGGAGTTGCCAGCAAAACTTTTGTGATGCAGTCTGGCGGTCAGCAAAGAAGTTTGCTAGTCCATACTGCTTGGCTTGATTAGCCAGGTCGCTTGCCACAACCAAGGCTTCAATGTGTAATTCAATTGACTCGTATAGGTCAGCAACCATTGGCTCTGGGTCTCCAACGAGAGTTGGCTCTGACACAGTTGACATGTCAAAGAAGTCTGCTAGTCTGTATGGTGCGTAAGCCTTTAGCATACGAAGCCACTCTGCGTATTCATCTGTAGCACCATCGTAGTCTTCGTAAACCTCTTTAAAGAAGTCGTGAAATTGTTTGAAATCGTCTGACTCCACGTTCCAGTGGTAGCCATGTGCCTTAAACTTAAGTGCAATGTTGTCTGCCAGAAGTTGTCTTAGGGCTGTTAGTAATTGTTCCATCTGATTATTATACCATATCTATTAGTAGTGGGCAGTTTTAAATCATACCCAGGATTGTTAGACTACTTCTTTGGGGTAGTCTTTTTGACTGGAGCCTTCTTAGGCGTAGCCTTTGCAATTGCTTCCTGGACTTCCTCAACCTTTGGTGTTCTACCAAAAGCAGGGTCGTTAGGATTGATGTAGCGGATTGCAACAGGTAGTACAGCAGCGACCAATGACCATAGAAGGTCTAGTGGGTCAGTTACTCCTGCTAGGTAAAGTGCTGATGCAGCAGACAATACGCTTCGTGCGTATGATGCTACCAGTGCCTTTAGTTGTGCGTTCATTTGTTTCTCCTTGTTAATGCCTAGTTGTTAGGCGTTTCGGTTTCCTTTGGCAATACTGACTTGAGTTGTTTGTATGCCTTGGAAATTTTTGATAATGCTTCTGTGTGAGCATTTTCACCAAGGACTTGTCCATAGGTGTCAGCCCACTCCAGGGTTGGTGTAGCAGTCTTATCAAATTCAGATAGTGCTGCTTGCACCTCTTCGATATACTGGAAAGCCCAGTCACGAGAGTCTGATACAAACTTAAGGAATCCGTCAGTCTGTTCCAGTTTAGCGTTTTCAATATCTTGATACAGTTGCTCTACCTTTTTCTGCAAAAGCATTCTGTCTGCCATTTCTTGTAGGTATATGTCGGACAGTACCTTGAAGTTATTTTTCATCTTAAAGAATCTGTAAACAAGATAGATAATTATTGTGAGCAATGTACCCACAACCACTGAATCAATCCAAGTCATGTCTTAGTCCTTTAACGCTTCACGAACAATGTAGACAATTGCCCCTTGGTCTTCAAGTGCTTTCTTTACATCCTTGATGTATTGAACAGCAGCATCTACCTGATGGTCAAGAAGACTTTCAATGTCTTCTGGGTCAATCTGGATAGTTAGAAAGTCGTTAGCATCTAGAATAGTTACACCAAAGTTTTCTGGTGGAACGATTGCCTTGAATGCCGTTGCCATTTCAACAGTATACATATTATTCCTTATCTATTGTTAGGTCAGACCAGGTTTTAGCCCAGGCTTGTTTTGATTTGTGTCTATTAAATTCTCTAGATATCTTACCGTTATCTAGATAGACTCCACCCCACACACCTGTCTGCTTAGTTGATACACCAACAGCAAAGCATTGACGCATCACAGGACAGGTAGAGCAGAACTCGTCTATGTCTTCTCTTAACTCAACGTCTTCTTCGTATTTGTCAAAGAAAAGATTTGTATCCCAGCCGTCGCACTTGGCAGAATCTCTCCAATTTTTATCATTTGGCATTCTTCTTCACCAACTTGGATGGGATATCCCAACCGCTTTCGGTAATGTCAAACCGATTGACTGTGTGCCACTCGTGCTTGATGAATTTGGCATTAGGCTCCATCCATGCTGTTGGCGACTTCTTCGCCTCTAGCACAGTCCAGCCATCCCATGACAGGAACTCATTGTTATCTACAATGGTCTCCATCTCTTCTAGTGATTTAATTAGCATAATCACTCCCTGTATAGATTACTTTTTTAATTTGGGTCTCCTGAATAACCACGTTACATCGGTCACAGGGCTTGCTGTAGCGGTCTTCACCAAAGCGATTTACTCTGGCAACATAAAGGACAGCACCCTTTACGTTCCACCCTGCATCCCTTATGGCATCAATTTCAGCATGTACTGAACAGTGCTTCTTGATGTGTTCAGGTGATACAAAGTCTGGGTGGTTCCTATCTTTGTTAAAGCCAGTACCAATTACGCTACCGCCCTTAACAACAACTGCTCCGTGCTTTTGTCTTGCATCAGACTTGCTGGCAAGATATCTGGCAACGGAGAGAAAAGCCTTCTCTCTATTACTTAGCATTAGTAACGATAAACTCCGACTTCAATATCCTTGGCTTCTGCCAAATCTACCAGTTCGGATAACGACTCTTTAGGCTTGCTAAAGAATAGAAAGTAATTAACCTTATGAATATTATCTTTAATCCATGTTGGTGGAACCTTTACAAGTTTAATCTTTACGTTACGAGCCTTGAGGCTACGCTCACTAATGTTTGTAAACTCTAAAGCATAACGATTAATGTTGAGAGGTCCAGCAGACATGATGGTAAACTCTGTATCGTTTTCTGGTAGGCTGCGAAGAGCGTTGCCAATACCTCTAAGAAATACTTCATATTCGTTGAAGTTCTTAGTTCCCTGAATTGCCACTATCATTTGATAGTCCTTCCGTTAATCGTTCGACGACAAAAATCATCTTATCTAATTCTACCTTATCAATGGCTGTCATGTCAACTACCATTTTGTTATCGTAGTCAACCATCCCATCTTCAAAGTTTGCTGTATAAACTCTGCTATCCTCAATCCAGTATGCCACGTTACCCAAAAACACAATCCGAGTATACTGAGCCTGGTGATGTTTTGATGCCTGGGTAATGGCAGGTTGTTTAGTTATAGCAGGAAGAAAGTCTGCTGTCAGTTCATACTGACGGCTTTGCGAAAACTTTATGGGTAGTTTACGCACTGAATTCTTAGGGTGATTAATTAGTTTTGCAACAATATACATTGTTATAAGTGTTACAACTGAACCTGCAAAGTATTCCATTTAATCACCTACAGTCATTATACTAGATTGTTGCGTCAAAAGCAAGCCAGTTCTGCTTTGCTTTGTCCCAAGTAAAGTTGTCGTGGATATCCTGCACCTGCTGTGTGTAGTCATATCCGTTTTCTTTAATCATTCTAATAGCCTTAGTTAGTTCTTCAGCGTATAGTTCTGGTGTTAGGTCTTTGAATGGAATCATCTTTCCATGCCCCATAGACGTTTCTGGCAATGCCCCCAAGTCTGTGTGGACTGTGTAGCATCCAGCAGACAATGCTTCCATCTGAGTTAGACATGATGTTTCTGGATAGGTGGATGGATAGGCGTGGATGTGAGCATCTGCAAAAAACTTATACAAGGTCTTGCGTGGTGTCTTGCCATAGAAGTTTACTCGTGGGTCATTTACCCCAGCCATATCAAAGTTGTGTGGCAGGTCTGGATAAAAATTATTAAAGATGTTTAGTTCAAAATCTTCTTTGACTAGTGGTACTGCCTTAAGTAAAACATCCAGCCCCCTGTCCTGAGAAGATGCGTGAATAAGTTTTACCTTATTAATCTTTTTAAACTTATCTGAATTTGGTGTAATAGGCTCAATGGCATTTGGAATTACCACAATCTTTTCTAGTGGCATGTCCAACTCTTCTGCCAATACCTGCCTCTGATACTCAGATACCGCAACAACATATTCGGTTGATGCCTTGACATGTCTTGAGTTTAATATTTTTCCAACTTGTGGAACAAATTGAACAATGTTGTTATGAAGCCAAAAGATGTATTTGCTGCCATCAATCCCGATTGTTTCAAGGTCTGGCAAATGTCCTGGAATAATAACAGGATAATATTTGTGGATGTTTTTCATTTCTGGCAAAACCTTATCCAGAAAGCCTCGTGCCATAGTTTCTGTTCCACCAAACATCTCTTGGTTATATTTAAAAATACCTTTAGACATTAGTAGTCGTCACCTTGTGACCTATTTTCCACAAGGCGTTCCCTTTCATCAATTACTTGGAAGAATGCAGCCTCCATCTTTTCTTTACCGCCTGGAAGTCTAAGGTGACGGTCATAGTGGTGAACACAAAAGTCTAGAGAACCTCCGACACCTACTACACGAACATAAGCCTGTGCATAGCACATGCCTTCATCACAACGGTCTGTTGCTTGCAACACCCATTCTTTTGTTTCTACCAATTACTTGTCCGTTCTGTAAAATCCACTGCCATTAAAAGTAATAGCCCCTACAGAGTATACACGCTTCATCTCAGTTTTGCAAGCGTCACAGAAAACATCTTCTGACTTATCATTGATACCTCTGACAATCTGCTTCTTAACATCACAGTCTGTGCATGTATACTCGTAGGTTGGCATTATTACTCCGCCTTTGGTGCGGTTGGTTTAGTAATTGGTTTAATTGTTGCTGGCTTTGGAGTTGCCTTTGGTGCTACCACTGCCTTTGGGGCAGTCTTTGCAACAACATCTTTTACAACCTTAGCCTCTGATGGGTTAGCAACAGTTGGCACGTCAGGTAGTGAGTGGGTTGGAGCAACAGTTACTGGAGCGGTCTCTGGAGTTTCCTTCTCAGCCTCGGCGGCTGCGGCTTCAAAAGCCATTACAGCCTTGCAGAATGCAATTGGGTCGTAGTAGCCCTTTCCATTGTGGAAGCCAGCCATTGGTTGAGCCTTAATGTGTCCAGCCCAGATTTCCCAGTGGAGGTGCTTACCAGTTGCGAAACCAGTTGCACCCATCTTTCCAACGATTGTGCCAGCAGTAATCTTCTGACCAACCTTAACCTTGATTGAACCCTTAACCATGTGGAAGTAGGTCCATGTAACCTTCTTACCCATTACAGTTGACTGAACAATAATTGAGTGTCCTGCTGAGTTTGGATTATCGTTAGGCTTAACAGCAATAACCTTGCCGTCTGCCCACGCTTCTAGATAAGTGGTTTCTCCACCCTGCCAGATATCTACACCATTGTGGTGCTTTTTTACTTTTTTAATTGGGTGCATTCTCCAACCAAATGGGGAAGTCACCTTCCAAGCCTTGCCTGGTTTTCCATCTACTGGAAATTGTGATTTTGCCATAGAGCATCATCTCCTTCTAATTGATTATATCATAATCAGAGCCACCTAACGGATTCGAACCGTTGACCTCCATATTACAAGTATGGCACTCTACCGCTGAGTTAAGGTGGCGAAGCGATTCCGATGGGACTTGAACCCACGACCTCCACCGTGACAGGGTGGCGTTCTAACCAACTGAACTACGAAACCTTGTGTCCATCTTACCCCAGATGAGGACTGCATCTGTAATAGTCTTTACTAGTATCCTATTAAGCCACCGAATCTAAGTCTGCGTGTCTGGTATGTGCTGGTCACCCAGGACTCGAACCTGGAACATTTCGGTTAACAGCCGAACACTCTGCCATTGAGTTAGTGACCAATGCTTTCTTCATCAAGTATACATGACAAAGAAAGACTTGTCAAGCACTTAGATAAGTATCTTGAATACTGGCATACATGGGTCTCCGCCTTCTTCCCACTCTGCTTCTTCTTCTTCTGTCATGTATGGGTCACCATCATGTGTGTTACAGAATGGTTCAGTTACCCAACCCTTTTGGATACCGAACTCCATCCACTCCCAGACCTCTGTTTTGTCTGCAATGTTTTTCTTATTGAACATATAAAAACCCTCTCTAGGTTATGTATCAATTATACAGTACTAGAGAGGGCTTGTCAAATATATTTCTACTTCTCTGCTGGGATGTTGTCAACAAATGCTGTGTCAATTTCATCGTCGGTGAGTTCACCGTCGTTTAGATATCCACGAGCAAGGTCTTCTACAACGTTAGCAATACCCATGATACCAGCAAGTAGGGCTGCCTGTAGCACATCAATGCCGATGGCTGCACCAACACCTACGGTTGATAGGGCTGTAACAAGAAATAGAGCAAGCATACGCTTTGCAATTTTTAAGTAATTCATTAGTCTTCCTCCTTATCTTTTGGATTTCTGATTGGATAGGTAATCATCCATAGAATACATGTTCCTACGATTGCCCAACCTACAACTTCTTTTGCTGAACCCTCAAGGACCAGCCAGGCTACAAACATACCAAGGAGTGTCCAGGCTTGACCAAGTAGGTCGTTTAAAAATTTCTTCATTAGTCTTTCCTCCTTATGCTTGATGTTCCACCTGAGCCACCTGCTGATGCGGATGCTGCTGCTGATGGTGCTGCTGCAGTTAATGCTGCTCCTGTTGCTGCGTTCACGGCTGCTCCAACAGCAACAACTGCTGTCACAACAACCTTCTTAGATTCTTCTCTTACCTGCGGAGACATGTCTGAACCTACGTTACCCATAAAGTTAATTGCGTCTGTAAGGGCTACAACGGTTGCTCCAAGTACTGGTACTGCTGCTAATTCTTCATCTACTACAATGTCGTCTGCTTGGGCTGCTACGAATAGAGCGGTTAGTGCTTCTTCATATTCTGGCGAGCCTTGTTCTGCTGTCGCTAAGATTTCATTCGCTACCGCTTTGATTTCCTCTACCTGTTCTGAGGTTAGTGATTGAGGGTCAACGGTTTCAACATTTACTGGTAACTCAGGTTCACTGGGTTCGGTGGGGCTTGGCGTGACTGGTTCTGGTATCTCTGGTACGATAGGCGTTTCTGGGATTTCAATAGGTTTCGGGGTCTCTTCAGGCGTAGGTGTTGGCTCTCTAAAAGGTGGAATGGCTTGTAGTTCTTGTTCTGCGACAACTAATTCCTCCTGTTTATTTATTACACTTACCTGTGCTGTCTCTATTGTACCAGGAATTTGAGACTGTTTTTCCTGTAGCGTTCTTAGGTCTGATGTAGCAGTTGCTAGGTCAGACTGTGCTGACTGATAAGATACGGTAGCACTAGAAAGGATTGCTTGCATGTCTTCTAGAACTATTAGTAATGATGGGTCTTTTGTTTTGATTACCTCAGCCTTTTTGTTTTGTGAGAACCAGTCTGTTGGAACCACGTCCCATGTCTGAGTATTTAAATAAAGTAATTGGTTACAAGCACCGCCACCATATTCGTACATCCATGCATCAATTGGGTAGGACTTGTTAGCCTCAAGTTCAATTGGTTGACTCCACCAGCCACCACAACCTTTTAGAACCCAGTTGTTGTTTACAACTGTGTCACCAATTGTCATGTACCAGCCGTCGTCTACCTGAGCAAGAAACTCATAGTTGTCTGTTGTTGGAACGGTGAGGAAGCCAGTATAGTGGATAATAACAAAATCTCCTCCACAGCCTTCAATGTCCCCACCGCCCCAATCCATATCTATATTATTAACGGTAATTGTTTTACAGAATGTGTGTAATGTTGCATCTCTTTCTGGGTACATATTATCTGAATTGAATGTATAGATATCCGCTTGTAGACCTGGTATTGTAGGCTCTCCATTATCAATAGGGGTTTCGATTAGATTGTTGTCGTAGTTAGCCTGTGCTTGGTCTACCGCATTTTGTGCAGCCTCCAGGGCATCTGCCTTTTGGCTCACAGTTGCTTGCCTATCTTGCAAAACTTTTTCTGCATTTACTACTGCAGCATTTGTGTCTATTTCTAACTGTTTGGCTGCTGCCAAAGCCGTCTGTGCCTCTTGTAGGGCTTCCTGGGCAGCAGAAACTTTAGCCTCTGCAACCGAAATCAAAGCGTCGTATTCTGCTTGGGTTTGAGCAAAAGCAGATTGAGCAAAGAAAATAGGGGTAAAGGCTAGTAAAACAGTTAGTAAAAATCTTTGGGGTTTTTTAATTTGTTTTTCTCCTCGTTGGAAGTTTCCAACAAGAACATTATACCATTAAATTATGTTGATGTTAAACTGTTTAAAGTATGAATCCAGGTCTTTTTGGTCTGGTCTGTTCTTTTCCACAATGCTACGCTTGTCAAACTCATGCATTTCTTCTGTCTTCTTCCTGTCACGGAAGGTGTGGATTTCTACCATCTGGTTCTGGTCTCTTGGTGTGTGTGAGATAGCACCGAATATTGCACCACATACAGCATCCGCCAAGTCCTTAGAAGATTTGCGAGGGTGGTCAACACGGTTACCCTTCATAATCTTCAATTCAGTTAGTTCTTCAAATAGCAAGTCAATGGCTGGCATGGCAAGACGCTCTTCGTAAACAAGCATAGCCATATCCTCGTAGTGCTTCTTGGCAACAGAAACAGTTTCAGTACGAATGCCAACAGCCTTTAGTTCATTCTGGATATCGAATGATTGCCAACGGTCAAAGGAAACCATTCCGATATCAAATCCAATCCTGCGAAGGTTCTGAATCCATTGCTTTACTTCTGATAGGTTTACAGGACCTTCAATACGAGGTTCCCAATATACTACAGCATCTACTACGACTACTGGTACGACTTGCTGGTAATCTTTAACTACCTGGACATTTACCCACTTCTCAACGTGGGCAATTGCAACAGCACACTTGTCGTGCTTCTGTGCAAGGTCAGCATGGACAAAGTATTTCTTGTCTGGGTCTGGCTTAAATGTTTCGTCAAATCTTTTACCAACGTCAATTGGATTTCTAATCGTCATACAGGCACGGACTTTTTCCTGTTGCTTAAAGAATGCGTCGGACATATAGGTTGGCACACACGCAAAACGCTGCATAGCATCACCAAGGTCTGTATAGAATGCCAATTTAAAATCGTCAATCTTACGAGTAGGGTTTACGACCCAGGTTGGTCTCTTGATTGCAAACATACCTGGGAACTTATAACTAATAATATTATCTTCGTCCCACTCAATCTCTAAGGAGTTACCCTCAGCATTTTCTGGTAGGTCTGGATTCATAATAAACTTGTGAGTCTTGTGAATAGTTTCTTTCTCTGCGATAACTGCATCGTAACGCTGAGAGATAAAGTCTCCTGGGTAACGAGGGAAGGACAGTAGTGCTACCTTGCCTAAGTCTGGGAAGCGAGAGTCTACGGAAGCACGGAAGGCTTTGTAGATGTTGTCTGCGGTCTTACCCTGTTCGTTACCTGTTCCTACCTCTTGTGCGAAACCAGAAATCTCGTCAAGAACTGCAAGAATAAGGTTCAGACCCTCGTGAGACTCACGCTCAGAGTGACCAGAATAAACTGTTACAGCATGGTCAAACTCAATGCTGTCTGCCTTTGCGTAGAACTTTCCAGCAAACCATGGCGATTTTTCAATCTTGGTCTTGAAGCCTTTGAAGAACACGTTCTTAGCCTGTTGTGCGTTGATAGCAATGTTAATAATATCAATAGCGTCACCAGATGGTTTACCGAAATAGCGAGCAGGGTCTTTAAGACAAAGTAGTTTGTAAACGATATAGCAACAGGCTACTGTAGAAACGAAGTCCTTACCAGAACCCTTACCTA
Organism: uncultured Bifidobacterium sp.; assembly: GCA_964497485.1. GTDB lineage: Bacteria > Pseudomonadota > Gammaproteobacteria > Burkholderiales > Burkholderiaceae_D > Pernthalerella. The sequence goes on from CAZCDW010000001.1 coordinate 37,923, forward strand.
GTTGTAGGATAACTTCATTCTTAGTATACTTATTGTAGTATCTACGACCTTCTACATCCCCCAGGATTTCAATAACGTCTTCAAGTTTGTAGATTTGACTCATAGCCTCTACAATGTCATACTGAATGTCAGACAATGGTGGCTGACCAAGATAGGCTTCACCTTCAACAAATGTCTTAGCATCTACTGGCATCTCTGCAAAGTTATTGTCTTTAAGAACTTCAAAGAACTCATTGAACATTGACAATTGTAATTACCTCTTGTTCCTTAGATACCTGAGATAGCCTACGCATAATCTCGTCTCGTACCTGCGGATACTCACTTGCAATATCTCTAAGAATACCAACAAGGATATCCTGCTTGCGTTCAATCTCTAGCATCTCTTCTGCGAGTTCTTTGTTCTCAAGCAGACCAGCCTTCTGCAGCATGTCGATGCGAGTCTTCTCTAAGTCCATGACCAACTTAATACCTGCGGTCTTTGCACCTAGGTTGGCTGTGGTAGTGGCATCGTCAATTACTTCGTATGCCTTTGAAATAAGTCTGCTGTAGTGTGTGTCTGCTCCTACCAGGGCTTCCTTAGCACGAGCACGAATAGCCGCATTGTCAGAAGCCATGACACGCCATTGGTTAATGTGTGCCACGACTTTCTGACGTGGTAATGCGAGTTCTTTAGAGATTTGGGTAGGTTCTTCCCCCTGGAGATACTTCTCCACAACCTTGTTCATCTCATCAAGATGTTCAACCGTTAGGTCTTCAATCGACACGCTTCTTACGCTTTCCCCTACGAGTAGGAATTCTCTTTACTCTCTCAATTGCAAATGAGCAGTACTGTCCTGACGTTGCTTTTTGCATTTCAAAGCAGTCAACCCATGTTGCACCAGTCTCAGTATTTGTAACAACACTATCGAACTTGAACTTGCGTCCGTGTTCATCCTGTATCTTAATTATATCACCCTTGACAATTGTGAATGTGCCAATCTGGAGTTCGTATACACGAGAGAATTTTGTTGGTGCTGGCTTTGTTTTTCTGCGAGTAATCATTAGTTAGGTAGTTCCATCTTCTCGTCTACCGAAAATACTAGGGCTACCTGTTCTCCAGGATTAACCTTCAGGTCTTGGATTCCAACTTCTGCGAAAGTCCAGTCCTTCTGTGGTGTACGAACTAGCAATGCCCAGTAAGCAAATTCTGCTGGCATATCTGCACACTTTTCAACATATGAGTCTTGGTCTTTGCTAATAATTGGAGTCTTTGCATCTGGCAAACCATTGACACGACAGATAATCTGTAGTCCATACTTGTCTGTGCCAGAGATTGAATACCCTGCAAGATTAAAAGCGGTCATTGCCTCCATTGCAGAACCTGCTGCAACACAAGTCTGTGTCTTGTCACTCTTTAGTGATTGAAAATCAACAATCACGGTTACGCAATCTTCTGTGAGAACATAGTTTTGTTGTGTTGCACATCCAGAAGTGGCTAAAGCCATTCCAATGGCTAGTGCTAGTGCTGTCTTTTTCATCGTTTTGATTTCCTTAATCCGAACTTGGCTAGATAAACATAGATTGTTTCTACGCTAGTGCCGCATTCCTTTGCTATATCTTGTGGCGTTTTCTTATCTAAGTGGTAACGCTTTTTTAACCACGCTTCATTAGTATACAGTTTATTTGCCACTTTGTCAATACCCAAATGCCTTGTCCCAGTTTTGCAAAGCCCAGTGACCAATTGCACAGGCATCTGCAACATCGTCGTCTGATAGTTGTCTATCGTAATTAATATTAATAAAGTTAATTGTACGCTGTTTCCTAATTTGCCTTTCAGCATTCTTCAGCCATGCATTAGACTTACCAGGAAATTCATCTACTAACTTTAACTTTTCTTCTTTAGTTAGTTTCTTATTACCAATAAAGTTTTGCCAGGTCATGGGTGAGACTGAGCCAATCTTCTTTACCCCAGACATTGAAGCAGCCCCAAGAAGTGCTCCCTGGACCATAGCCAGTTGTGCAGCAGTCTTAGGGCTGTTCATAAACACCGTGTGCTCAATGATAATTGCTTCAAAGTCAAACTTTTCAAAGAATGCTTTGGTCTTTCTTGCTGAGTCCATTACCCTGTCATATGTGGTAATTCCCTCAAACTTGATTTTCCCACAAGCAATAATCTCTCTATCATCAAAGATGGCGAATGCAAGGCTATTTGTACTAGCATCAATTGCACAAAATCGTTTTGGCTTTTTATTCAAGTTCAATTTTACCATTTGCAATTCCCTTAATCTGTTTGAGGATTTGATTGATATCGTCTGGGTTGGTTTCGCATTCAATACATGTGTTGCCATCATTGTAGATTGATAACTGTTTGCCACAAGACTTGCATGGTCTATCCTTACCCTGGCGTTTTTTTATCTTGTCTCTGATATATTTTTCAGCAATCTTTTCTCTAGTTGCTGACTCTCTGCACTCGGCAGAGCAGTATATCTGATAGGATAACTTTGTTTCGAATTGGTGGTCACACCACTCACAGTGTTTGCTTTTCATCTAAAGGCTCCAGAGAATTAATTTTTATCACTCCAGAACCAGCAGATGCACAGGCAGCCTGAATAGGACATGTCTTGCAAATCTTTGAATTGCTACGATAGTTCTTCTCTGGCAGGGTCTTGTCTTCCCATGCCTTGCGAACAGTACGCATCCATTCAAACGTGTTCTCTACCCACTCATACATATACTGATTTAGTTCAACAGGGAAAATCAACAGTTCGTGGTTGTTCTTGTTTTCATAAATCAGAATTGCTTTATTCTTGTTAAGAATTTTCATGTAGATAAGCAACTGAACTAGGTGTCCTAGTTTTGGCTTACCTGCAGTTTTACGATACTCAAATCCCTCATTCGGCATTGTCTTGATTTCACCAAGCAACTCCGAATCTTCCCAGTTGAGCATTACGTCACCATATCCGAAGATAGGTGGGTCCTGGTAGGTCACCTTGAACTCTGAATCAGCAAGCAGACCTGGGACATTTCCCATCGCTTCCTGAATACGTTCGTGTGACTTTGTACCAGCAGTCATGTTCGCACCGCCATAGGCATCTGCGTTGTCTGTAAAGTTTGCACCCTCAAAGGCTAGATACCAATAGCGTGGACATTCTCCATGAGAGAATGCAATTGTGCTAGGGGCAAATGTCTTCTTGGTTTGAAACTTATCAACACGATTGATTGTATAACCAGAGTTAATCTTTTCAATCAGTGCTTCTTTGTCAATGAATGACGGTTTCGAATTAGGATTCGAATCAATCTTCTTGAGCATTACTTGTTGCAATAGGTTCTTAGCCATAATGATACTAGCGAGTGATGTATTTAAGAGCCGATACGAGGTTGTTAATTGCCTCGGCTGCGGTGTAATAAATATTCTTCTTCGCTCTATCTCCTTTATCTACATTGGTTAGCCATGTGGCTTTGAAGGACATTTTCGCTGCAATTGCTTGCAGACGAACAATCTCCACTTGAGCAACATTTAGTGGAATGTCTGGCTTCAGAATAACCTTAGCAATAAAGGTCAGGGCAGTAGTCAGTTCCTCGTCATTCATGTAGTCAGCAATCTCTGTGAGACCATTAACCATATCAATTGTCGTTTGTGTTTGTTCCATTTTGTTTCCTTAATGTTGTACTTCTATTATACACTATCAGGTGGCAGTTGGTCAAGTATCATTTCTAACAGGCTGAACTCAACAACAGCGAGGCGAGTCTTAATCCCTGAATCCCCGATAACCACAATGATGATAGGGTCATTGCCATTACGGAGAGCGTCAGTGCTTGCTTTAGCCCAAACCTCTTTGTTAATTGTAAAAGACTTGCCAACCTCTTTGAAATCGGCTGTAAAGTTTCTCCAAGTGGCATCACCCTTGTGGGTGTTCCTACCAGAGTTCTTGTGTTGTTTAGCATTGATGCGTTTTGACTCATTACGTTCACTCATAATCCTTCCTAGATTTCTTTGTATTCAAGTCTACCACACTAACGTGTTTTTCGGGACACATCCATGTAAGTTGCTTTTCTTCCGCATACGAGCGGAGGGTTTTGACCTCCACCTTGCATGTGTGACAAGGAAATTTACCAGGATAGATAGTGTACTTACCCATTAGTAACCTTAGCCTTAATGTCGTCCTGTAGGTCTAGGTCTTCTCGTACTCTTGCCACGAACTTATCTCTACCCTGGATTTTAGAACCGTCAGGAAGGATGTACCAGGCTCCTGTACGCTCTACGATACCCATCATCTCAGCAGTATCAACTAGGTCTCCAATGCTGTCTACGCCTACGTCACCACGGAAATAGAAGTCGTATTCACCAGACTGGAACGCAGGAGAGGTCTTTGAGAACTGAACTTCCCAACGAACTTTGCGACCAATCTTTTCCTCAATGAGTTTATCCCCTACTGGAATCTTACCCTTGATGGCTTGGTTGTCTGACTCAGAACTAAATAGTTTAATTACTGTTGATGAGTAGAACTTGGTAGCCTGACCTCCAGTTGGCTGTTGGCTAGTGTACATAGCAGAGATGTTGTTGCGACTCTGGCTAATAAGAACGAACAGCGTTGGCTTTACTTTATTATTAGCGTAGTTAAGCATCTTCCATGCGTTACTGAAGTCACGAGACTCTGCACCAATCTGTTTAGTGTTTTCAAGTTGCTTCAGTTCATCTGAATCCTTCTCAAAATAGATAGCAGGTAGCAGAGATGTAATTGAGTCAACCACAATCAGGTCTACTCCAGCGTTCATTAGGTTAGTGCCTACATCCACCATCTCGTTGATTGTACGAGCCTGTGATACGATTAGGTTGTCTGTATCTACCCCCAGAGCCTTAGCCCAGTCTTCAGAGTAGGACATTTCGGCATCAATCCAAGCACATAGTTTTCCCTGTTCCTGTGCTAGTGCAATCATCTGCAGACAAAGTGAAGACTTTGCAGACGACTTGCTTCCCCAGATTAATACCTGACGACCGTATGGTAGTCCACCATTCAACGCACGATTGAGACCAAAACTAGGTGTGGGCTGATATGTTGTCTCAAACCCTGCACCGTTAGATAGACGCTTGCGAATGCGTGGGTCTAGTTGTGCCATTGCTTCTTCGAATGTGGTCATTACTTAATTGCTCCTAACTTATCTGGCTTGAAACCAGACCAAGTTTCTGTATCGGTTACTACGATTGGTGCTGACTTGAATCCCTGATTAACAAACTCAACCAACTTCTCGTAGTTCTCGTCGGACTGTAGGTTTTCGACTGTGTACTCAATGCCCTCTTTATCCAAGAACTTCTTGGTCTGTTCGCATTGAACACAGTTTGGATTTGTGTATACTGTTACTGCCATTAGAATCTTACTCCATGCTTCTCTGGGCGTGTCTTGTTGAACCCAGTCTTGTTTTCTAGTGCGTAGTCTAGTGAAACAGTTGTGTAACCCTGCTCTACCAAACCAGCGTATAGGTCAAGTGTGCGGATAAGAATGTCTGCAAACTCTGCAGCAATTTCGTCTTCACCCTTGTCCTTGCGGATTGCTTCCATAACCTCGGTTACTTCTGAAACAATCATCATTAGTTGTTTAGTTACGAAGATATCTACCTGCTCTGCAGAAGCATCATCAATAACTTTCCAGAAACCTTTTTTAACTGCGGTCTCATGCAGTTCCATTGCTAGTTCATCAAACATTGAACACGTCCTCCATAATTGTTGTTCCGTCTTTAGTTTTACCCAAAGAGAATTTGTATACGCTACCCTCGTCAATCTTCATGTACGCCTTTGAGAAGGCTGTAGGGAAGACTGTCACGCTGTGTAGGTCACGGCTGGCATCAGCCAGCACTAGTGAAGCCATCTTCTTACCTGCTTTGGTAACTCGTGGCTTGAATGATACTACATATAGTTCATCATCCTTATATGGCAACTGGCGGAAATTAAGAATCTTAATTAGTGCCGAAGTGTTACCCTTAATCTCGTCTGCTGGAATGGCAGTAACAATTCTGTTGTCGCTGGCAAGAATGATGTATGTACGTCCTGCTTCGACAGTTGATTGCTCTTCATCGAAGACACCAACACTACCAGTCTTGTCTAGAATCTCTACACGACTCCAGCCCTTGCCTCGCTTGATACCCTTGACCATACCCATAAGGATGTAAGCACCCTTTTCTTCATACTCTTCTACATCATTGATGAATGCGTGGTAGTGTGAAGGTACAGACATATTGAACTCTGGCAAGTTTAGGTACTCGTACAGGTTCTCCTTGACCTCTTCATCATTGCGAGGATTGTCAGGGAATGTTGCTGCTCCGATTACCTTGAGTGCTTGCAGAGCACGAGAGTTTACTCCGTTACCCTTGCCAAAGGTGAACTCTTCCAGTTCTTTGTATGAGTTGAACGGACGAGCAGCCATGTACTTGCTGGCAATGTTATCACTAATAAACTTAATAGATGATAAACCAAAGCGAATACCCTTGCCCTCAATCTTGAAGTCAATATCAGAGTCGTTGATGTGTGGCAACTTGATGGAGATACCCATACGCTTTGCTTCAATCAGATACTCTGTACGAGCATCCTTGTCACTCTCGTTTTTGAGCAATGCGAACATGAACTCAATTGGGTAGTAGTACTTTAGCCATGCTGTCCAGTATGAAACTGTGGAGTAGGCTACAGCGTGAGACTTGTTGAAAGAGTAGCCAGCGTGAGCCTCAAAGTCTGTCCACAGTTCTTCTGCGACTTCGGGGCGTAGGTGTTGTGAAGCACCCTTTACGAAGCGGTCTTTGAATACGTCAAACTCACGAGCATCTTTCTTCTTACCGATAATCTTACGAACCTTATCAGCCTCAGCCATAGTCATGCCACCGAGTTCAGTACAGGCTTGCATAACCTGTTCCTGATACAGAATACATCCGTAGGTGTCCTGTGTAAATGGCTTCATCAACTGGTGGTGGTAGGAGATGTTCTGCTTGCCGTGCTTACGAGCAATGTAGTCCTTACCAATGGTATTCATAGCACCTGGACGAACCAGAGCGTTAGAAGCAGCCAACTCGTTAAAGTTCTTGACACCCATCTTGACTAGCAGGTTGGTGTATGGCGTGGCTTCACACTGGAACACACCCTTTGTAAATCCGTCAGACAGCATACGATAGACGTTTGCATCTTCCATGTTTAGAGAGTGTAGGTCAATGTCTGTTCCAGAACGCTCCTTAATAATCTTAATAGTATCCTGAATAACAGATAGGGTCTTTAGACCCAGAGCATCAATCTTGATTAGACCGATACGCTCTGCTTCTTCCATGTCTACTGCTACTACTGGGATACGCTCTTTGCTACCTGGAGCAGTACGAGTCTCTAGCGGAGCAAACTTGAAGATAGGCTCCTTAGACGTTACAACACCTGCAGCGTGAATACCAGTACCACGAATACGTCCACGAAGTTGTTCACCGTACTGCTCAATCTCTGGATACTTCTCACGGAACTCTGCAGTTGACTTTGATGTTAAGTAGTCATCCCAGTCATCAACAAGTTTAAGAACCTTGTTCACGTCTGCTAGTGGAATGTTTAGCACACGAGCAATGTCACGAACCATACCCTTCCCCTTGAACTCAAGGAATGTAGCAATCGAAGCAACGTGGCGATACTGGCGAACCAAGTAATCCTTTACGTCTTCTCGGCGTGAGTCTTGGATATCTGTATCGATATCTGGGAAGTCGTTACGCTCTGGATTGATAAAGCGGAAGAACAACAAGCCGTGTTCGATTGGGTCAATATCTGTAATGCCTAGCGTGTAGCAGAGCAGGGAGCCAGCAGAAGAACCACGACCTGGACCAACCATGATATCTTCTTTCTTAGCCCAGTTAATCATGTTGCGAACAACTAGGAAGTAAGGACCAAAGTTCTTGTCCTTGATAATCTGTAGTTCTTCATCAAGACGGTCTAGGTATTCCTGCTTGTCTGCTAGGTTACGCTCTGCAAGACCAGCCAGAGCAAGTTCACGAAGTTCCTGGTCTGGGTTCTGATACTGAACAGGCAGTAGGTCTAGGTGGTCTGGAAGATTGTAGTCTTCAATCTGGTCTGCGATATCCTTGCTGTTCTGATACATGTCCTCACGGTCAATACCCTGCTTGAGCATGGCGTTTCGCATCTCTTCGTCAGAGAGTAGGTGAATCTCAAAGTCCTTGAATGACATTTGACGGTCTGCACCGTATAGGTAGTCCAACTTATCCATAAGGTTGTCGTAGTCCTGCGTACCAGCAAAGTTAGCATCGCCCTGAACCTTGTTAGAATATGTGTTTAGGATTAGTTTAAGTTCCTGAATGTCACGCTGTGATGTATCTGCGTGGTGGCAGTCTGGAGTAATTACAGGCTTGATGCCAAACTCGTCTGCAAGGTCAAGTAACATCTTGTTTACTTCTGCAGGGTTGTGTGGCATAACCTCAATGTAGTAGTCGTCACCAAAGGTGTCCTTAGCCCACTTGATGTGCTCCTTGGCTACAGCAAGATTGTCTGCCTCAATAGCCTTGCAGAGAAAGCCTGATAGACAGCCTGAAGTAATTACTAGCCCCTCTTTGTACTTGGCTAGAATCTCCCAGTCCATGCGTGGCTTCTTGAAGAAGCCCTCAGTCCAGGCAAGTTCATTCAACTTGTTAAGGTTCTCTAGACCCTTTGCGTTCTTAGCAAGAATGATAAGGTGATTGTAGTTTAGGTTGAGTAGGTCAGTCTTGTCTTTCTCTTCGTGGTCAAAGCGGTCTTTGCAAATGTACCCTTCGATTCCAAGAATTGGCTTGATGCCAGCAGACTTTGCGGCACGATACATCTCTCTGTGTCCTGACAAAGAACCGTGGTCTGTGATTGCAATAGAAGTCATACCTACTGAAACTGCTCGGTCTACATACTCCTGTGGAGTTGCAATGCCATCGAACAGGCTGAAGTGTGTGTGAACGTGAAGTGGAGCGTAACTGCTCATGTTTTCCTTAATGTAGTAGTTATTAGGTTATAAGTATAATGCATCGGAGGGTTCTTGTCAAGTATGGAAAGTGGGGGCAGGGATGCCGTTCACCTACCCCCACAGTCACTAATTTACCAGTCTGTGTTGCTGGAAGTTACCGAACTGGTTTCGAAACCGAAGTAGAAGTTTTCTTGGTCTTCGTACTTGACTTCACGAACTACCTTCTCAAGGTCGAAGGTTTCTAGTTCTCCCCACTTGTATGGTTCGGTGTCTGGCTTGGTTGGAAGCAAGGTGTAGTTGGTTTCAGTTCCCTGACCATTACGCTTAATCTTCCACTCAAGGTTTGAGATTGAGCCAGTTTCGATTGCGTACTCACGCAAGTTACCGAATGCTGACTGCTTTGAGATACCCTGTGACCAAACAGCCACATAAGGTGCTTCAGTTCCGTCGTCGATGATTACGTTACCGTACCAACGTAGACGTGAACGCCATCCACCCTTTGGCTCTTTGCGAGCCATCTCACAACCGTAGCAACGACCCTCTGAATCGATGGTACATGCTGCCTTACGCTTGTAGTCCTTTGGATTGGTGTGTTCTGCGATTACCACGGATAGTCCACGGTCTTCGCTGAAGTTTGCTGATTCGCTGTCAAGTTCCTCAACGAAACGAATCTTTGCAGACTGTCCGTCAGCCAACTTGACCCAACGAACCTTCTGTCCTGTGTTTTCGAATTTTGGCTTATCCATTAGTGCACTGATATCTTTTAGCCCTTTAATTACGCTCATATATTTCTCCTATGTTTTCTAGCGGATATCTAGTTTAGCATACTAGCGATGGTCTTGTCAAATGATTCGTCAAGATTTTTTATCGCATCGTCTGACATGTCACCGATATCCTTGTATTGTTTATCTATTTTGATAACGGTAACACGAGAACCTAGTCGTTCCACAATCTTGTCTTTCATGTTACCGCCAGCCTCATCGTTATCTGCAATTACAATAATGTTATTGAAATACTTTTGAAGTAGGTCTGTTTGGAAACTGGATACGTTTGCACCCAGAGTTGCTACCGCTGGAAAACCACACTGGTCTAGACGGATAGCATCGAATGATGACTCAACTACATAGACTTTGCTAGAAGTCTTAACTCTGTGTAGGTTGAATAGGACTTTGCTCTTTGGCAGTCCTGGAGTATTCTTAAAGTCTTTGCCCTCTACGGAGCGTCCCACAAACCCCACAGAAACGCCGTCAGGCGAGTGTACAGGGATTGTAACCATATCTTGCTTCTCAGAGTACCCTAAATCAAACTTTCGGATTGACGAGTCGTTTATAAGCCTTCCTGAGTAGTATCTCATGGCTCTAGGTGATTCTAGTGCCTGAGCATTTAGTCGTTTGATTAGCAGTTCATCATATGGTGTGTACAGTGGCTTAGTTACCAATGACTGATTAATCTGATACTCTAGGTCAGTTGCTGTCTCTTTGGACTTGATGTATCGTACCGCTTCAAAATATGTGCGACCAGAAGTATGCATAATTAAACTGGTAAGGTCGCAAACGTGCTGGCAGGAAAAGCAGAAGAAGAATCCAGAAACTTTGTCCACCTCACCAGCAGGTGAGCGATAGTTATTGTGAAATGGACAGAAGATGATGTAGTCAGAGTCTACTTCTGATTCGATGTTGATTCCAGACCCATTGATAACTCTTTTAATTTGCTCTTGTGAGTAGGAACTAGTAGTGTTCCGTCTATTCCCATTATGCATTCTGATTTCTTCTTTCCTAAATATGTTCCGTATAGCGTTAGTGTAAATTCAAAGTATTCTTTTGTACTGTTATATTGTATCGTGAATTGTGGGTCTATGTCAAGTCTTGGCACATACCCCAACTCACGCATCTGTAGTGTTTTTAGTCTCTCTACCTCAAGCCGAATTCTACTGATGGCAGCATCATCTTTAATGATGCCCTCAACAGTAAAAGTTTTAATAGACTTGTGATGTAAATGTTCCACACTCCATTATAACTAGTTTTCTTCATAATCTTTGTATTTGTACCAGCCCTTGTCGAAGTCTACCTGGACCAGGAACTCACCCATAAATCCGTTACGGTTCTTACGGAACACGCACTCAAGAATGTCGGAGTTGGTTGCACGACCAAGTGCTAGAACCCAGTCAGCATCGTATGCAATCTGGCGTGACCAAGCGGTTTGACCCAGAGTAGGCACGGTGTCTAGTTTGTTTACATCGTCTGGCGTTGCTGACGAAATGGCAATGATTGGCATCTCTTCACTAATAGCCATCAACTTTAGTTCACGAGAAAGGTTCTTCATGCGAACGGTTTCGTTGTCAGACTTCTGGTTAGGCGACATAAGTTGTAGATAGTCAACAATAACTAGGTCTGGCTTATACTGGTCAATCTTACCACGAATAACTGATGGTGTAACTTCACCACCAGAATCGTTAGAGATGATGTGGAACTCTGGCTTGCCAGCAAGTTCCTTTTTGTGCCAACGCTTTAGGTCTTCAATCTCTACCTGACCGTTGCTCAACTTGCGGTGAGACCATAGACCCTCGCCCATGATTGCGAATACACGGTTACGAACTTCTGTCTCGGACATTTCTAGAGAGATGATTAGCGGAGACTTGCCCTGCTTCCATGCTTGTACCGCCATGTAAAGGGCAAACCAGGACTTACCGATACCTGGGTAGGCTAGGAAGACCCCCAACTGACCTGGAGTAATACCAGCAGGTAGGTAGTTGTCAAAGCCTGGCAGACCAACCTTGATACCAATAGAGCCTAGTTCATTCTGGCGAGCAAGGTTCTCAAAGTAGGCAACAGCAGAATCAATGTCAGTAGCATCAATGTCACGAATAACAGCGGTGTTCTTCTTCAGTTCTGATGTTTTCTGGATTAGGTCTTCTAGTGCTTTTGTTCCTTGACCAGCCTGTACTTCTGCAGCAGTAGAGCGAAGAACATCTTTAAGGCTATCATTTAGAAACTCTGCTTGTAGTTCTTCTAGGTGATACTTGGTAGCACCAACGCCATCTACAGGAGTAAAGTCACGGAACTTATCCACCACAAGAGAGACTGGTGGAACTGTCCCATTGGCTTCAGAGTAGTTGCGAATGAACGTCCAGATATCATTATGAGTACGAAGAATGTTCTCCACGTTTGCTTGTAGCAGGACGTGAACCTGCTTGTCTGCTAGAACAGCAGATATTAGTTTAGATTCTGAATTATTCATTTAGCCACTCCTTAGCCAGTCTACGGCGTTCGGCTCTCTCCTTAAGGTCTTGTTGTAACTGATTTCTACCATCGATAATTTTATCGGCGTAGTTTGCAAAGTATTTCCATGTTGGTGATTGTGCTGCTTCAAAATAGTATTCCAGTAGGTCGTAGCACTCTGGCATACCATAGGATTCAATGAGTGCATCGGCAGCCCATTGCTCTACATTTAGATTTAGTGAAGGCTTTTCTTCATACCTTACAGTGTGTAACTTACTGTAGCGACTGAGCAAAGCCATGCGGTCTTTGCGTTCAGCCATTACTTGTTGTCTGCCTCGTCTACTGACTCACGGACTTTCTCTGCAAGTTTCTCTTCTACGAACTTGTAAACTCGCTCAAACGCTTCGTTGGCTGTTTCTCCCTCACGCTTGTTATCTGCAATAGAGATATCAATGCGTAGTGATTGGAAGTTGCCAAGATTAAGGGTATATCCTAGACCCACTGTTACTTTGGTGCTGTCGTTTTCCATATCTCTCCTAATGGACTAAATTGATTCTGACCAGATTGGGATATAACGTCCGTCTTCTGTCCTTGTATATGTTAGTATACCATCTCCCATACGTCTTGTCAACTCCTGTTTTGAAGGAGTCACATCATTGGTAATTAGACCATCTTTACGAGGTCTACCGAAATGGTATGATGCTAGTATATCACGAAGTTCACGAACTTGCGACTCCGAATAGTAACTTCTTACTTGCCATGCCCTGGCTCCGCCCTTCTGTGCCCCCATAGGCTCTGGAATTACCCCACGCTTAACTAACTGTGGCATGTATTTCTTGTGGCGATTTACCAATGCCGCTGTCTGACCAACAGTATAGGCACGTTCTCTGTTCCTTTTAAAATCACTAATAAGACAACTTTCAATCTGGTCTTTTATAATATTATAAACAGACATAATCCCATTAGATTTATTCAGATGATGTACCCGAACAAGGTCTCCATTTAAAAACCAAACATTCTTGTTTCCAGGAATGATAGGCGAGGAATTATATTCTTCCATTGTTTGAGCAGCCATTATACTCCGACGGCAATAATGTTTAAGTCTAGGGTTGTTGTCGCTTCTTTGTCAAATACAATCTTGTAGTATACGGAGGTTGTGTCTACTGCTGTGATTGTAACTGTGGCATTTGTTACGGTTGTACCCTTTGAAACTAGCGTGGCAGTCACTACTGGTGTTTTTGTAAAGGTTGTTGTAAAAGCCACAAAGCCAGTCTTTGAAGTGGCTGCGGTAACCTTTTCACTATTCACAACGTTAACTGTCTGGGCATCGAAGTTTAGCGAGTTAGTCTTTGTTACACCATATTTAACATTGTTTACTTTTACATTGGAACTTCCATATGTTGCCAGTTCCGAGTTAATGCTAATCAATGAATTAACAATGTCATAGATGTACTGTGTGTCAATTGGTTGACCATTGCTTGGTAGGGAGGGTACTTTTGCCATAGGTTAATTATACCATAAACTAGATTCTAAAGTTTACAATGTTCCCTGCTGTTATAACGGCAGTTGAGGATATCTTTACAGACGTAGAACTTGTTCTTTCCAAAATTGTTACAACTCCTGAGCCAAAACTTCCTATTGGACTAACTGGAGCAACTGCTGAATCGGCATAAACTCTTCTGCCCTCAATTTTTTTACCAACTGGTATGGTTGTAGAGAGTGTTGAGACTGATGCAGTATAGGGACCGCTACCAGAAACAGTTCCAATTAATCCTGTTGCAGCATAATATGTAGAATATTCTGGAGATATTGAGACAAAGGTGATTTCTCCATCATTGTTAAAAATATTTGTTAATTTCGGAGTTGAGGATAGAAATACGGCAGCCTGGACAGCCTGATAGGTTTGTTGTGGCTTGACAAAGGTTATACTATCCCCAGATGTTGTTCCTGCATATGTCCAATCTAGCCAACTTCCTGAACTATCTTTCCAGGATAAATACACATCAAAAGACTGTACTGTTGGTGTATTTGGCAATGTCCATTTATATGTATATGAACCGTGTGTTTCTCCAGATGGAGAGATTGATGATTCAATATATTGGTCTACGCCCATACTGCTAGTAACCACAACTATGTCATATGGATTGGTTGGGTGTGGGTCTGTTGGCGATGCTTGAGAATTTTCTAGAACAGGTCTTGCTGCGTTTAGATACAGTTCATAAAAAGAAGAAATCTGCCCAAGTGTGTTTAGTGGAAATTGTAGTTTGTATGGCTCTGACCATTCTGAAAACAGAGCACCGTCGTTAGACTTTACCCTATATCTTAGTAGATACGAACCATCTGACCTCAAACCCTGGATTTCTGATACTGGTATCTTAACAATCTTATTACCCATGCTATTGTCCTATCGCAAGGTCAAGCCTGAAGTTAATTAAGTCGTTAGAGTTAGCCTTCTTTTCAAGCCTGGTCCCTTCTGAATTGTTTACAACTGTGTATGCTGTAAGAGCATATAGTGGATTTTCTGTAGTAACATTGTCATATCTCAATGCGTCTAAAACAATGGCAAACTGATTTGTTGGTGTTCCTGATACCTCTATGCTTGAATAAACTTTTAATGAACTAACATTGTTCCAGTTAAATCCAGTTGTTTTGATTATATCGGATATCTTTTTTGTAAGCACAATATATCTGTTGCCAGAGATTTCTGTACCGCTAAAAATAAGTCTGGCAGAATCAGTTCCGTTTCCATATGTAAACTCAAGCATTATGTAGTAGTTTGTTGGAACTACAGAAATTGATGTTGCTGCATTTGCAATAGAGAATGCGATAGAAATTTCATCAGATGCTGCAGCCTTGCTTAGGTCAATACCTGGGTTTTGGAACACCACATATTTTGATGCTGATGTAAAGTCATTGGCAGTAGCAGCATCATACTCTGATGTATTTCCTGGCAGAATCAGGGCATCTTCTAGCATTCTTGGTTTTTCTTGTCTATATGTTCTATTTGTATCTGCTATATCGCCAAGCCACCAAACATCGTTAGAACTAGCAAAAAATGGGGTTGTTGCAAAGGTGCTTGTCATTGTGGTTACATATGGTATTTCCAAGGTAGAATTTGTTCCATCAAAATACTCCCAGTTTTCTGTGCGAGAAAAGTTTAGCAAAATTCTGCTATCTGAATTAGTTGTATATTGGTTTGAGCCTAGCGAGTATAGACCTAATTCTGTAATCTCATATTTAGAAATATCTGAAACTTCTGCGGTTAGCGATACTTGCTTTGTGTATACTGTTGCATTAAACAAATCGCTATTGTATGTGTACCCAGCGTAAGAAATATTCCATAAACTTGAGTCCCACGATGGCAATAGGCTATCGTACTGTTTTGCCACAAAGGTGGAGTCTGAAATTGAAGATATGATATATAGTCCATTGACCTGTGTATCTGTGGTTGGACCAGTATTCTGATAGTCAACGTCTGTGATATAAACTGTATCTCCAATTCCAAATGGATGAAGTGATGATGTTATAACTGTAATTTGGTCTGCACCAGTTATTTGTAAGTCTGTGCAAGAGATTACCTGCTTATCTACAACATATGAGCGAGATGTAATTGGAAACCTAGCCATTTCAAAATCAAGTTTTGTTTTGCTTGCAAGGTCTTTTGAAGAAATGTTTGTTGTTGCTCCTACGCTTGCAATCGTTCCAGCAGTCATTGTTGATGCGGAAGAAACTGTAAAAGTTTTTGGACCAGTAATTGCTGTTACTGTGACTGGTCCGTAACCAAGCGTTCCAGTATATGGTGGAACAACAACTGGTGCTGGTGACGAGATAATGTCTCCAACCTCAATATAGTTAATCACTCCAGAGGTTACCGTAATAGTTGCAGTATATGGACCAGAGCCACTAACTGTTCCAATGGTTGCGTTTGACGTTGGAAATTTTGTATACCCATTAAATAGTGGTCTTGGACCAGAGCCAATAGCAATGTGAGAGGCATAAGAACTTGCTTGTCCTGCCAGATATTTTGAAATAATTTCAACACCAGAATTAGTAATCATTTTTCACCTCTTATATTATACCATTAGTAGGGTTGTCAGAAGTCATAAATTCTACCTCTACCTGCTCGTTTTCTCCAACGTTGTCTAATTCAATAATTATGTAGGCGTATGTACTGTCAAAATATACGTTTCTTGATGGAAATGTGTCTATAACCTTAGAACCATCTAGGTCTCCAGCGTCTGTTGAGCCAATGTATTCTACATTGTTAATTGTTTGTGGAAGATAGTTTGATAGTTTTAATGCAAATCTTCCCATTGTTGCTTCTATTCCATCCGACTGCTTTTCGTTTGCTTTGGAACTTATTTCCTCCAGAATATCGCTTGAGTTAGAGACAAGGCTGTTGCTTTGTTGAAGAATGGTATCTGTGCCAGATGTATTGATAAACTCATTGCCACCGATTCCATCAAATACTGCTCCAGTCATGTAGTCAATAGGCACGTTTGTAGTTTCAATGAATAGGTTTGATGTTGCAATCTTTACCTGTTCAATTCTTCCCCTATCTCCAAGATATCCATATAGTTTTTCTGGAATTAGTGGTGTTGCCTTTTTGCTACTGCTATCTGTATTACTTGCTCCGCTTGTACCCATTTTAGACCACCTCGCTTAAATATAGTTTCATGTCTGGACCGTTTGAACTTCTCTGATATTCAATATGATACACAACAAATCGTGATGTTGAATTTTGTAGAACATTGTCAATCTCATAATCTATTGTAACAATATCTCCCAACTGAATCATTGGATTTGCAAAAATAGATACAGATACCGACTTCTTTGGTCGCATAATTTTTTCTACCATCCAGGTCATTAGGTTATTTGCTGTATCTATGTTTTGAATATAGTTGCCAGATAGAGTAAAATCTTTTCTACCATAAGTATTTCTACTGTTTTGAATATCAATATACTTATTGTTTAACTGAGAATAGTTTGAATAGTTGTTTAATTCGCTATTCTTTTGGAAGTATTCGTCTACTGTCAGGTCGTGTGCTGACTGCTGTGTAAATGTTACCCCCTGGATTCTAAGATAGTTTCCAGTTGCCTCATCAAGATTTAGTGCGAAATCTGTGGCATTAAATATCATAAATTCTGCACCATAGGGGTTAGCCCTAAAGTTAGAAACAATGTATCCTTGTGCGTCGTTAAATGTTGGAGATATCTTGGAATATAGAGCAGGGAATGCTTTTTCATAACGGATATTAAAATATGCACACTCTCTCATGATTGTTCCAAACTCTTCAAAATATAGGCTATATTTCGGATGCTGATTGCTTCCCAACTCTTTAAGATATGTAGATAAGATTGCTGGATTAACAATATACTTTCTGTAGTTTTCGTTGTCTAACTTGTCGTCTGTAAAAACATTTTTCTTAGTTGTTGGTGAGTTTGGCTTTGTAGAATTATCACCAATTGCATAAACATGCTCAAACAGGCATAGACCGCTGCCACGGACAAACAGGGCAAAGTTTTTATTTGAGGTGCTTACTGGAATCGCATCATCATCTTCAACTGTTGCGATTAGTTTTCCATTTAGATAAAGGTAAAACCTTCTTGAGTATGAGCCATTTGCAGCCTGTCCCAATTCTTCTGTTTCAACCATAAGGTCGTACACTGTTGGTGTCTTTGTGCTCATTGCTTTTGACATTCCAACAAACTGACCATTATCAACTAGGATTGGTGCGTTTCCATACCAAAGAACTACAGGAATTGCCTCTTTAGAGTTTGCACCCTTTAAGACCTTGTAGAAGAAAACATTTGGAACTGTGGTTACAGAGTCTGCTCCAGAGCCAGTATTGTCAACAATTGAACTACTTGTTAATGCATCTATTTCAAAGTAATACCCAATGTTCTTATTGGTTGTTGGGTCAATGTTAATTGCAATACCGCCACCAGTACCAGCGATATCGTAGTTTTTTCCACCAACACTGTATGTATTTAAAATTTCTCCACCAACTGGTACTTGCTTTGCTTCGTTAATAGCCTCGTTTGTAGGAAGTGGCTTGCCAACAATTCTCATTCTAGTTCCAAATGAGTATGCATTTGGACAGTCTGTTTCATAATTTTTATAAACATAAGACACAGCATTGGTAGAATTTTGAAGAATTTTTTCAGCCTTTCCATTTTGTGCAGAAGCACTCGTGGTCCCTGTGTTTGATGTAATAATTGAGTCAAATGTTATGTCTGTTACCTTTACTGTTCCGTTACCAGAGGTTAACCCTGAAATTACAACCGAATCTCCAACTTTAAATGCGTGACCATTTGTTATGGTATATTGACCGTTTGTGTGATTATATGCAAAAACATTTGCAAATTTCAGTGGGTTAAATTCTTGCGGTCCCTGTATTGACAATGCAGAACTTTTAATTACAGCGTTAGGCTTTGACTTATCTGCAGTCTCTGTTTTTGGTGACTCTGTGTAAGAAGAACTATCGAAGAAATCTTTGGTTACCCCAGTTACGTCTGGCTTGTCTGTTAAGAAACCAATTGAGTCTACTGTTTCGCTGTTCTCAATCATGCCTAGCGGTTCAAGGGGTAGGTTAGTGGCGTACAGTGTTGCACCAGACATTGCCCCAAGCAAAGATTTTGAAATAGTAATTCTTGTCTCAGAGTCAACTTTTTTAATTTTTGTGCCTTCGGCAATTGAGTTATGTCCTAAATGATTAGGCATTTTTGCTACAGTTCCACCAGTTGTGATTGCTCCAGATGCACCATTTTTATTGGCAACTGTAAAATTGTTGGCTGTTTGTGATAAAACGGTATAAATTCCGTTATATGCTGATGGGACAATACCTGAAATTTTTACTTGGTTACCAATAACAAATCCATGTGATGAAGAGGTAATTGTCATGTTGCCAGAAGCAAACGTTGGGGTATGAGTTGCGATTGTTCTAATTGGACCAGGATATATAAACATACCTTCTGCAAGACCTATTGTGCTGTCAACGTCAATAATTGTTGCACCAACTCTAGTAGCACCAGTTAACTTATAGCGAGTCTCTGCATACTGGTGGTTGTAGTTAGCATCTTCTTTAAATATCCACTTTGATTGCATTAAGAATGATTTGTGGTTATCTGTTTCTGCTATCCACAAGTTTTCTTCATCTAGAACTGTGTGGGTTGTTACTGCTGTTCCAAACTGACCACGACCATGCTTGGCTACCGCACCCTCTTGTATTGCACCATTGGCATCAAAGTTAGGCTCTGCATAAATTCTTACTTTGCCTGTAGGGAAAATTTGTCCGTTAAATGGTAGTTTTGAAAAGTACTTTTGGTATTCTGTCAAGTCTTTAATCCAAACTGGAGAATCGTAACCAGTAACGGAATGTTCGACTGCATCATATTTTATAATCTCTCCATTGGCATATAGATATCCAGTATAGCGAGTTAGCCAATAAATTGATTGACCAAAATCCATAATGTTATTAACAATCACTCCACTAGAAACAGTTGGGAGTGTGCTAGTAAGTTCTGAGTTTAGCACCAATGCACTCAAAGAGTAGTTAGATTGGTTTCCAACTTCGTCGTTAGTTGGTCTTAGTGATTCTGTTCCAGATACTTCCCACAAAAGAACTGGCTTATACTTATACGTCTGACCCTTATTTAGCATACCTGCTTCTTGAACAGTGGAGTATGACTTTTGAATGTATCTATTTGTATATACAATCTTTCCTCCATTGTATACCACGCTATTCTCTGCATCAAGCGAGGCTATGTTGGCTAGGACGGTATTTGTTGCGTCATTACGCAAAATTCCATTTTGTGCATAGTCTTTTGTACCATACAGAGTTATGTCTGTTGGTCTTTCATCAACTGTTGGCATAATGTAATTTCTTGACATGATAATTAAGTTATTGTCTTCATCAAAGAACATTGCTGTTTGTGTTGACTGTGCAATCTCGTTAAGTACCTCGGCAACGGTGGTGTCTGGTGCTACAAAGAAGTATGGAATCTTATCTTCTGATTCTCCAGCATTTCTGTAAAACTTATAATTAGAGAAACCTATGTTGTCTAGAATTGTTGCAATCGCATAACTCACAGATACGTTTCTAAGCAATAGAGATGGTGCTACCACAGACTCTAGGTGGAATAGGAAATCTCTTAACTTAAGTCCAGCCTTTCTATCTGTAGTGCTTACTTCTGGGAATCCGTCAACATACATTGTTTTGATTGGCACAAAGTAATCTGTTACTGTTGGATATTGCCTATCATCAATAATTTGTTCATAGAACTTTACCTGCAAATTTTTTGACGAGATTGCGGAGATAAGGCTTCCTGTAATTTTTCCACCCGATGCAACAAGTGGATTGTACTCATTTAGTGATTGGTCGTAATCAAATAGGTTTAGTGTCCCTGTAGATGCAAGAAGTTGTCCTACAGGAATTCCTGTGTTTCCAATATCTGATGCAATCTTGGTTACGGAAAAGTCTGTAGTTCTGTCTGACAGGTCTGCAACAAGTCTTGGTGACATTTCAATCAAGTCGAAACTTGAACGATACTGGGTCATGGTGTCTACAACAATTCGAATGCCTTTAACAAATTGAAACTCTCTATATGTTGGGGTATATACTGTTGAAGCACTTCCGTAAAATTTTGGAGATGTTAGTTCAGTTACCTTTGATGTTTTAGTTGTTAGACCCTCTTCATTTAAATACCAGCCATAAATTGGGGTAAAAGAATTTGTTGTCCAGTTTGTGCCATTCCAAACATAAATTGTTCCTGCAGTAGCATTGGTTGGGTCTGGAACTAAGTAGGCATCTCCAGTTGCACCATCAATCGGCAATGAGTTTTGAAATGCATACTCGCCCAATAGTCTAAATGTGGCTGGTGCATTTGTAATTCCATATGCTAACTCTACATATCCATCTGAGCCAATTATTCTTTTGCCGTTAGCACGTTGCTCATTCAATGTAAATGTTTTAGCGGTTGTCCACGTTCCAGATGTATTTAGATATTGGACTCTCCAACGTGCTGGAGTTTTTTGATTAACAAGATTGCCAGTGTTGGCTGGGTCTTCATAAAATGGGTCTTCGTATGATTCGTTGTTTGACTTTTTATATGGTCCATTATCTACATCACCGACACCTGTTTGCATTTTAACAACAATTCTGTTTGCTGGAACTGGGTCTGTATATACAACAAATGGTGCTATGTCGTCAGCAAAATAGTCCCCATCCCCAGTTTCTGTTAGTCCAATTCCACGCTCAATGCTTGTTGTACCGCTCGCCTCTACCCTGTAAGAATTCCAATACTTAAACTTGTCATCTTTTGATGATAGGTAGAATCTTGGTTGTTGGTGAATTTGTGGGTTGGAGTAGTTTAAAAAGTTGTCTCCAAAATATCTAACCTTGTTGATTCCAGAGCGTGGTCTAAACTTCGACACAACATCAGTTAGAGAGTAAAGCATTTTTTCTGTTTGGTCTACTGTTGCCACAATTGTAGGCTCTGCGGTAGTAAGGTTGATTCCTGTATTCAAAACCGTTTGTGAATCTGTAGCACCGTAATAATATTTTGGTGATGATGCTGAAGTCTCTTTCGCCCAGGTTGACTTAACTACTCCAAAGTTTGTTTCTGTTGCATCAAGAATGTTCGGTCTATATCTATAGTTACCAAGTTCATTAATGTTGTCTGAAAAGTTCATGTTCCATTCAGCGATAATTAGCGACTGAAGATTTACTGAAGAAGACTGCTCAAGGTAGTTTTTAAGGTTTGTATTCTGATACATTATACCTCTTCCAGCGTTACGGAGATGTTCCAAAAATCGTAATTGCTACCGCCACGCTTTACCATTGTGTAATCAAAACTAGAGATGAACATCTCAATTGCTTCATTGTACTCTGCTAGGTGACCATACTGACCAGATTCCGCAAAGTTAGATTTTTTGTCATACGCTAAAAATACATAGAAAGAACCTTTGTGGTTATTGTACCAGTCTAAAAGTTCATTGCCACCTGCACCACCATCTACCGTATATTGGGCAATTGGTATATCTGTTTCTCCCAGGGCAGTTGGATAATAGATTGGCACTCCTGTAGAAGAGTATCCAATTACTGGCTTACCGCTAGTTGCATTAAACTGTGGGTCTAGGCTAAATGCTCTAGATGGGAGCATCTCCCAAGAAGTACTAATAGTCATTTTATCAGCAACGTGATATGAACGCATACGACCATTAATCATTCGCTCACGCTTCTCAATACGTTCTGGCTTGAAAGAAATGTCTTTTCTGTTGTGGTCAGACAGAACTATAAAGTCGTCTCCTGCGGTAGCAGCATTTACCTCAAATCCGTCTGGAACTAAAAATCCATTTGATGTAACTGGAGGTAGGTCTGACCACATCATTGCTTGTGGTCTTCTATACTTCTTTCTACCAGCGAGGTATGTGCTTGTTGTCATTAAATACTACTGCTCCTAATTCTTTGTGAGTCAATTCTTCTGATTTCTCGTAGAACTGCATCTGCAATTCCGTTAGCATCTGAAGAGTTGGCATTCACTGTAATACTATAATTATACACTGATTCGCCTGGAGATGTTCCATTATTCATTGCTGAAAGTGCTTCAGAACCGATTCTGTCTACCGCTGGCTTGCTCATAACAAATTCTCCAGCAGTTAGCATCGCTGGAATTGTGTCTGTTCCAAGAGCGTATTTGCTTGCTGCAATCTCTAAACCATTATTTGCATAAACCATACCACCCTTTGCATAGTGTTTACTAACAAAGTTAGCCATGTTGTTCATGTCTGGCTTATTGCCTCGTGTTCTCTTGCCAGAAGCATCGGCAGAATACATTTGATTATTCTTAAAATCATCAATTGTGGCAAGTTGCTCACCATCAGTTCCAGTAACATCATCAAAAAGGTTTGCTAGAGATAGTTTTGTATCGGTGTATCCTGCATTTCTAAGTTCTTGTCTATACTTATCAGTATTCTCAAACCTTTTAACCATATAAGCACCATGCTTTATGTATGCCTCTGGCTCTGCACCTGCTTCTATCAATTGCTGCCAGCCAGTGTCTTTCTTCATTGATTCTGGGGTATTGTCATATGTTTCTTTTAACCAATAAATTGATTTATTTTTGTGTCCTGCAGCCAAACCAGTAAATTTACCCTTAGCAGTTTCTATTTTTGCTCTCATGTTGCTTAGTTTTGTCTGGTCTTTTCTGAATGCAGTATCTGCATTGTGGATGTATTTTGCTCTATCCAAAACTGCAGGTGACATTTCTGCTTTTGCTGCTTCATAGGCATCTTTTTTACCCTGAGAACCAACAATCGCATTATAGTTACTGTTATAGTCGGTGTAGGCTGTGTCAATTTGTGATGCTGTCAAAACTTTTCCATCTACCATAAGACCCCAGTTTGTTGCTGTACTTGTTGCTGTACCTAGTTTTGCAACTGCTGCTGTATAGTCTTTGTAACCTTGAGTATCCTTACCACCAAATTTTTCGGCTGCCTCTGCGTCACTCATTAGACCGCCATTTTTAGTTACACCAACTTTTGCAGCAAGTTGTTTTACTTTTGCTTTTGCAGCGTAGTAATCTTTAGAAACTTTTGTTGCACCCTTTTCACCAGATACTGCATCAATTGTGTTTTGCAGTGCCTGAGTGTTCATAATTCCAGAAAGACTTCCAACATTTTGAGTTAGTCCTGAGTTACTTCCAGATGTTGGTGCAGGAGTTGTAGTTGCTCCTGGTGCTGCAGTTGTTCCGCCAGGTGCTGCAGTTGTTCCACCACCGCCAGTAACAGTTGGGTTATATGGTTTTAGACCAGATAGTGCTTTGCCATCTTTAAGCATTTTTGCAACGTGAATAGATGAAGCAAGTGCATCCGTTGCAATCTTGTGCTGACGCTCTTGCTCAAGCAACTTAAAGTTTGCAATTTTTTCTGAGTTATCTGCAATAATCTTTTCTAGTCCTGCACGTTTTTCAACATGACCATTAATCTTAATTTCAATATTCTCAAGTTCAGCCTTTCTTGCATTGTCAAGACTTGCTTTTGCATCTTCAAGGGCTTGCTTTTGTTCGTTTTGTTTTGCTTGTAGTGCAGCCTTGGCAGCGGCGGCAATGTCACCCTTTGATAATGCATCTGCAAGAGTTAGCGTATCCTGCTGTTGCTGATTGTTCTTGTCTTGGATTTTTCCAATTTGGTCAAGAGCCTTGATGCGAGCATCATACTTGTCATTAATCTTCTTTTCTTTAATGGCAATTACGTCAAGACCAGCCTGGTAAAGTTCGTTGTCTTTGGCTAGTCTTTCTGCTGGTGTTGCAAGAATATAGGAGAGACCAAAATCGCTGGCATCCTTAATTTCCTTTAACTTCTTTAGAAGTTCTCCAGCATTCTTTCTTAGTTTACCAGTCTTCTTATCAATGATTCTGTTCTGCTCTTCTTCAGTACCGTTCATAAAGTCTCTGATGATTTCTGCATCTGCACCCTGTTGCTGCATAAGTGCTGCAATACCGCCAAACTGCTTAATTGATTCAGTTCCATATTTCATAATTGCTTTGTATGAGTCGTTCCATCCAATAGTAAGTTTTTGTTGCCACATATTGGCTTCACGAAGCATCTTTACATACTTGTCAAGGATTGATGGTTCTGGGGCTTTTGGTCCACCGTCTCCGTTGCCGTCACCGACACCAGTTGTGTCCTCACCCTGAGTAGTTACAGTTCTGTCTGCCTGATATGCCGCAAACTCAGCAAAACTTCTAGTTTGACCATTTTCTTTGTTCCAGAGTTTCCAAGACGCAATCATGTCTGGGTCACCCTCCATAGCCATAATCTGCTGAAGTTCTGTAAGGAAGACAGCCTTGTTAGCCTTGCTATACTTGTTAAAGTATTTTCCAATAACTGGGTCTTTTAGAAGTTTAGCAATGTCCTTACCAAGAATTTTTTGAACAACAGAAATGTCAATAACCTTGGATGCTTTTAGTGCGTCAATGTTTTTCTTGAACTCCAGCATCTTTTCTGGGTTTTCGACAGCAAACTTCATTACTGCTTCTGCGACGTTCTTCTGACCGAAGAATACACCAGTTGTCTTTTGTGCCATTTCTAGAGCATCGTTCATTGCCTTTGCATCTTCTGGACTCTTTAGGCTCATATCAATAACGAATTGTTTTTTCTGTGGTCCCTGTAGCGATGCAGCAAGACCAAGAGTTCTGTTTGCTTCTGTAGGGCTATTAACAAGAAGTTTTTCAAGTTGGTTTGCACCCTCTTCGCTACTACCAAACAACTCATTTGCTGTTTCAATTTGGTTGAAACCAAGTTGTTTTTGAGCAACCATTGTTTTAAGCATAGTCTTCTGACCCTTATTGGCAGTTGTCATATTTCCAATAGTGTCTTTTGCCATTGTTGCTTGAACTTCTTGACCAGTACCCTTGAAGGCTGCGTCGATTGCATCGTTAGCGACAGTCTCATACTTACCAGCCATATCGCCCATCCACAAGAAGCCACCTGAAGCACTCTTAACACTGTCGTACATTTCTTGAGTGTTTTTTGCATTTGCTTCTAGCAATGCCTTTTGGTCAACTAGGTACTGGTTCTGAAGTCTTGTGGCTTCGGCAGCATCACCTGCGGCTCGTGCTGCATCAATTCTCTTTTGGTAAGATACTTCTAGGGAGTCAGCCATTTGTTGCTGAAGTGCAAGTTGGTCTCCAACTGCTGTAACAGTCATAGCAGCCTGTTTGGTCATTGCCTCTTCTGCTTTTACTACTCCGTAAACTGCTCCAGCAACGAGACCAATACCTGCTGCAACCAAACCAACTACTGGCACAGCAGCAGCCATACCTGCAATAAGTGTTCCAGTCAGGGTTGATGCTGCAGCGGTTCCAGCAATAAGCGGAGCAACTACTGCAGCAGCACCACCAAGAGCCAGACCTGCAACACCACCTGCAACTGTTCCTTGTGCAGCACTTTGTACTGTATTTCCAGCAGCCTTGTTTGCTTCAGAGCCACCTGCATTGTACTTAGCACTATTTTCAAATTGTTTACGGACATTCTCCATACCCATTTCAACCACACGCAGTCTAACGTTTAGTGGTTCTTTTGCAAGGTCTTCGCCGCTTGGACCAACAAGGTCCGTAATCTTTCCAGAAACTTCCATACCAAAAGACATGTCTCCAAGTTTTGCACCAAGGTTAGCAGCAATAGAGCGAGCCTGGGCAGGTGTCATTACACCAGATGAAATTGCTGTAGAGAGTTGTGTTGTAATAAGTTTCTTAGCATTTTCAAGACCGCCAGATTTAATAGACTCTCCAACGTCTTTTACAAGTTGTGTACCTGCATCACTCTTCATGTAAGACTCACCGAATGTTGTCTTACCCTCAACTACGTTGAAGAACTGTCCAGCACTTGCCTGACGCTGCTTGTTCATTACTTCAGTACCGCTTACGGTTTTTGCAAATTCTGCAAACTTTCCAATAGCCTTGTTTCCAGTACCCATGGCTTCTGCCAGTCTTTGTGATTCTTGACTTACTTTCTGTAGGTGGTCTGCAATTTGGAATCCAATAGTTCCAATAGCAGCAAGAGCACCAACAACAACACCAGCAGGACCTGGAATCATTTGCATAGCAGCAGTTACAGCACCAATAGGAGCAATCGCTGCCTGTGCAGCCTTTCCAACACCAGGGATTACATTCTCTGGAATCATAGAAGCCATACCTGCTATAGAGGTTGCTGCGTATGCTGCAGACTGAATCTTACCAGTTGTTTCAGTTCTAGTAAATGCTTTTCCAATCTTTCCAGCAATACCGCCACCAGTAGCATTCTTATCAAACTTCTTTTTCTGCTCCTCGGTCATGTCGTCGTAGCCAGCGTCTACTCTTCTTTGCTCTAGTTCTACCTGCTTCTGGTAGTCTGCTTCTTTTTTGTCTCTTTCTTTTTGGTCTTTAATAAGTTGACGAAGTTCTTCACCAGTTGCTCTTTGCTCTTCTAGACCGTCCTTTTGACCCTTAGCAACGTCTTCTTGTATGTCAATAACGTTTTGTGCTGGTGAGTCCTGAACAGTTTCATCTCCAACGATGATAACTCTAACTGGCTTACCGTCAACAAATCCTCCAGTGTTGTAACCCTTAATAATTCCACCATTACGATATCCTGGAATAACTCCACCATTTGCATAACCCTTTAGGTTACCGTCAATCATTTGTGTAATCAGTCCACGGTGTTGTTCTGCTTGTTTTGCAGGGATTACAGCCTCACCTGGGGACAGCATAGCAGGAACTACGTCGCCAGCACCCTTTGGTCCTGGAACTGAGAATGTTCCATTGGCATATCCTGGGATTCGTCCACCCTTAGCAAATTTTCTCCAAGGAAGGTCTGGGAATGACACTTTGCCATTTGGACCAACTACAACAGCGTCTTCGTCAGCACCTCCACTAATAATAAAGTCGTTTGCTTCTTTTAGTGTTCCAAACTCTCCTTGCTTTTCATCGCCCATCATCACCTTAAAGCCGCTGGCTAGTTTGAGTGGGTTGTATGTAGGGATACCAAGAAGACTAATAGCACCACGAGTAGCAGCCATATCGTCATAGAATTCTTCAATGTCGTAATACTTCATGAATGCAGCAGTTTTGTCATACTTCATCTGCTCTGGCTTGCGATAGTCTTTATCTTTTCTTGCAATGACCTTGATGCCCTTCATG
The DNA here is from genome assembly GCA_964497485.1 of uncultured Bifidobacterium sp. Taxonomy (GTDB): domain Bacteria; phylum Pseudomonadota; class Gammaproteobacteria; order Burkholderiales; family Burkholderiaceae_D; genus Pernthalerella. The sequence continues at coordinate 65,755 of CAZCDW010000001.1, forward strand.
TCAATACCAAGTTTTTCTAGGGTTTCAATAGTATATGGCTCATAGAAGTCTGGGCGAGCAGTCATAAGCAGGATTTTGTTTCCACGCTCTTGTGCTGCTTTTAGTCTGGCAATTGCTGCTGGAATACCTTTAGGGTCTTTTGCAGCCTCTTTGTACCATTTCTTTTTTTGTTCTTCTGGAAGTTTGTCGTTTTCTGCCTTGTGCTTTACCATGAAAGAAGACAGGTCAAGAAGTGTGTCGTCAATGTCGAATACGGATGCCTTTGGCTTAATGCTTGGTTTGCCACCAACATTTTCAGTTCCTTCTGCAAACTTTTGAGCAGACATAAATGCTTTTTCATCAAATACGGTTGGGTCGCTTACTGATGTTATGCTTGCAAGCAATTCGTCATAACTTGAAATTCCAGTTAGTGAGCGTCTAAATGAGCCTGGAGGCATTGAAGAACCACGAAGTTTAAGTTGTTCTGGAAGGGCTTCTGGGGCTGCACCTGATGCAATCCACGATGCTCTGGCTGCTTCTTCTCCTGCTCGTTGCTCAGGTTTCTTTGCTGAACTTGATAGTGCAAATCTTCCAATTTTTATTTTTGTTCCAGCAAAAACAACGTCTTTACCGTTTGGTGCAAACTCTGCAATTCCAGATGCCAGTAATTCTCTTAGTTTTCCATTTGCATTTTTACCAAGGTCTGCACGAATACTTCCAACTGTGTTAGAACGCTCAATAAGTCTGTTTGCAACCTGTGCATAATCCCCACCCTTTGATACTGAAGAGAACAGGGCTTCCTTTGTTCCATCTGCTAGGATTGGGTCAATTACGTTTCTTCCGCCAGCAACCTTGACTGTTGTGTTTCCAACCACATTTTCAATTTGAGCAAGTGTGTCGTTAAGGTTTGCTGGAACTCCTGCAGCCCTAGCACTTGAATTAAACTTTCCTTGAATTGAATTCCATACCTTTTGGAAAATAGGTGGAACAATTCCACCCTTTCCTGGTATAAGTCTTTGGTTTACCCATGTTGGTAGGTCTGCTGTTAGGTTGCCCAGAACTGTAATGTATTGTAGGTGTTCATCTTTTAGTCCTGGATAAAGTTTTTCGATTTGTGCTCTTACAGCAGGGTCGTACTTATCTAATTCTTTTTGGGTGTGGGATGCTTGTGTTAGCCCTACCCATCCACCATCTTCAAATTTCTTTGGTGGCACTGCAGAGTGCATAACCTGATATCTACCCCAGTCAACGCCCATACCTGCCTGTAGTCTTTGCTGCATTGCTTCATAGGCAACCTTTTCTTCTGGTGACATGTTTCCAAAGCCAGCAATTGTAGCCTGTAGTTTTGGAGCAACTCTCTGAATTTCAGCCTTCATTGCTGCGTCATATTCAGCAGGTGTCATCTTTGACACCATCTCTGATGTTGCTTCAGCAAAGAATCTCTTAGCACCACCCTTTACACCGAGAAGGTTGATAATGGCTTGCTCTTCCATTGAGTTGATTGCACTACCAAGAGCACGTTTTCCAGATGCTCTACCGAACACACCAGCAGTACCTACGTCAGCAAGAACGTTACCGCCAAGGTTTCCAATACCAAGGTCTTTATCTCCACGAAGAAGTGAAGCAACAAGTTGTGTAAAGTACTGGTCTTTAGTGAATGTGTTTGGAATATCTGCAATTCTTGAATCAAGTGCTGACTCAAGAACAATGAAGCGACGCTTGTTTTCTGGGTCTGTTGGGTCCATCATTACACGAATCTCTTGCTTAGGTGCTACAAGACCGTGTGCATCACGAGCAATAGTTGTTCCACGAACTTCTGCTAGTGCAGATGTTAGGTCCATCTGTGGCTTAACGAATACTTTAGTTCCATCTGGTTTCTGGTAAATACCACCAACGTTAAAGGCAGGGAATGAGTGACCAGTAGTTGGAGAAATCTGTGTACCAAAATCTGTAGGTGGAACATTGGCATATGGACCAGCCATAACTTCATCGCTAATCTGCTTTAGTTGACCACCTGTTCTTGCAAGACCTTCAGTTTGTTTTTGTGTTAGCGGACCATAGACTGTCTGACGCATTCCTGCACCAGTAGTTCCATTCTCAAATCCTGGGAGGTTTCCAGCAACCATGCCAGCGATTACTGGGGCATACTTCTGTGCATGTTTTGCAGGAATAACTGCTTCACCTGGTGATAGTAGTGCTGGAACAATGTCTCCTGCCCCCTTTGGTCCTGGAACCATTGCCACACCATTGGCATACTTTTTAGGTGTAGCAGTTTTTGGAACTGCATTTGGGTCACCTACAGGTACGTTAGGAACGCCCTGGAATTGTTGTTGAGCCTGAATAGCATTTCTATATGCTGCTGTAAGTTCATTAACAGCACTTGCTTCAGATGTAAATGTTTGACGAAGTTTAGAGTGAGCCTGGTCAAGTGATGATGCAATAGCAGCAGCCTTAAGTTGCTCTGAGTTCATGTATCCTGTTTGCTCACCAAGAATGTCTGAAGGTCTTGTTGACTTATTAATCATTGACTTGATATTGGTAAACAGTTTCATGATGTTTGCAATACCGTTGGCAAGAAGACCAAATGTCATTAGTAATAGTGGACCAATACCTGCCACAGCAGTGACAAGAATAGTTATAAAGTTCTTTGTTCCGCTACTTAGATTGTTAAATCCATCAAGCACCTTTCCAACAAATTCCATAATTGGTGTAATAGCCTTTAGGAATGCCTCACCAACTGGTGCTAGTTTCGCCTGAATGTCTTGGACAGCCTTTTGGAACTTATACATTGGTGAATCTGAAATCTTTTTCATTTCTCGTTCTGATAGAACTGCCAATTCTTCTGCTGTTTGCTTTGCAAGTCCTGCTACAGTTTGAGCCTGGCTACCCTCTTTGATTACGTTCTGGAACAGCGTAGAGATACGAGAGAACTGGAACTTTCCGAACATCTGTTCAATAGCACGAGCACGGTTTAGTGGGTCAAGTGTATCGAATGCCTTTGCTACATCAATAACTGTTTGCTTAATGTTTCCAGCGTTACCCTCTACAATACCCTTGATGTTGATACCAAATCCACGAAGGAAGTCTGATGCCTTTTTAGTTGGGTTAATCATAGATGCGATACCAGACTTCAGTGCGTTAGCACCTTCTGATGCGTTAATGCCACCTTCCTTCATGGCAGTTAGGAAGAATGTTAGGTCTTCTACGCTACCACCAAGTTGCTTAATTACTGGAGCAGCCTTTGGAATAGCAATGGTTAGGTCTTCAATAGATGTTACAGTTTGGTTTTCTACTGCGTTTAGGAAGTCAATTTTTCCAGACAACTGGTCAGCAGATGTTCCGAAGGCATTTGTTAGCGAGATTGTTGTCTCTAGTGCTTGGTTCTGGTCTACCTGACCAAGTACCGCCAATTTATTTGCTTGGTTAATCTGAGCAAGTAGGTCTGCACCAGTCTTACCCATAGCAGCAGCCTTAGCAGCCATATCCATAGTATCTGCTACAGCAACACCATACTTAGTAAACTCATTAGCCAATGCTTTAACATTTTGAGCCATCTTTTCTGTTTCATCTGCTGTTGTATTAATGTCTCCATAAACACGCTTGAATGAAATAGAAGCCTTCTCAATTTCCATATAGGCTTTAGCAGCGGCTGACCCCATCATGGTTAGTGGTACGGTAAAACCAACCATCAACTGACGACCAGCCCACTGAGTGTTCTTACCAAAGTTTAGAAGTTGGGTAGAACCCTGTTTCATCAACTGATTGAATAACTGTTGGCGTTGAGCAGCAATCTGAGTCTTTGTTCCCAGGTTATCCATGTCCAGTGCAAGAGGTCTAACAGAAATAGCCTTCATAGCACCATTGGCATCACGACCTAGTTTGATGTATTGTGTCTGTAGGTCTTTTACTCTTTCACGAGCAACCTGGTTGATTGTTTCGAACTCGGACTTAAAAAGTTTGCCGAAAGTTTTTGATGCTCCACCTGCATAGCGGAAGTACTCACCCATTGTGAGTTTGTTCTTTTCAAGTGCTGTGGTAAATCGTTCTGCACTTGTTTGAATTGTTTGAATATTTGCCTGAAACTTACCAGTTGCATTAACTGAGTTTACAAGGTTTTGCTGCATTGCTCGTGCAGCAGCAGCGTTGTCAGCACCTGCTTTTCGCATGGCTTGCTGAAAGGCTGATATTTGCTGTTGTAAAAGTTTGAGTTGCGCCAGAGCATCTGACGTATCAATATTTATATTTACATTAGTTTCAATATCAGCCATTCAACTTACACCGCTTTATTAGCCGTTAATTAGACCACCCATTAGTGAGGCTTCACTAAGTTTGATACCAGATGCCTCTTCGACAATCTTGTATACGGTTGGAAGGTCTAGAAGTTCCTCCAGTGCCTTCAGGTCTGTGGCTAGTTCTGGAGCATACTGCTTCAGAGCAATCTGGACACATTCCATGAGAAGAGTCATTGACTTCTCGTTGTTGTCTGCTACTTCTGCGATACCCTCAAACTTTGTCATGAAAGGGCGGAGAAGTGAGATTTTAAGTGGACGGACAGAAATCTTTGTACCGTCTAGTAGTTCTACAGTTTTTGTCTCATTGATAGTTGTAGACATGAATCCTCCTTATGGTTTCTAAACAATTATAACATAAACAATGTCTATTTGGAGATAACTTCGTAGTCAAGACCCATACCGATACCGAATCCGTATTGCTGTGCCTTTTGACCCTGTAGTGATGTAATGTCATTAGGGTCTCCATTACCAATTCCAGATGTCTTTGCGGCTACCCTGGCTTTCATGGCTTCCCAAGGGTCTTCTTCCTTCTTGCCACTAGTTTCGTCTAGGTCAACGCCCTGCATAGCAGCAAGGAACTTCTTTTCATTGTAGTCCAACTCTCTTCTTGATTCAAGGATAGCCATTAGTTCTGACATAGATATGCTTCTTTCAAGTTCGTCGTAGTTCTTCCAGATGCCTAATAAAAATACTTCTGATTCAAGTTTTGCTAAGTCTAACTTTTCCCAAGTATTTTCGCTTTTGGCTTTTGCTGTGTTTGGTTTTGGCTCTTCTGTTTCTGGATTTATGTTTACCTTAATTCCAGCACAAACATCCAAAACTTTATACATTGTTGGCAAATCAATCTGGTCCTCAAGGTCTTCGATTGTTTTGATAGATGGGTAGTATTGCTTCATTGCAATCCTCACGCATTCTGCTAGTGTTGCAATTGACTCTTCATCTGTTTTAGTATTTTTAATACCCTCAAAAGCATTCATAAACTCTCTTAGGTATTTAATTTTTAATGGACTAATCTCAATTATTGTTCCATCAATTAGTTCTATTTCTTCAATGTCATATATTTTTGTAGGCATTATATAAGTATATCAAAAAAGAAACTGCCCCAGGCATAAACCCAGGGCAGTTCCACACTATTTAGTTTTAGAATGAACGGTCAACAATCTTTCCATAAGCACCGTTGTCGTCTGGAAGCAGACGGAATGATACTTCGAAAGCAGTTGCTGAGTCACGCTTTGCTGATACTGTTACTGAGTCGATTGAAACAGCACGGTAAGCAAGGTAAACACGCTCGTTCTGGTCAGCAGTTGTAGGAGTACCTCCAACATAGCCAGCAGAGTTGCCTAGACCTGGACCAACAGCGATGATACCACGTTCGATTGGGTAGTCACCAAGGTCACCTGAAGTTAGGTTCAGGAATGTGTTGGTTTCGGTTCCAGTGTTAACAACTGTTGCAGCGGTTAGACCAGCAGCACCAGTACCTGGAGCAGCGGTTAGACCAGCGAGTTTGCTTGTTTCTACTGCAGTGCCGTAGTTTAGTACACCAAAGTCCTGAGTCTTACCAGCAATTGCTAGAAGAAGGTTCTCTAGAGTTGCCTCGGCAAGAGTTGTCTTAAGTGTTACCTTCATGCCCTGCTTGAAGATTTTAGCGGTGTCTAGTAGTTGGTCTACCATAACCTCACCAAAGTCTGGAGCGAAAGCGATTTCTAGACCGTTGTTGGTGTAACCAACGTTACGGAACTTGTCTGTGTGACGAAGTGATAGTGTCTCACGGTATGATTCACCATCGATGAAGGTTGGAACGGTTGCAGCGGTAAGTGTTGAAGTGTCGTTTGTTACGAACAAAGCAGCAGCACCTACGATAATGTTAGCGTTTGAGCCTCTTGTATATGCCATATTTATTTCACCATCTTTCATTTATGGATTGTGAACGGTGTTTCCTCCCTATAAGTATAGCATACTTTTATAACTACTCTAATTCCAGCATTGCGTAGTCATAGTAGATAATAATCTTGTTGCCACCATAGGTTCTGGCTGTACCAAAGTTAATAACATCTCTGGTCTCTTGAAGTTGAAATACTTTAAAATTAAAGAATCTAAAGTTTGGTTCAATTGTTTCTCCCTCAACAACAATTGAGCCTTTGCGTCTGCACCATTCGTTAAGTTCTTCCGCTGTCTCGTCTTCTCTATCCATAAGTCTATTAACCTTTTCAGTGATTTTAACCATGTTAATGATTGAGTTTTCGGCAGTTGCATAGAAATAGTAAAGCAGTTGTTCGCACTTAATGTGTGGGAATGGGCTTTTACGCATACGCATAAGCCTGTCGTATGTACACATTACCCCACCTGCTGGGAAAAACTCTGTAACGTCATTTATGGTTGATGGGGTAGTTGGGAAGAATGGCACTGTCTCAAATCCAAGACCTTCAAGTTTTTCCTGTAGGTATGCATTTACCCATAAGACTGGCGTGTTTAGAATAGATGTTTTACTCATTACTCTATGATACCACCTTTCGTTGCCCACCGATAGCCAACTTTAAATCCTAACGGCTTTCCTTGTTTTGAACCTGCTAAAACATTATCCTTAAATGATTTTGCATTGTTGAGGTGAGATAATACCCCACTAGTCATCAAAAATGACTGTGTAAAATAACTGTCAAAGAATGTTTTGATTGTACTTTCAAAGCCACCCTCTACATCGTCTCCACCTGGATTAGAAACAACAATTGGCTTTTTGGTAAATACCTGTTCTCCATCTTGGTTAAAAGATAGCACTGATGAATTTTTTGGTTTGATTACTACTGGGCTGCCATTTTCCATTATTGTTGCTTTATTATAAAAAGGAACTGTAGAGTTATTTGAAAGAGATGTTGATTGAGAAAATGTGTAATTAAAAGAAAGACCACTATTTCCACGAACAAGATATTCAATATCAAATAGTCTTGCTTGTGGAGAACCAGTTTGATACCATTCATAAACATGGTGCAATGTTTGTGGGTCTACCCTTGCGTTTGTATCGATAAAGTCTTTTAGCATTTCTATAATTTCTTTACCAAGATTATCCATGATAACTGGTCTTGCTGCCTGTACCCCATCTAAGAATCCAACAGAGTATTGTGTCAAATTATTTAGGTCGCTAAAAAGATTTTTAAAGTTTATATCTACTTTCACAGGTCAACCGCCTGATTCTCTGAACGTCTAAGAATAACTTTATAGTATTCCACTTTTCCAAATGGACCAACAATTGGTGTAAGAGTTGCAACCTCAAATAACGTTGAGTTGCCAGAACGTGGACCAGAACTTTCGTTATATATAAGTTGACCATCATTACCACGAATGTTTGTAACAATAATGTTTGTAATAGAGTACGAAGAATCAGTACTTGATATTGTTGGGTTGTTTCTTAATCTACCAATAAGTGAATTGTCTATATTGATATTTGCTTCTGTGCCAACGTCTTGCTTAAACTTACTACCGCCAACGTTGAAGAAACAGGCTACGGTTTTGTCTAAAACCCATTGCTTTTTAAGATTACCGTATGCCCCAGTTTCTACAATTGGATAGTAGATATCAGCAAGTAGTGGGTAGGCAAAGTCGGTAGTTTCGCATATCATTATAGTATTGCTGGCTTGAATGTGCTGCCCTTATAGTTGCTAAGAATCTTATCAACAAGCATGTTGCCAGTTCCCTCCAAAAATTGTGGGGCAAATTTAATGTCGAATTGGTCAGTGCTATACTGTGTTACAAAGCGTGTGTAGTAGTCGTTGCTTCCGCACTTTAGTTCTTCTACTAGAATTGTCGCTGCTCTTTCTACGTCTGGTGGAATTGTTTTGTAGCCAGCATCTAGAACAAATGTGTAGTCATATCCTTCTGGAAAGGCAACGTAGTTACTTACTGCACCAGAGTATAGTCCAAGGTCGCCAGATGCTCCAGGAATTCTTAGTGGTGTAGACTGGTTTCTGTTGTATACTCCATTTGCTTCTACTCTAGCGATTGCTGAGTTGTCCAGTAGAGTTTTGTACTCATACTCCCAAATTCTAAGCACGGTTCCTGGTGTGGTGATGTTTCCAGTAGTTGAGTTTGCGAAACTAAAACTTGTTGATGATGGAACTGCTGTTACAGAGAATGTTCCCTGATATCCAGTTGGGACAACTGTTGAAATTCTAACAACATCTCCCACCTCAAAGCCATGTGCTGTGCTAGTTGTTAAGGTGACTGTACCTGATGAAATTGTTGGTGTCTGGTTGGCAATAGTCAGTGGAACATCTTCGCCATTATAAACAAGAACGTTGTTCTCATATACCTTTAATACTTTGTTAACATTGTGCCAGATTGGGAAGTAGTCTCCACCCTGACCTTCTTTAACAACAACAAGTTTGTGATTGTAGAAATCTGCTGTACTATTTAGGTAATTATCCATAATTGACCTAGCAATGATTTCCCATTTTTTATATTCTTCAATTGATGCCGCAGTTGTTCCCAAAGTGTTTGGGTCTACATATGGTCTATAGACGCTTAGGTTGTCTTCTACAACAATTTCTCCAGTTGAATCAGTTACTTTAAACAAGAAGTCACGGTCAAACTGTACTTTTGAACGTGGAAGAATATATGATATCTGCTTGTTTGAGTCTGACGTAATTGTGGATGTTTCGAATGAGTGGTCCACCAAATCCTCAACATAAACAGAGTATGCCGTATTTGCATTTGGCACAGTCCATTTAGTTGTAATAGGATATGGTGGAACTCTCAATACTTCCATTTAGGCAAATGCCTCCGCTACTTCTTGTGGAGTAGCAATGCGAACGCCACGCTGCTTTAGCCAGAAGTCTACATACTTCTTTGGAACGATGTTGTATCCAACATTGATTTTTCCAGGTCCGTCTGCATAAAGGTTTCTCTGCGAATATAGAGCAACTTTGCCAACTGGCATCTCTACTGTAGGCAGTTCCTGCTTCTTTGCTTTTTCAGCCTTTGTTGTTGTTGAACCCATTACGCCGTCCTCATTGAATCCCAATGTAGGAACGTCTTTTGTAGGCTCTGGTGCTACGATTACATCTTCCGCAATAACCTCTGCTTTTGCTTCTGCAGGTGCTTCTACAACTGCTTCTTCAACAACAGGCTTTGGGGTAGGTGTCTTTTTTGTTTCAGCCATGTTAAATCCTCCTTAGATTTATTTTAATTATACCACAAATTAATGAAAGGGGTAGGAACCGAAGTCCCTACCCCCTCAAAGGGTGACGCATTACAGAATTTTAGGACTCTGTGCTTGCGTCTTGGAATGCAACTGCATCAAGTTCTTCCCAGGCAATACCGAAACGAACGAATACAGTGTATTCTACTGTGTCCTTCTTAGGAACGTAGAAACGGTTCACAGTGATGTCTCTCTGGAAGCCCCAAATACGGTTCTGTGGGAATGTTAGGTCAACAAATCCTGCAGGGTAGTAAGGAACTTCAAGAACAGGTACACCTAGTACACGAGTCTGACGTGCTCCACCGAAGGTCTGGTTTGCACCACCGATGAACTCGTTACGAGTGTTCTCGGTAGAACCAATGGTTGAGTAAACTGTAGCATTGTTCTTAACAATGTTAGCAAATGTGTCTGTACCAGCGTAGAACTTAAGTCCGTTTGTGATGGCACGGTATCTGCGAGGCATAGCCAAGATTAGTGCTTGTAGTTTATCAGTTGTCCAGTCGGTAATCGCTGAAGCGTTTACAACTTCGTGTGCACTTCCAAGGTTTGAACCAGCACCAGTGTTAGGGTTGGTCTTCTCCATGTTAATGAAGCCGTTCATGATGCTTAGGAATGAACCTGTTGAACCGTCACCGTTGATGGCGAGGTCTTCGATATCATTACCGAAAGCATTGGTCATGAGACGTACTAGGTGGTCCTCTAGAGCAGCACCTTCGATGTTATCTTCAAGTGACTCTGCAGAAACTTCCCAGTCAAGACGAATCTTCTTAGTTGTTAGTTCTACCTTTGAGAAGGTAGCACCAGTGTTGGTGTAGGTTGAAACACCCTGGCTTGCAGCACGAATAACACGGTCTCCCACGTTAATCTTCTCAAGTTCCATTGTGTTTGCTCTCATTGTTACTCTACGTCCGTCCTGTGCAAGAGTGGTAGCGTCCCAAACATAGTCGATGAAACGACGTGCCTGTTCAGGGCGTAGGATACCAGTACCTGGATAAGTTGGACTTGCAGTAGCAGATGGGTTTACACCATTTGCACCAGTGGTTACACCAAAGTTAGCGGTAGGGCTGTTGCCCAGGTAAGTACCGTGCTCTGAAAAAGCACCTGTACCACTTGATACGCTGTCTGCTGTACCGAAAGCACCTTCAGCGTTAGGGTAGTTTGAAACTGGACTAGCACCTGAAGGCATATTTTTGATAATTTCTTCTGACATTTTATTTTTCACCTCCTGAGTGAGTTATTTTAGTAAATCGGATGTTGTGAGGAAACTTCCGCCCCATACTGATTTTTCCACCAGTACTGGTTCCTGAACGACCTCACCGAGGTCGCCAGACTTACGGAAAGCGGTATCTGCTTCTACTGCGTCAATACGCTTTCCAAGATTTGTGAAATCTGACTCTGCTTCTGCAACTGCTGTAGTTACATATCCGAGTGACTTCTTTAGGTCAGCAATCTCATTAACAAGAGCATCTTTTGCTTCTGCTAGTGACTTAACGATTGCTGCAATGTCGCTAAAGGCTGTTGTTACTGTTGAACCTAGTTCTGCAACTGCCTTAGCAATTACTTCCTCTGAACCTGATTCTTCTACAACTTCTTCTACATGTGCTGGCTCGGCTACTGGAGCCTCTTCAACAACTTCTTCTGTAGCAGGAGCGTCAACAACTTCTGCCTCTGGAGCGACATCTACTGATTCAACGTTTTCGTTTTCAGCCATGTTATCATTCTCCTTTTTAATAGTCTTAGAAGTATTAATGCCTTTAGCACTATCTACTAAGAACTTTACCATGTCAAGTTTATCAGCATCTGACTTCTCAACAAAACCTATGTTTTGCATACTTGCACCTGTTACAGGGCTAACTGCATTTTCTTCTTCTGAGATTGTTACCAATCCTGATTCTTTGTCCCAGAATACGTTTTCTAGAACTGTTTCTACACCCTCGCCAGTAATGGTGTCAACTCCATCTACCTTTTCAACAGATAGAATATTGGCAAACTGGTTTGCAGGGCTGTCAACTAGTGACAACTCAACCAGAGTATAGTCTTTAATAATGCGGATACTTGCATCCATCTTCTCGTCGTAGGCATCATCCCACTTGTTCATTTTACCGCCAATAGAGAATCCTGTGTAAGTTCCATCTAGAACCTTTTCCCATGCATCCTGAGCACCCTTTGAGACGTATGCTGATACATAAATACCAGAATAAAACTTCTTGGTCTCTGGGTCAAAGTACTTGTCTTCCTTGAAGGCTACCATCTTACCAACAGCCTTTGGCTGGTGCATTTCACGAATATTGCCACGGAACTTTGAGAATGCCTCTAACGAAGCCTCTGGGGTAACAATGTCATTCTGACGGTCAAGGTTATCTAGGGTAGCAAATCCAGAAACAATACGCTTCTCGGTGTCCACTTTTGTAAGTGGCATAGAGATGCGAACATTGTCGCCGTCTACGTCGAAGTGTGCTTTTTGAATACTCATATAACTAATTATAGCCCCTTTTTATTAAAGTGTTATCTAAATGTTATTATAACACAATTTTATGCGGAGCGTCTCCCCTCGCCTTTAGGATTTCTTCCAGCAGTGGTTGCAGGGTTGTCTGCCTGTGCTTGCTGACGTTCTGCATCACGAGTTCTGTCCTTGTTATCATTTGCATTTGCATCTGCTGCCTGACGTGGAGTTGGAGTAATCATTGCGTCTCCATCAGAACGTTCTGCAAGGTTTAGAATCTCACGAGCCTCGTTAGGAGACATAATCTGACCCTTGACGTAGTTAGTGATAATCTGTGACTGAGCAAGTTCATCTGTAAGAGTTAGTTCATTAAACTTCAATTCAAGAACGTCTGTCTTTTCACGGATAATCTTGTTCAAAATCTTTTCTAGATTACGCTGTGCAGGACGTGCTACCTGCTCTTTAAATGTACGGTCTTGTGCTAAAGATGCTGCTAGTTGTGATGCATCGCTACCGCCAAGTTTTGATAGTGGAACTTGGTGAGCGACGAGAATATCGTCACGAACTTGCTTGCGGTATTGAGAGAACGAACCTTCCTGAATTCCATTTTCGATAGGGTTCATAGCAAACTCTACCTTGTTGTTGTCTGTATCTCCTGGAAGTGGAATGTATAGTGTTCTGTGTGACTGTCCTTTTAAACCTGTTTGCAAGAAGCGGAATAGTTTATCTTCTGCTTCTGGTGTAAGTTGAGCACCCTTTAGAGTTACGATATAACGTGGCACAGCCTTGTTGTTAAAGTAGTCAATGTTGTACTGTGAAGCCAGGGCATCTCCAAGAAGCGATGGCATAGCAGCCATAACATCTGGAACACCATAGAAAGTATTTAGTGGAGAGTATTCCTTAATGTGGATAATCTCATTTGGTCTTGGGTCGTCGGTAATGTAGTTTACATTCTTTGCCCCGAAGTTACGGAAGTAAACAACTTTGTTAGCAATAATCTGAACGTATCCGTCACGCAGACGGCGTACACGCATGGTTGCTGCAGGGATGTGACCAATGTAGCCAATCTCTCCAGTTACAGTTCTTCCAACTTCGATGTAGCCATTTCCCATAGCGTGAACATCTGTGTAAACTTTTTCCATTACAGACGAGAATGACTCATCTTGATTAAGACCCTCAAGCCAGTCACGCAGTTGTACCTTTAGTCTTTCGATACGCTTGCGAGCACGAGCAGTTGCTTCCTGATTGTCTGACATTTCAAGTTTTAGAGTTGTTTTATCTGAAACAATAAAGTCATACCCAAGACCGACAGTGTTCTCAACTTTTGCATCAATAGCGGCATGGTTGGCAAATGAGGTGTCATAGTATGTGGCAAGTTCATATAGGTTGTATGGTGGTGTGATAACGTCAAACAGTGCGTATGCATTGCGGAATACCACACCTGGATTAATTGCGTTAGAACGTGCTCCACCTGTACCCATCTGGATTGCTCCAGCAGACTCAAGGTATGCATCATCACCTAGTGCCTTAGCCATTCTTGTGCTACGACGCTTAAAGTTTGTGTTCATTCCAGATAGTGTTTTAAGTTCGTCCCATGACTTATTGAATGGGTCCATATCCTTAAATATATTATTTTCTTCTGGAACCTCGTCTAAACGAGCAGGTGTGTTTGCATACTCATAGTAACTCATTATTCATCACTACCGAATTCATTAAATGTCTTCTTTGCAGCGACGAGAGCACCAAGGTCAGTCTCTGATGGGATGTAGCCCTGTTGCATACGGTCAAGTTGTTCGCTATATTCTTCATCTGATACCTTGCGAACATTGGCAAAAAATACTGCCTGACCATGAGGCTGACCATTCCAGGCTGCCTCTGAACGGAGAAGTGCAATGCGAGATTCATCGCCCTTCATTGAGTCAATGCTTAGTGCGTTACCGTGGTCGTCGGTGAAGAACTTGCCTGAAGGCAACTGCCAGACATAAATTCCATAGTTTGAGAATGGTTCTTCCACAATTGATACTTTAGTCTTACCAATTTGATTGGGCATTACCTGCCCGAAGTCTTTATTAACGTCGATATTCATACCAACAGTATACCACATTAATTGGCTGAGTACAAATATTTAGACGTTGTATAACCACTATAGAGACTATACTGCACATCCTGCAGCGACGTTCTCTTCAGTTGGTCGTACTGACCAGGATAAAGAATGTTTGTTCCTGTATACATTCCATAAATTTTGTCTGCTGAGATTGGATATGTCTCTGGATTAACAATCAGTGTCAGGTCTAGCCATGTAGAGGTTAGCCAGTGGTCCCAGGTATAGTTTGGACCTGTATTTGGTAGTTCTACGTCAGCCCAGGTTCCCTCAATTTGGCTTTGTAGCAATTGCTCATTTGAAAATCCATAAAAAGATATGTTGTCAAACGCTAGTGGACCAACAATATCAAATTCTCCAGCAAACGAGTCAAATTTTAGTGGTTTTGAAAATACTACAGATAGAACAGTCCACTCATTTGTTTTAATAGTTGGTGTTGCTGACAGTTCTCCATTAATATAGTATTTGATATTTTCGTTAATACCGCCAGCGGTGCTAGATATTGACAAAGTTGCTGTAGAGTTATATGTTCCACTTACACCAGATGTATTGGTAAGGGTTGCTGTAAGTGTTTTATCTGATGCCACAATTTTAAATATATCTTGTGTATCAAACTGAAACGCCTCACGGTTAGATTGGTCAGCATCTGCCGTAGCGTCATAATAAATGAACATCTGAACAGAACTTAGTCTTGAGTTTGTTGTTAGTTTTTCATTTAGTGGAATTTTTATTCCACGATATACACCAGGCATAGGGAAATCAAAGCCAACAAGCCTAATACCAGACAGTCTGTCAAGGCTTAGGTGTGGACTTGTTTTTTTCTCAATTAAGAACGGATTTCTGGCATTTCCAATTCCTGAGTAGTCATACACCTTTGTTGAACCGTTTAAGGTATATGTATATGGAATAATCTTATTTCCATATTTGGTATAAACTGGATTTTCTGTAATTGGGTTTAATGACAAAGCCTGTGATGCTAACTCTAATGACTTTATCTGAACCTTGTTATTTACGGTATCTGATACCGTAACCTCAATATGAGTTACTAGAGTTAGTGTTGATAGGTCTACCGATGATGGTGGATAGATAATAGTTCCATCTACTACTTCGTACTTTGTAGTTGCCCAGTTTTCGTCTGGTCTTACTGTTCTATCAATGCTCAGTCTTTCTATGCCGTTCGAAAAATAACTGTCTGGTTTGTATGGCTCAAGGATTGGCTCAAAGGTTACATATGCTTTAACGTTAGAGTTTGTCAGGTCGAAATGTTTCACCAAGAAAGATGCTGTTGTGTTTGCAACTGGTGAATCATAGTCTATATTAAATTGAATTGAGTTAAATGTATATGAGTTCTGTCCAACCGCATCTCTTACATACTTTGCAAAGTGTTCAAGTGGGGTGTCGCTCTTCCAATAACCAGACGTTCCGATTGAAAAGTAGTTTTCGGCATACCCCTGTGAACTATATGTGTATGACGTATTATAATTTTGTTTAGACTGAATGTATTTAAGTTCATAGTTTGCTATTGATGCATTCTGAATTGCTTCTGCTGTTCCAGGAGTTGTGGCGTTTGCTGGACAGAAGAATCGTCCATTAGCATCTACAAAATATTGAGACCATTTGTCTAACTGAAATTGGTTCAGGAACTTTATCCAGTTCACAGTTACGTCTGGAGTTGTGTCTAGTGATGTATCGTTGTCGCCAAGAGCAAACATTGTTAGGTTTATTGTGTTTCCAAAGAAATTTCTAACATCATTTCCATACTTTTTAGCAAACTTATCTATATCAATTCCTACTATAAACTTTGCTCCAGAGGAACTAACAGTTGTTTGGGTTGCAGACGCAATGGTTGTTTCTGTGGACGAGTTATACTTAAACTTATATTTAATTTCAACATTTGTACTGACCTTCTGCATTGTAATCTTAAAATAGTTTTTACTAATTTTGTCAATAACTTTAAATATTGTTTTTTCTGATGTTGATGCTTCTCCATTTAAATTGTAGTCAATATAGAAAGCGTATAGCCTTTCGTTAAATATATTTAGACTTTTAATTTCAACGTTAGAGTTAACATCTGCAAATGAACCATACTTTGGCTTCCATGGTTGAGATGCCGCTGACAACACAGAAACAAAATCCTGAACTGTTTTATTTGCCTCTTCTGAAACATCATAAAAGTTAAAGTTTGGCAAATCAAAATCTTTGTTACCAATGTAATAGTCAGACAATGTTAAGTTTTGGGATACCGAATTTTTCCATTGAGCATTAATTGGATAGTTTCTATTTGATGCATATTTGGCACTTGGAAAGTCTACAGAAATTGTCTTTCCACCATACACCTTATTTATTGTTTCTGGAACTACCACAGCCTGACCGTATGCGTAATGAACCTTTATCTGGGTTGAAGATAATCTATATGGATAGATTGCAGGGCAGTCAAATGTTGCTGATTGTAGAGATATGTATTCTTTGTTATTTGCTGGTAACGATAGCAACCGAATGTCTGATTCCTCCAAAATAATATTTATAACCTGTTCTCCATTTACAAATAGTTGTGCAGAGTTTTCTGAATATGTAATATTAATAAGCAATGGTTTATCTAGTTGTTTGATATAGGCAGCGTCTGACTTGCTGCCAATTTTTAAAATAAAAGAAGTATTGTTGTAATAAAGACCATTGCCGTCGTCACTAGTTGGAGTTTCGCTAAACAGACCTACAAGTTTATACTTGTTTGTTGAATTTGTTCTTCTAAGTTTTACCCATGTTTCAAATGTATACTGATTATGTTTTCCAGTATTACTAAGAAAACCGAATGACGGAAGAAGCATTGAACCATTCTGAGACTTTCCAGAGCCATATACCATTGGTACTCTTGGAGACAGGGCTTTGTTTGAAATGACGTAGCCTGGAAAACGTTCGCTATTATAGGCATCAAGTTTGTATGCGTCATACCTTTTTCCAACTAAACCAGCAGTAGTGATGGCTCCTGTTGTAGATACTTTAATCTTAAAACTTGTTGTTGTTGGTACTTCTGTAATTCTATATCTTTTTCTATACCCCACTGGAACAACGTTAATAATTTCTACAGTGTCTCCAACTTGAAATCCGTGTGCTGTTGATGTTGATATTGTAGCAATACTACTAACAATTGTTGGAGTTTGGGTTGGAATAACTATTGATGTTGTAACTGTAAAAAAAGAGTCAATGTTTTCAAATGGTCCAGTTGCAGAAAAATCTTCGTCAAGTGTCCATGCAGCAATTGGGTGCTCTTGCAGAATTCTGTCCATATACAGATTAGTTTTGGTAGCCATATACACTATTCTACCACATAAGAAAATGCCCTGCCTAATTAAAGACAGGGCATCTCAAACATCCTATTTACTTCTTGTCAGGAATCTTGATTTCACAGGCATCTGTTGTGCAGTACGCCTCTCCCTGTGCATCTAGATTTTCTACACCGTCGTAAATTGCAGAGAAGTCAATCTTTGCAAGACGACCAATGTAGTAGTCGTATTCCTCTTCTGTAATCTCGGTGTAAGGCATTTGTGGATAAACGTCCTTACCCATTGATAGGAATGATACAGCCTTTAGTTGACCTTCGTACATGTTTAGTACGGAAGTAATGTGCTGCTTCTCAGTTTCCTTGTCAAATGATAGGGTTACAGATACACCGTTGTCTGACCAGTACTTCTGGGCTGTAGCAGCAAGGGCTGTCTTCTCAAATAGAGTTACATCCTTTTCTGCTCGCTTGTGACCAGATGAAATTGGGAAGTATACAACTGATGTATTTGCTGACACTAAGTCTGCTTCAATCTTGTACCCTGCTGCACGGAATAGGTGTAGCATTTGGTCTTGGTTGCTAAAGCGGATTGCTCGTAGGTAGAACTTTCCACCTGGACCCCAGTGAACACCAGGGGTAGCACCAGATAGGATTGATACAGAGCCAGATGGCTTGACTGTGGTTACACGGATTGACTCACGAACACATAGCCATTCTGAGTACTTGCGGTCATAGAAACGAATCTTGTTGTAGCCTTCATCCATCCATGTACGGACAGTTGGTAGACCATGCTCGTCAGCAAATGACGCAATACCTGTTAGTGATGTACCGATACGGCGGTTACGCTGCATGATACCGTTGGTCTGCTGCCAGTGAGTAGGAAGAAGTGTTACAGTCTTTCCATATAGGTAAGCAAACTTTAGAGTGCGTAGAAAGTCTTCCTTGCTCTCGTGACGGTTTAGGTGAACCTCAACTAGAGTACATAGTTCGTATGATTCTAGTGGCTGTTCTGCACATGGGTTGAACCCCATAACACGGTAGTCTTTGCCATCTGCAGGGTCTGCAAGACGACCATAGTTGCGAGCAACGTCTAGCCAGATAAAGCCTGGCTCTCCGTTATCTGCAATGCGGTCAACATACTTTGAGTAATCCATACCTACAGTTGCAGCGACAGAGTTGTTTGACATCCAAGCCCAACCTGGGTTCTCTGGGTCATACGAGTTACGCTCTGGGAATACGTCTGCATTCTTTAGGTTTAGGAAGTCTTCGTCTCCGTCTACGCCTAGTGCAAGGGTAGCAGAACGACGAACGTTACCAGAAACAACGCAAGTACCAATAAGGTTAACTAGGTCAACAATGGCACGAGCGTCTAGGTTTTCTCCAACACGCTGTGAAAGAACGTGAGCAATACGCTCATGTAGTTTGATTAGCGGAGCAGGACCAGAGGCTACGCCACCAAATCCCTTAATTGGAGCACCTTCTGGACGGACCTCTGAATAGTCAAACTTCTGGATGTTCTGACCTGCACGAAGGAATGAGTTGATTAGAAGACGAGTTGCCTCTACCCAACCTTCACGAGTGTCTGGAACAACGTAGGTTACTTCTGGTTCGGTTGGTGCATAGATTGGGAAGTTCTTGTCTTTTCCAAGGGTGTCAAAGCCAACACCAATTCCAAGCATAAGAGCATCCATTACCCAAGCAAACAAAGCACCTGGGTCATTCTTGTCTAGGTCCTTGGTTGATACCATTGCACAGTTCTGGAGTGCTGCTGAGTTACGCTTTTCCATTGTGAGTGGTGTACCAAATGTCCACATACCACGACCTGGTGGTGTCCACTTAAGGGTAAACATTCTGTCAAATGCTTCCTGTGCTGACTTCTGTGCCTTGTAGTCATTCCATGGGAGACGGTTCTCCTTTGCATGGTTTTTCTGGACAGAATACATACCTTCGATAACTCTGCGTACAACTTCGTACCAGCGTTCTTT
>CAZCDW010000002.1:0-66174 GCA_964497485.1 uncultured Bifidobacterium sp.
CTGGTGGCCTTGTTCTTCCACTTTCCGCTGGTGTTTGCCGGCGACTACAGCTGGGCCGGCGAGCAGCGCGTGCTCGGTGCCATCATGCTGTTCTGGGTCTGCGAGGATTTCCTGTGGTTCTTGCTGAATCCGGCATTCGGCTTTGCACGTTTCGAGAAAACCCATGCGGGCTGGCACCGTCACTGGATCTGGGGCGCGCCGGTCGAGTACTGGATTTTTTCGCCGTTGGGCTTGTGGCTGCTGTGGTGCTCTTACCGCTAAGAGCCTGTCTCGTTAGGCCGCTAGCTGCGTTGCGCCTCCTTGCCGTACAGGTCGTACTGTCTGCGTCGGCGCGCCTTGCTATCGACCTAACGAGACAGGCTCTGAGTCCTCACTCGCCGCAGTAAAACTCGGGCGCCATCACGGCTTTCAAATAGATGTCATTACCCTCTTCGCGATCGCGTTGCGCGATCCACCACGCATTCGATTTCTTCACGGTCCAATCGTGCTCGACACCCGTCAGCAACAACGATGCGACCTGCCCCAGCCAGGGCTGATGTCCCACCAGCAGCACCGGGCCGCGTCCGTCAGGCCAGCCTGCGGCCAGCAGCACATCGGCAGCACTGGCATGCGGCCCGATCTCGGGTACCAGCTTGAATTTGCGTCCGAGAGCCTCGACCGTCTGCTGCGTACGCGTCGTCGGGCTACACAGGATGCGGCAGCCGCTCGGCAGGCTGCGATCCAGCCAGGCGCCCATGCGCGCGGCCTGTTTGCGGCCTTGGGGCGTCAGCTGGCGGTGCTCATCGGGTTCACCGACCTCGGCCTGCGCGTGACGCCACAAGATGATTTCCATTACACCCCCAGCGTTTGCATCAGGTAGCCCTGCGCACTGAAAGGCTGCTGCCGCGCTCCTGGCTTCTTGCGATGATAGCGGCCGTGGGCATCCAGCTCCCACGCATTCAGGTTGTCCTTCAGATAGGGCTTCAGACCTTCGTCGATAACGCGTCGCTTCAGTTGCTTGTCGAGTACCGGGAAGGCGACCTCGATGCGGCGGAACAGATTGCGGTTCATCCAGTCGGCGCTGGCAAGGTACACATCGCTGGCGCCGTCATTGCGGAACCAGAACACGCGGCTGTGCTCCAGGAAGCGACCGACGATGGAGCGCACCCGGATGTTATCTGACAGGCCAGGCACGCCGGGCCTCAGCACGCAGGCGCCGCGCACGATGAGCTGTATTTTCACGCCGGCCTGCGAAGCCTCGTACAGCGCATCGATGATGGACTCGTCCTGCAAGGTATTCATCTTGGCGATGATGTGCGCGCCGCGGCCTTCACGGGCGATGCGCGTCTCGTTGCGGATGGACTTCAGCAGCTCCTTGGCCAGGTCAAACGGCGCCACCCACAAGTGGTTCAGCTTCTTCGGCCGGGTCAGGCTGGTCAGGTTGATGAACACTTCATTCACGTCACGCGCGAGTGCCGTGTTGGCCGTCAGCAGACCGAAATCGGTATAAAACTTGGTGGTGGTCGGATGGTAGTTGCCGGTGCCGAGATGCGCGTACAGCTTCAGCTTGCCGGACTCGCGACGGATCACCAGCGCCATCTTCGCATGTGTCTTCAGACCAACCACGCCATAGACGACTTGCGCGCCGACGCGCTCGAGCTTGTCGGCCCAGTTGATGTTGGCCTCTTCGTCGAAGCGCGCCATCAGCTCCACCACCACGGTCACTTCCTTGCCATTCTGCGCGGCAGCGATCAGCGCTTCCATCAGCTCCGAGTTCATGCCGGTACGGTAAATCGTCTGCTTGATCGCGACCACCGATGGGTCATGCGCGGCGGCACGGATGAAATCAATGACAGGCTGGAAAGACTGATAGGGATGATGCAGCAGCACATCCTGGCGCGCGATCAACGGGAACAGCTCACCTTCGGTCATCGACACGGACAGTTTCGGGGCAAATGGCGGGAACCGGTATGCGGGCTTGGATGCAAGCTCGATCAGTTCGTTCAGCCGCACCATGTTGACCGGTCCGTCGACCATGTACAGGAATTCCGGCGCCATCTTGAACTGGTCGAGCAGGAATTGCGCAAGGTTGGCCGGACAGTTCTGCGCGACCTCGAGCCGCACCGCAAAACCGAAATGGCGCGTCTGTAATTCACCCTTCAGCGCCTGACGCAGGTTCTTCACTTCTTCTTCATCGACCCACAAGTCGCTGTCACGCGTGACGCGGAACTGCGAATAGCCGAGGACTTCGCGGCCCGGGAACAGGTCGGCAATATGCGCATGAATGATGGACGACAGCAGGCAGTAGGCATCACCGCTGCCCTGTGATCCGTCTGGCAGCTTCACGATGCGCGGTAGTACGCGCGGCGCCTTCATCACCGCGATTGACGTGCCCTTGCCGAACGCATCCTTGCCGGCCAGTTCGACGATGAAGTTCAGGCTTTTGTTGACGACTTGCGGGAACGGATGCGCAGGGTCGAGCACGATCGGCGTCAGCAGCGGACGAACCTCGCGCTCGAAGAATTCCTTCACCCACTGCCGCTGCGCTTCGTTGCGGTCATGGTGACGCAACAAATGAATGCCATGCTTGGCCAGCGCCGGCAGGATGGTGTCATTCAAGGTGGCATACTGCTCGCGTACGAGCGTGTGCGCGACATTACTGACCTCGTCGAAATCGCGCAGTTTCACGTGATGATCCATGCCACGCTCTTCACGATCGCGCGCCATCAGGCTGGCGATGCGCACCTCGAAGAATTCATCGAGGTTGCTGCTGACGATGCACAGATACTTCAGCCGCTCCAGCAAGGGGATAGACCCATCCTGGGCCTGGGCCAGCACGCGCTGATTGAAGGCCAGCAGCGACAGCTCCCGGTTCAGCAGGCGCGAGCCGGCCGGTACGGCGGCCATGGCAACGGACACAGCGATGGCGGTGTCGGCAGCGGCGGCGGCGGCGGCAGTCTCGGGGCGGGTCATGGTCTTCGCTTTTCTGGTGGCGTTCATTGTTTGAGCGTAACAATCCCGAGTGACCGATTGATGACATATTCCCAATATGAAAACAAAACGGCTCGCCTGCCGACATCGGGCAGGCAACCCATGCTACCCGCCCGTCCGGCTGTGCACGCTCAGCCATGCCGAGCCAGAACCTGCGAAACTGTCACAAACCTGACACAAATATGACGTAAAGTTCGGCCCGTTATCCGTCAGTCAACCCCACAAGGAGCATACATGCGTACCAAGCATATGATCAAAGCCGTTGCCACTGCAGCGACCGGTCTTCTGCTTTCCCTGTCCGTGCACGCCGCTGAAATCACCGGCGCCGGCGCGACTTTCCCGTTCCCGATTTATTCGAAGTGGGCAGAGGCCTACAAGTCCAGCACCGGTATCGGCCTGAACTACCAGTCGATCGGTTCGGGTGGTGGCATTCGCCAGATCAAGGCCAAGACCGTCGATTTCGGCGCATCGGACAAGCCGCTGGACAAGGAAGAGCTCGACAAAGACGGCCTGATGCAATTCCCGGCCATCATCGGCGGCGTCGTTCCGATCATTAACCTCGAAGGTGTGCAACCCGGCCAGCTGAAGCTGAACGGTGATGTGATCGCCGGCATCCATTTGGGCAAGATCGTCAAGTGGAACGACGCAGCGATCGCTGCGCTGAACCCGGGCGTCACCCTGCCGGCGCTGAATATCACCGTCGTCCATCGTGCCGACAGCTCGGGCACCACCTTCCTGTGGACCGACTATCTGTCGAAGGCCAATGCAGAGTTCGCCAAAGTGGTCGGCTCCAACACTGCGGTCAAGTGGCCGACCGGCGTGGGCGGCAAGGGCAATGAAGGCGTCGCCGCCAACGTGCAGCGTGTGAAGGGTGCATTCGGCTATGTCGAGTACTCGTATGCGAAGAAAAACAAGATCGCCTATGCTGCACTGAAGAACCGCGATGGCGAGTTCGTACAGCCGGATGACGAGACCTTCAAGGCCGCCGCTGCCAATGCTGACTGGGCCAATACCCCGGGTATGGCCGTCGTGCTGACCAACCAGCCGGGCAAGAATGCATGGCCGGCAACGGGCGCATCGTTCATCATCATGCACAAGCAACAGGCTGATGCACTGACTGGTCGTGCCGTGCTGAAGTTCTTCGACTGGGCCTTCAAGAACGGTGGCGCGATGGCGACCGACCTCGACTATGTGCCGATGCCGGCATCGACGGTCAAGCTGATCCACGATGCGTGGAAAGCCAACCTGAAAGATGGCAGCGGCAAATCCATCTGGTAATTGCAGTCTCAGTATCTCGTTTCTTCTGTAATCTCCAAAATTCGGGCCCGCCTTTCGGCGGGCTTTTTTTTCGTCTCGCTGTCTCGCATCCTCGCATTGAAATACTTCTGCAAGCTTGCAAAGATAAAATCGCCCGCATGTTCAAGATCTTTGTTTGGTTGCTCGCCTTGCTGGCGGCCGATGCCCGGGCTGCCCGCCCCTTCGTCACGGATGACGCGCGGCTGACCAATGCCAACAGCTGCCAGCTCGAAAGCTGGACGCGTTCTTACCCGGATAGTCAGGAATTCTGGGCACTGCCCGCCTGCAATTTTGGCGGCAACTTCGAAGTGACTGCCGGTGGTGGCACTGCGCACAATATCAGCGGCAATGGCCACTGGACGACCGACTATGTTTTCCAGGCCAAGACTCTGCTCAAGCCGCTCGACACGAATAGCTGGGGTATCGGCCTTGCTGCAGGTAATATCCATCATCCGCAAATCAATCCTGGCCCCAATTTGCTGGGCAATTACTATGCGTATGTACCGATGTCACTGTCCTTGCGTGACGACCTGTTTATCATCCATGCCAACCTGGGGTGGCTGCGCGACAAGGCCAGTGGCCGCGATCAGACCACCTGGGGACTGGGGACCGAAATCAACATGAACCAACGCTGGACCTGGATCGCCGAGTCATTCGGCTCAGCGGGTGGGACGGACAATCGTGGTCAAACCTATTGGCAGGCCGGAGTGCGTTATGGTGTCATCCCCGGGTTGCTTCAAGTCGATGCAACGTATGGGCGACCGATCTACCAGCAACCGGACAGCACCCGCTGGCTGTCCGTCGGCATTCGCGTGACGCCGACGGATCTGCTGTCACGCTGATCGATTGAGCTGCCCTTCACGGAATTTCACGCTGAAATGAACTCATGCCTGCCAAAGCCGCGCCGCCCCTGATGCCCCCGCGTTTGATTGAACGCGATCGCATGACGCGCGCAATGCGACGGTCGCAGGCCCTTTGGCACGTATTGACGATACCGGCGTGCTTACTCGTTTCATGCGCCGCACTGGCACAGCAAGAGGCCTCCACGGAAGATTTCGAACACGTCACCGCACGCTACCAGACCACTTTCGTCAGCCAGCTGAAGCCATCCATGTATGCCGCTTATAGCGGCAAAAACAGTCTGAAGGCCGGACAGGAGTACAGCTATACCGCGACCGCGACCGCTTATCTCGGGTTCCGTCCCTGGCGCGGTGGCGAGCTCTACCTGAATCCCGAGCTAACGCAAGGCAATCCCTTCTCCGGGCTCAGCGGCACCGGCGCCTTCACCAATGGCGAACTGACGCGTACCGCAAGCACCACACCGACCTTGTATCGGCAGCGGCTGTTCCTGCGCCAGACCTGGGGGCTGGGCGGTGGCGATGAAAAGATCGACGCGGACCTGAACCAGATGGCGGGGCTGGTCGATCGCAATCGCGTGGTGCTCACCGCCGGTAACTTCTCATTGCTGGACGTGTTCGACGACAACGCCTACACGAAGGATCCGCGCGTGCACTTCATGAATGCCGGCTTCATGGGGCCGCTGGCCTATGACTATGCGGCCGATGCGCGTGGCTTTGGCTGGGGCTTTACGACCGAGTGGTATCAGGATGGCTGGGTGCTGCGGGTCGGGCGCATGACGGGCCCCCGAGAGCCGAACATGCTCGATATCGACTATCGCATCTTCAAACACTATGGCGACCAGGTCGAGATAGAGCGCGCGCATGAGCTCCTTGGGCGTTCGGGCAAGGTTCGTGTGCTGGCCTGGCGCAACCGCGCGGAGCTGGCGCGCTTCAGCGATGCGCTGGCCTGGCTGCAAGCGCATCCGGGCGGCGATCCGCAGGCGATTTTCTCGGTACGCAATGGTGCGCAGATCAAGTCCGGCTATGGCGTGAACATCGAGCAGGCGCTGGCCGATGATCTCGGCTGGTTCCTGCGTGCGATGACGGCCGATGGCAAGACCGAGACCTGGGCTTTTACAGAAACCGATGGTTCATTCAGCACCGGGCTGGTGCTGAAAGGCGATCGCTGGCAGCGTCACGCGGATACGATGGGCTTGGGTTTTATCCGCAACACGATATCGGCAGAGCGCCGGCGCTATCTGCAGGCAGGCGGCATCTCTTTCTTCCTTGGCGATGGCGGACTGAATTACCGGCCAGAGCAAGTGCTGGAGCTGTACTACAGCCTGCATGCGTGGAAGCAGCTGTATGTAACCGCCGATGTGCAGCGCATGTGGAATCCCGGCTATAACGCCGACCGTGGCCCGGCGAATTTCTTCGCGCTGCGACTGCACGCCGAATTCTGATTCAGCGCCGGATCAGGAGACAGCAATAAGGTCCGAGCGGACCAGCATCGCGCTGCGCGGGAACAGGATGGAAAAGCGGCTGCCTTGCCCGACCTCGGATTCGATCTGCAGCTGCCCCTGATGGCGCGCCAGTACATGCTTGACGATCGCCAGTCCCAGGCCGGTACCCTGGGTCTCGCGCGAGCGGCTCTTGTCGACACGGTAGAAGCGCTCGGTGAGGCGAGAAATGTGTTCAGGTCGGATACCAATGCCGGTATCGATGACATCACAACGACACCCTTCGTCGGTCCCGCGCCAGATGATCTCGATACGGCCGCCTGCCGGTGTGTAGCGCACAGCATTCGAGACCAGGTTACTGATCGCGCTCCGCAATTCGTCGGTGCTGCCTTTCAGATCAGGGCCATCAAAATCCAACGAGATCTGCTGACGTCCACCGGACAAGGCATCGCCTTCGGCCTTGACCTGCTCGAGCAGCTGGCGCATGTCCACCGCCTCTTCGCGTACCGGAAATTCGACCGATTCCAGCCGCGTCAGCGTCAGCATGTCCTCGACCAGATGCTTCATCCGCTGCCCCTGTTCCGTCATCAGCTTCAGGTGCTGCTGACGCGTCACCGGGTCGAGGTCAGGCTCCGATGTCGCAATCTCGAGGAAGCCATTGATCACCGTGAGCGGCGTGCGCAGCTCATGCGACGCATTGGCGATGAAGTCGCGCCGCATCTGCTCCAGTCGCTCGAGCTCGGTGACGTCGTGAGTGACCAGGATTTGCCGATGCTTTTCGAAAGGGATCAGGCGCACGATCAGCTTGCGTTCATCGAGTGCCAGCGTCAATGGTTCTTCGTAACGGCCGAGAATGATGTAGTCGATGAATTGCGGGCTGCGAATCAGGTTGGTGACTCGCATTCCCCTGTCCGTCTGCAGTGACAGGCCCAGTTGCTGTTCGGCGGCTGCATTGCACCATTCGAGCGACAGCACATCATCCATGATGGCCACACCGTCAGGCAGCTGCTGCATCGCCTGACGGAAGCGCGACAGCCATTCGGCCAGCTCATTGCGGTTACGCTGTTCCTCGCGCCGCAGCTTGTACAGCTTGGCGAAGATTTCAGTCCACGAGCCCCAGCCGTCGGTCAGACGCACTTCCTCTGGATTATCCAGCCATTGCGACAACTGGAACATGTAGCCGAGCTGTATCAGTACCATCACCGTCAATACAGCCAGCGAGATCGCCAACCCGACAGTCAGGCTCCAGACATACCAGCCGGCCAGTCCGGCCGCGCCGACCAGCGCAAACCGTACCGCGACCGGTATCCAGAACAACGAAGCAGGAGACATGCCAAAAGGAGAATTATTTTTCGGACAGCATGTAGCCTACACTACGCACGGTCTTGATGTAAGCATCGGCCGTGCCGAGCGCCTTGCGCAGCCGCAGCACATGCACATCGACAGTACGCTCTTCGAGCACCGCATGGTCGCCCCAGACCTTGTCCAGCAGCTGGCCGCGGGTAAAGACCCGTTCAGGGTGCGCAATCAGAAAACGCAGCAGCTTGAATTCCGCATGGCCCATCTCGACCTGCTGGTCGTTGACGTGTACGCGGCAGCTGACAGGATCGACTCGTAATGGGCCGACCTGAATCTCCAGCTCGGAATGCTCCGGCGCCTTGCGGCGAATCAGTGCCTTGATGCGTGCATTCAGCTCGCGCGGCGAGAAAGGTTTGGTGATGTAGTCATCGGCGCCCTGGTCAAGGCCGGCAACCTTGTCCTCTTCCATGCTCTTGGCCGTCAGCATGATGATGGGCAGCGTATTGAAATTACGGTCGCTGCGGATGCGGCTCAGCAGGCGCAGGCCCGATTGGTCGGGCAACATCCAGTCCAGTAGCACCAATTGCGGGCGCTTGTTCTGCAGGTATTCCCACGCATCAGCCGTGGTGTGTACCGCATCCACGCTCCAGCCGGCACCTTTCAGACTGAAAGTGACCAGCTCGACGATCGCCAACTCATCTTCAACAATCAGGATCGTCGGTTGGGAAGCTGCCATGGGTCTCGGTTATTGTCAGTTGATGGCCAGCGCAAACGGCGGATTACGCCGCGCTTTGCTGCGACGCGTAGTCGGTATGGCGGATATCCTTGCCCTCGACGATGTAGACCACATACTCGGCGATATTCTTCGCATGGTCACCAACGCGTTCGATGGCTTTGGCCACCCACAGCGTGTCGAGTGCCGAGGAGATGGTGCGCGGGTCTTCCATCATGAAGGTAATCAGGTTGCGCATCACACTGCGGAACTCGCTGTCGATCTTTTCATCTTCGAGAATCAGGCGCGTCGCCTGCTTCTCGTCCAGACGCGCAAACGCATCCAGCGCGTCATGCAGCAGGCGGCCCGCAGCGTTTGCCATAGAACGTACCAGGTCTTCATGCGCGATCTGCGCGATGCCGCGCTGGTGTATGGCCTGCGCCGCACGCGCGATCTTGGTTGCCTCATCACCGATGCGCTCGAGATCGGTGATGACCTTGATGGTCGCCATCACGGTACGCAAATCATTGGCTGCGGGTTGGCGCTTGACGATCAGGTGCGAGCAGGCGTCATCCAGCGCCACTTCCATCTGGTTGACCTCAACATCATTGGCCCTGATGCGTTCGGCTTCCTGCGCATTCAGCAACCGAAAAGCCGCCATCGCATCGTAGTACTGCTTCTCGACCATGCCGCCCATCTGCAACACACGCGAGCGGATTGCTTCGAGGTCCTGCTCATAGGCGCGTGAAGAATGTTCTGTCGGGGGCATGCTCTTCTCCTGTGTCGGATGTTCTGGTGTGCTGGCGCGATGTATTGCCTGTGGTTCAGCCGAAGCGACCGGTAATGTAGTCCTGGGTTTCTTTTTTCGTCGGGTTCAGGAAGATCTTGTCAGTCTCGCCGAACTCCACCAGCTCACCCAGGTACATGTAGGCCGTGTAATCCGAGCAGCGTGCTGCCTGCTGCATGTTGTGCGTGACGATGGCAATGGTGTAGTCGTCCTTGAGCTCGCTGATCAGTTCCTCGATCTTGACGGTCGAGATCGGATCCAGCGCCGAGGTCGGCTCATCCAGCAGCAGCACGTCCGGTTTCACCGCCACGCCGCGGGCGATGCACAGCCGCTGCTGCTGGCCGCCGGACAACGACAGGCCACTCTTGTTCAGCTTATCCTTCACTTCACCCCAGAGCGCAGCCTTGTTCAGTGCCCATTCAACGCGCTCATCCATCTCGCCTTTCGACAGGTTTTCATACAGTCGGACGCCGAATGCGATGTTGTCGTAGATCGACATCGGGAACGGGGTCGGCTTCTGGAACACCATGCCGACCTTGGCGCGCAGCACATTGACATCGACATCCGTATCCAGGATGTTGTGGCCTTTGTAGATGATCTGGCCTTCCGCACGCTGGCCCGGATACAGATCGTACATCCGGTTGAAGGTGCGCAGCAGCGTCGACTTGCCACAGCCGGATGGGCCGATGAAGGCAGTGACCTTCTTGTCGAAGATATCGAGGTTGATATGCTTCAGGCCCTGGAAGGCACCATAGTAGAAATTCAGGTCGGTTACCTTGAGCACTGCATCGCCGGCGGCGATTGCGCCGGCATGAATTTCGGTAGCGGCCGGGGCTTCCATCAGGGTTGCGCTCATGTTCTGTTCCTGTCGGTGACTTTTTCAGTTCGCCTTGGTGGATCTCACCAGGGTGCGGGAAATGATGTTCAGGCCGAGCACGCTGATCGTGATCAACAGTGCGCCGCCCCATGCCAGCTCTTTCCAGTTGTCGTAAGGGCTCATCGCAAACTGGAAGATCACGACCGGCAGGTTGGCCATCGGCGCATTCATGTCGGCATTGAAGAACTGGTTGTTCAGCGCGGTGAACAGCAGCGGTGCGGTCTCGCCGGAGATGCGCGCGACGGCCAGCAGCACGCCGGTCACGACACCGGCCTTCACTGCGCGCAGGCGCACCAGTGTGGCGACTTTCCAGCGCGGCGCACCGAGCGCAAATGCCGCTTCGCGCAGGCTGGCCGGAACCAGCTGCAGCATGTTGTCAGTAGTGCGCACGACCACCGGGATGGCGATCAGCGAGATCGCGATGCTGCCGGCCCAGCCGGAAAAATGCCTCACGTTCGCCACATAGAAGGCATAGACGAACAGACCGACCACGATCGATGGCGCCGAGAGCATGATATCGGTGACGAAACGCGTTGCCTGTGCGAAGCGACTCTCCTGGCCATACTCGGCGAGGTAGATACCGGCGAAAATGCCGACTGGCGTGCTGATCAGGGTAGCGCAGCTGACCATCAGCAGGCTACCAACGATGGCGTTCAGCAGGCCACCGCCATCGCTGACAGGCGCGGGGGTGTTCTCGGTGAACATCGCCAGATCGATGGCGGAAAGACCATTGATGAACAACACCGCAAGAATCCACAACAGAAAGCCGATGCCGAAGGCCATCGACATTACGGACAAGGTAATGCCGATACGATGCTGCACCAGTCGCTTGCGGTAAATCGGATTATCGGACTTCAACGGATCGGCCAGCATCATTTCGTTCCCTCGCCTTTGGACATGCGAACCAGCATCAGCTTGGCCAGCGCCAGCACGATAAAGGTAATCACGAACAGGATCAGGCCCAGCGCAAACAGTGAAGACATGTGCAGCCCTGCCTCCGCTTCGGCGAATTCATTGGCGAGCGTCGACGCGATGCTGTTGCCGGCACCAAACAACGACCACGACAGCTTGTGTGCATTACCGATCACGAAAGTGACTGCCATGGTTTCGCCCAGCGCACGCCCGAGGCCCAGCATCACGCCGCCAACGACGCCGATACGGGTATAGGGAAGAACAATCTTACGTACCACTTCCCAGCGCGTGCAGCCCAGCGCATAGGCCGATTCCTTCAATACCGCCGGGCAGGTCTCAAAGACGTCACGCATGACGGACGCGATGAAGGGGATGATCATCACCGACAGGATCAGGCCAGCCGTCAACATGCCGATGCCCATCATCGGCCCCTGGAACAGCTCACCAAGAACAGGAATCTCGCCCAGCGTCGATTGCAGCAGCGGCTGCACATGGTCGGCGAACAGTGGCGCAAAGATGAACAGGCCCCACATGCCGTAAATGATGCTGGGCACACCAGCCAGAAGTTCGACCGCCGTGCCGAGCGGGCGGCGCAGCCAGACCGGGCAGATCTCGGTCAGGAACAGCGCGATGCCGAAGCTGACCGGGAAAGCGATCAACAAGGCAATGAACGAGGTCACCAAGGTGCCGGCAATCGCGATCAGCGCGCCGTATTCCTGATTGACAGGATCCCACTCGATGCGGGTGATGAATCCCGGGCCGAAGTGCTGGAACGCGGGCCACGCATTGACGACCAGCGACAGAACAATCCCGGTCAGGATCAGCATCACCAGCGCCGCAAAGCTGAACGTGATTGCGTGGAACAGGGAATCTTGCCAGCGTGCCGAGCTGACATCGCCAGCGACGCTGGCACGCACTGAGGCAGACACCGTCATCGGCGACACAGGGGTACTCATGGTCGGCAGGGCCTTTGAGAACGAATCGGAATGGGCGGATGTAGTCACGGCGCCAAGTTTATGCACCGTTTATGACAGGATTGTTACACGAAGTCTCGTGTCGGACCGGCACATTGTATTGCCGTTTTTGATACTCGACGATGCCAGTTCGTCAACGCCCATCGAGGCACGGTAGCTCGATGGCCTGGCGGCCCCGGAAGCCGAACAGGCTGATGGCAGCAGCCACCGCAAGCTCCAAGAAATGGGATGCGCCGATCAGGGCGACCGGCAGGTTGACCTGCGCGACCTCGATGCGTCCGATGAATTGCACCGATACCGGCAACCACTGGCCGAGCGCAATGCCAGCCAGGATACACAGCAAGCCCCACTAGCTCAGGTGACGCTCGAAGAAACCCATGATGGGCTCAGGCGTCGGCCAGCTTGCGTCGTGCGGCCTAAGCCAGTTTTGAAGTTGCATGTAGCAGCAGCCCGACCAACCCGCCGACCAGCGTGCCATTGATGCGAATGTACTGCAGGTCGCGGCCGACATAGCCTTCGATGCGGGTAGCGACGGTCTCGGCATCCCAGCCATGCACCACGCGCCTGACCAGGCCAACGATGCGCCGGCGCTGCCTGAGCAGCAGGATCACCGCCTGCCGCCGCGTCCAGCGATTCAGGCGATCGCGCAGCACCGGGTCTTCGGCCAGCTGCCGCGCGAACGCGGCCAGTCCGTGCTCGGCGTGCGTGGCCAGCAGTCCCTGCGACAGCGCCTGCTGCATTTGATGCGCAATGGGCTGGTCCAGCTCGCCCGCCGCCAGCCGCTCGCGCAAGCGCTGCGCCGCGTCCGTGAAACGCTGCCTCGCGTCGCTGTCGGGAGCGCGCATGTCGTCCAATAATTCCGCGAGGCCCTGCATCAGCCGCATGAAAAA
The DNA here is from genome assembly GCA_964497485.1 of uncultured Bifidobacterium sp. Classification (GTDB taxonomy): domain Bacteria; phylum Pseudomonadota; class Gammaproteobacteria; order Burkholderiales; family Burkholderiaceae_D; genus Pernthalerella. The sequence goes on from CAZCDW010000002.1 coordinate 13,017, forward strand.
TTCATCATTGAAGCGGCGCGGCATCCAGCGCGGGCTTTTTTCGCTGACCTTGCGATAGATAGGATCGGCCTGTTCGTCGAGCAGATCAGCAACGGCCTCGAGCAGCTGGTCGAACAGCCGCTGGTGCAGGCCCTGTGCGATCGCGCTGTTCAGCCAATCGGCCAGCATGGGCCCCGGTCTCAGCGCGCTGACGAGCGCGTTCAGCGACTGGGCCGCCAGCCAGCGCCGCTGCACCGGATCCAGCAGCCAATGGGCGATGACAGCCGCAATATCGGCGTCAGCCAGTTCCCCGGCGAGCACTGTACGCGTCAGGAAATGGCGCTCGAGGAAATCGCCGAAGGCATCGCCGATGCGGTCCTTGTTGGCAGGGATGATCGCGGTGTGCGGGATGCGCAAGCGCAGCGGGTGGCGAAACAAGGCGGTCACAGCAAACCAGTCAGCCAGACCGCCCACCAGGGCCGCCTCGGCAAACGCGCGCAACCATGACCATGCCGGATGCCGACTCTCAAGCAGGCGCGCAATGACGAACACCAGGGCCATGACCGCCAGCAAGGCGGTGGCCAGTCTGTGCATGCCGACGTTACGCAGGCGTGCGGACGGTTCAGGCAACACGCGGCCTGTCCGCGCAAGCGTGCTTGCAAGCAGCCATCTCCGCGCCCTCCGGTCTTTCGATGCCGGCGCGTCAGCGGAGTTCGTTTCAGTTCAGGTACGGAACACGAAATACACGGCGCCCAGCAGGCACAGGCCAGCCCACAGGAAATCCCATTTCAAGGGCTGGCCCATATAGAGCACCGCAAACGGCACGAACACCGCGAGGGTGATGACTTCCTGCGCAATCTTCAGCTGACCGAGATTGAAATGCTGAAAGCCGATGCGATTGCCCGGCACCTGCAGCAGGTATTCGAAGAAGGCGATGCCCCAGCTGACGACGACCGCGATCCACCACGGACGATCCGACAGGTTGCGCAGGTGCGCATACCACGCGAAGGTCATGAAGACGTTCGACATCAGCAGCAAGCCGATAAAGCCTGCCGGTGAATTCAGCAGCGAACTCAACGGAGCAAGGAAGGCCGGCATCGGATGTCAGCGCGACTGAATCAGGCGCTGCTCAGGAGTTACGGCGCGGATAGCCTTCCGCGAGGATACGCGTCCAGACTCTCTCGCGGGACTCGTTGTCCATGAATACCCAGTCAGCCACTTCCGCCACTGTGCGGCCGCAACCGCGGCAGACATCGTCGAAGGTGGTCGAGCAGACAGCCACGCAGGGCGTGTCAGGACGTTTGTCGGAGAACCAGATCGGGTCTTGCACGAAAAAATGCGCGGCCGGTGGGGAGCGGCCGCGTGCAGTGAAAGTAGAAAAGATTATACGACGCGCTGGCCGTGCTCGAGCAGGCAGACGTCGGAGGTCGCTTCGATGTTGGCAGCTTCCTTGGCTTTACCGACCTGCATCACTTCCGGCAAGGCGACGCCGTTCTTCGCGGCGGTCATGTCGGCGAGGATGGAGATGGCGATTTCGGATGGCGTCTTGCTGCCGATGTAAATACCGATCGGGCCGTGCAGCTTGGCCAGCTGCTCGGACGTCACGTCAAAGTCGAGCAGGCGCTCGCGGCGCTTCGCATCGTTCGAGCGCGAACCAATGGCACCGACATAGAACGCATCCGACTTCAGCGCTTCCATCAGTGCGAGGTCATCGAGCTTGGGATCATGCGTCAGCGCGACCACGGCGCAACGGCTGTCGAGCTTCATTTCGACCACCAGATCGTCCGGCATCGCGTGCACGACATTCACGCCTTCGACATGCCAGCCATCGCGGTATTCTTCGCGCGGGTCGCAGACCGTCACTGCGTAATCCATGCCGACCGCAATCTGCGCCAGGAAACGCGACAGTTGTCCGGCGCCGATGATCAGCAGCCGCCAGCGCGGGCCATGGATGGTGGTCAGCGCGGTCTCGGATACTTGCAGGCTCATGCCGGCCTTGGCCGGACCCAGCGTGACAGCGCCGGTCTGCAGATCGACGCGGCGCGCGACAAGCTCGCCCTGCCCCAGCTTCGCGATCAGTTCGCGGATCTGGCTGTCGGCTGACAGCGGCTCGATGGACAGTTGTATGGTGCCGCCGCAAGGCAGGCCGAAACGATGCGCCTCGTCAGCGGTAATGCCATAGGTGACGACTTCCGGTTTGACACGCGTAATGCCGTGCGTGCGCACCTTGTCGATCAGGTCATCTTCAATGCAACCGCCGGACACCGAGCCAACCACACGGCCGTCTTCACAGATGGCGAGCGTCGCGCCTTCCGGGCGCGGGCTCGAGCCCCAGGTCTTGATGACGGTGACGAGTTCGCACTTCTTGCCGGCCGCGATCCAGTCGCCGCAGGTCTTCAGTACTTCGAGGTCGATGCTGTCCATGGCTGTTGCCTGTTACCTGTTGCTTCGTTTGCTTCAGTACCAATAAAAAATGCTCCCTACCCTCTCGGGCAGGGAGCATTCAAGGCTCACTGCATTACGCGGACTTCAGGCCTGCAGCCAGCGGCATGCTGCGCACGCGCTTGCCGGTAGCATTGAAGATCGCGTTACCAACTGCTGCACCGATGACCGAAGTCGACGGCTCGCCGACACCGCCCGGCTTCTCGGTGCTTGCCACCAGATGCACGTCGATGACCGGCGATTCGTTTTGACGAATCACGCGGAAGTCGTTGAAGTTGTTCTGCTCGACCACACCGTTCTTGACGGTGATGTTGCCGTACAGAGCATGCGACAGACCGTAGATGATGCCCGACTCGAGCTGCTGACGGACGATCTCCGGGTTGACCATGCGGCCGCAATCGCAAGCGACGGTGACTTTGTGCACCTTGATGTCGCCGCCCTTGACCGAGATCTCGGCCACTTGCGCCATGTAGGTGCCATAGCCTTCCATCAGTGCGACGCCGAAGGAGTGGCCAGCCGGCAGCTTCTTGCCATAGCCTGCCTTGTCAGCGGCCAGCTTCAGCACGTTCGAGAAACGCGGCTCGTTCGACAGCAGGTCCAGACGGTACTTGATCGGATCCTTGCCGGCGGCGTGCGCCAGTTCGTCCATGAAGCACTCGTTGGCGAAGCAGTTCATGGTGTGCGACACAGCGCGCAGGTAACCAACGCGGAAGCCGGTGTCATGGATGATGACATCGTGCTGGGTGTTGGCGATCGCGTACGGAGCAACAGCGGCTTCGACCATGAACGGATCCAGGGTGTTCTTCGGCAGGCCGAACGCACGCTGGGTGATCGACTGCGAAGTCAGCTGCAGCTTGTAACCGACCGGATTGCCCGATGCGTCCAGGCCAGCTTCCATGCGGTTCAGGCCCATCGGACGATAGAAGTCATGCTTCATGTCGTCTTCACGAGTCCACAGCACCTTGACCGGACGGCCAACGGCCTTCGACACCTGAACGGCTTGCGCGATGAAGTCCAGTTCGATACGACGACCGAAGCCGCCACCCAGGAAGGTGGTCTGCACGGTGACGTTCTCCGGCTTGATGCCGAGGACAGCAGCAGCGGTACCCTGTGCGCCCTGCGGGAACTGGGTCGGTCCGATCAGTTCGCACTTGTCGCCCTGAACGTTGGCGATGAAGTTCATCGGCTCCAGCGGCTGGTGCGCGATCATCTGGGTACGGTACTCGGCCTTCAGGACCTTCTTCGCACCGGCGATGGCGCCGGCAGCGTCACCGACGTCCGGACGGATCTTGATCGGCTTGATTTCCTTGTCAGCGTCAGCGATGGCCTTCCACATGCCAGCGGTCGACAGGCCGGCGCCAGCGCCACCGTCGAACTGGACCTTCAGGCCCTTCTTGCGTGCGTTGACAGCGTGCCAGTAGGAGTCAGCGACGACAGCGACGCCGTCAGCGATCTGCACCACGTCGATCACGCCCGGCATGCCCTTGGCCTTGGCGGCGTCGAACGAAGCCGGCTTGCCGCCGATGACCGGGGTCTGCTCGATCGAAGCGTAGACCATGCCGTCGATCTTGGTGTCGATACCGAACTGGGCGGTACCGTTGACCTTCGACGGGATGTCCAGACGGGTGATCGGCTTGCCGACGATCTTGAACTCCGACGGATCCTTCAGCTTGACTTCTTTCGGTACCGGCACCGACGCTGCAGCAGCAGCCAGTTCGCCGTAGGTGGCCGACTTGCCGCCGCCCGACACAACGCCGTTCTCGGCGGTCAGGGTCGACGCGTCAACGCCCCACTTGTTGGCAGCAGCCTGGACCAGCATGGTGCGCACTTGCGCGCCGCCGATACGCAGCTTTTCCCATGCGTCACGGATGGCGGTCGAGCCACCGGTGATCTGCGCGCCCAGCAGGCCGTTGATGTAGGCCGGGTTGGCCGGAGCCATCGCGACTTTGACTTTGGAGATGTCGACGCTCAGTTCTTCGGCGATCAGCATCGGCAGCGAAGTGTAAACGCCCTGGCCCATCTCCGACATGTAGGAGATCAGGGTGATGGTGTTGTCGTCAGCGATGTGCACCCATGCGTTCGGGGTGTGCACGGAACCGGCAGCTTTCGCCTCTTCGCCACCCAGGCCCGGCAGATACATGCCGAGCACGGCAGCGCCGGTGCCCATCGCGGTCGACTTCAGAAATTCACGACGATTGGTTGTCATTTGTATTGTCTCCTCTACCTTAAGCTTTGCGCATTTCTGCAGCGGCGTCCTTGATTGCTGCGCGGATGCGGTTGTAAGTACCGCAACGGCACAGGTTGCCGCTCATCGCTGCGTCGATGTCTGCATCGCTCGGGTTCCTGTTCTTTGCCAGCAGAGCAGATGCGCTCATCAGCTGGCCGGACTGGCAGTAGCCGCACTGCGGTACCTGGTGCTTGATCCAGGCCTTCTGCAGCGGATGCGAGTTGTCAGCGGAGAGCGATTCAACAGTCGCGACGTTCTTGCCTGCGACTGCCGAGACCGGGGTCTGGCAGGAGCGGATAGGCGAGCCGTTCAGGTGCACGGTGCAGGCACCGCACAGCGCTGCGCCGCAGCCGAACTTGGTGCCGGTCAGACCGACTTCATCACGAATCACCCACAGCAGGGGGGTGTCCGGCTCGGCCGAGACGTTCACCGCCGAGCCGTTCAGATTGAAACTGATTGCCATGGTTTTACTCTCCTCTTTCTTGGTTTCACTGCAATTGAGCCAATGATTACTCATTAGTTTTTGTTGCCGATCCGGCAGCGTGCGATGCCGGATCGCCTGTGTCCCTGCGCCCGCTCTTGCGGCAAGTGTCAGGTCACGTTTTGTACTCCCGCTTTGGTCGTGAAAGCCTGAAAACCCTTGTGTTTTCAGGCCAAATTTTCTTCCGTGTGACTATATAACATCCTTATTTCGCAAAATCAAGAAAGCGAATATGGATAGCGTTTGTGCATCACAAACAGACTTGCCAACTGACATTTAGTGATCTTTGAAAGTATCATCCGAGCGTTTCCATCAGATGAAATTTGAAGACGAAACTTTCAGATTTCATTACAACTCACACAAGTAATTGCTACAGGCTGGAGCAATTTTTTTACTGCGCTATCTTTTCCAGCCCCAGCCCGCTGTGCACCGCCGGTTGTTGCGGCGCGATATAAGTGATGCCTGCAGCACGTGCTGTTTTTTCGATCTCGCCAGACTTCACCAATGTATCGACTGCCGCACTGACGGCTTTCAGCAAGTCGGCATGTTCTTCCGTCGTCACGAAACCGAGGTTGAAGCCGACCGGCAGCACCAGGCCCGATGCGCGCAATGCAGTCTGCGGGTTCTCGACGCGATAGCTGTCGAACTTGTGCGCCTCGATGATGGTGACATCGAACTCGCCCTTGGACAAAGCATCGAGCGGCTCGGACTGTATGTCAACGTGCATCACGTTCTTCATCAGCAGGCCCTGCTTGTACGCCATCGCGATCAGGTCGCCGATGGCAGCGGGACGATTGCCGATCTTGTAGGGCTTCAGATCGTCCAGTGATTCAAGCTTCTGCGTCACGCGCGTGCCAAGCACGGGTGTCACACCTGCGAAATGATACGGCTGGCTCGGGAACAGCTGCGTGCCCTTGATGGACTGCTTGCGATTCTCGGCAGGGATGCCATCGACCGGCGGCAGCGTGGCGGATTCTCCACCGCCCGGACGATCGAGCGACGATTGCAGCAGCGGATAGCCACCGATCAGCTGGCAAACGCCGGCATTGATCAGCACGCTGGCCTTGACCGATACCGGACCGCGACTGCGACGCTCCTTTTCGTACCACTTGATCTCGAGCGGCTTGCCAAGTTGCTTTGCGACGGCTTGCGCGACCATCAGGTCATAGCCGCTTTCCTTGCCATCCTTCTTTTGCGAGAACGGTGCGTTGTCCTTGTTCAGGCAAACGCTCAGGGTGTTGGCATCGGCGGCACCATCGGCGGCCGTTGCAAGGCTGGACGCTATCGCCAGTATGGATGCCAGCGCCAGCTTGTTCAGATTCATCGATTTCACAGCTTGCCGCCCCGAGTACCGACGTAAGCCCAGACGATGCCGATTTCTTCTTCAGTCAGGATGCCCTTCCACGGCGGCATTGCGCGCTTGCCGTTGGTGACGGAGTTGAAGAAGCGGGCACGGTCGTCCAGCGGGAAGGTACGCAGGTCGAAAGCATTGTTACCCGCGACCATTTCCGGGCCATGGCAGCGCAGGCACAGCTGCTTGTACATCTGCTTGCCCTTCTCGATGCGCTCAGGCGTGAACTCGGCCGGACGCTCGCCAGCCGGGGCTGCAGCGGCAGCTTCGTCAGCATGGGCGGGCAGTGCAAAGGAAACAGCAGCCAGCAGGGAAACCAGGATGGAGGAAACGACGGAGGTGTTACGGGTCTTCATGAAATTACCTAAAGCTCAAATAAAAAATTAAAGGGGCGCTGATGAAAAAACAGGCATTGGCGCACAAGTCGCCAATGCCTGTCTGGTCACTGCAAGTTCCTGCTTAGTTCGGCAGAGCGAACGTCCACAGCGAAGAGCCGGTCGGCACGTTCTTCAGGCGCTCGTCGCCCGAGTACAGTGCGTAGGCGCCACCGGTGCCCGAAGCCACGGTCACGTACTGCTTGCCGTTCTTTTCCCAGGTGATCGGCATCGAGACGATGCCCGAACCGGTCTGGAACTGCCACAGCTTCTTGCCGGTCTGGTCGTCGTAAGCGATGAACTCGCCGGTCATGGAGCCGGTGAACACCAGGCCGCCCTTGGTTGCCATCACGCCCGCGAAGTACGGGATCGACAGCGGAACGCTCCACTTCTCTTTGGCGGTCAGCGGATCGAGCGCCTTCAGGTAGCCGCGCGGCTGCTTCGAGTCATACACGAAGCCGGTGAAGTCCATGCCGATATAGAACTGGCCACGCTTCCACTCTTGCTCCACCAGGCGATACTGCATGCCGAAGTTCAGGGTGTTGGCGAAGATGGTGTTGGTCTCCGGGTTGTAAGCCACCGGGCTCCAGTTCTTGCCACCCAGTGCCGACGGCCAGACTTCGTCAGCCTTTTCCATCACCAGCGACTTACGATGACGTGCGGTCATCTCGGAGTCGATCGGACGGCCGGTCTTGATGTCGATGCCCTTGGCCCAGTCAACGCGCGACACGAACTTGTTCGCTGCGATCAGCTGGCCGTTGGTGCGGTCAACGACATACAGGAAGCCGTTACGGTCAGCGTGCATCAGCACCTTGCGCATCTTGCCGTCGACTTTCATTTCGCCGAGAACGTTTTCGTTCACGCCGTCATAGTCGTACGCATCGTTCGGCGACCACTGATAGTGCCAAACGAGGTCACCCGTCTTCGGACGGATAGCCAGCACGGAAGCAATGTACTTGTTGTCCATTGCTGCGCCGCCACGGAAGGCCGGGTTCCACGGACCGCCGTTGCCGGTGCCCCAGTAGACCAGGTCCAGTTCCGGGTCATACGAACCGGTGATCCAGGTCGAGCCGCCGCCACGCTTGTAGGTGTCGCCAGGCCAGGTATCGCCACCCGGCTCGCCCGGAGCTGCGGTGGTGAAACGGCGCCAGAGTTGTTTGCCGGTCTTCAGGTCGTAACCATCGATGAAGCCGCGGATGCCGTATTCGCCACCCGAGATACCGGTGATCAGCACGCCATTGGCGATGACCGGAGCAACGGTCAGCGAATAGCCTTGCTTGTAGTCTTCAACCATGGTCTTCCACAGTTGCTTGCCGGTCTTCATGTCGAGCGCGATGATCGATGCATCGATCACGGTGCGATAGATCACGCCATCCAGCGCAGCGACGCCACGGTTGTGGTTGCCGCAGCAAACTGCGTTATACACATCTTCCGGCAGGTCGAGCGGGGTCTTCCAAATCTGCTTGCCGGTCAGCGCGTCCACAGCGAGGGTCGCGTTCACGGTCGGCAGGTACATGACGCCGTCGATCAGCAGCGGCTGCTGCGATTGCGGCTGGTTCGAGTCCAGGCTCAGACTCCAGACCGGAGCAAGCTTCTTGACGTTCGAACGGTTGATCTGGGTCAGCTTAGAGAAACGCTGCTGGCCGTAGCCCATGCCGTAGGTAGTGATGTCACCGGGGGTCTTGGTGTCATTGATCAAGTCCGCAGCCGACGGACCCATTGCCATTGCAGGTGCCGAAACAGCGGCGCCCAGCGCGGTAGCCAGGGCCAGGCCCAGTACCTTGCTCGTCATCTTCATGATGTCTCCCATTGTTATAAATCAGAATTGCACTGCCGGAAAAACAATGCATCCTTGCTTTGATCATGCTCTCGCTTGTGCCGAGTTATCGATCAGCGAAATGATTGTACATAAGCTTTTCGTAAGAAAACCATCTTTACAGTGATGGAAAACGAATTATTTTGCAGGCATTCCGATGAACGAAAGCCGCAGTTTTACGCGACCTAAAACAGGCGGCATAAATAGCGCTCGAGGGGTGTTTATTTGCTGCGATGCCGCGAAATAGAACGCTCGTGCAGTGAGTTTTTAATACTCATGCAGGATCGTTCGGTGCAGAGATCAGGTGATCAGGGTGTCGTCGGTGCGGGTGACTTTTTCAGTGTCGACCCAGGTGATGGTGATCTTGTCGCCCGGCTTGCCGCCCTTGAAGCGGAAAGAAAAATACGGATCGCGCGACACCGACATGCCGAAGTGCACATGCAGCACTGGCTTGCCGTTGCAGTCGCCACGGACCGTCTGTATGTAGTGCGGCAGCACCAGGTGCCCGCCCGTATCCCAGGTCAGGCGCGACAGCATTCGGTGCTTCATCAGGATCTTCACTTCGACCCACTCGCCGTTCATCACGGCGCGCACGCGCATCGGTTCGGCCGTCGTCGTCATCCCAGGCACCCTCCGATCATCACGGTAATGTCACGCAACGTGAACACCCATTTGCCGCCGGCACGCGCGGCGGCCACCAGCGTCGAGGTCTCGGCGACCTTGATGCGCACCGAGAATTCGCTATCGTTATCGGGCAGCACATTGAAGCCCACGCAGACCGGCATCGGATTGTGATCGGCGATCAGTGCGATGAAATCCGTGTCGGGCAGGTTGCAACGGATGGTGACAGGCACATTGGTGCCGTTCTCTGCGAGCTCCGGCGCGTCGAGCAGAAGCTCATTGTCTTTTGCACGTCGCAGATTGGGCGCATTGCCGCGGTCGACCACAGTGCGCGAGGTATTCGGCGTGGTCGTGTCGCCGCTCATCGCGATCACGAAGGCCTCGAGACTCTTGGCCGTATAGACGGCGCCATTCCAGTCGCTGCCCCATGCGCCCTCGGCGAACACATCCGACGGCTTGATCAGGCCCGAGCCCAGGGCGATCGCGAAGGCTGAAGCCACGCGCATCAGGTCACGCCGGTTCTGGTCCAAGGTAGGTCTCCGCTTCTCGCCGTTCAGGATGGTGGGTGATCTTGCTGGCATGGCGAAGCCTGCTGCAGCATCGGTGCGCATTGTGCCATCGTTTTCGGGCAAGCATCGACTGCGCCGCCGTGACGAGACAAGCCGACAGGCGCCACGCCTATTTCAGACGGCGGGTATCGACGCCGCGCAGCGGCCCCCAGTTACGGTTCTGATCCGCAAGATTGCCGTTCAGGCCGTTGACCGCGGGTGGCAGCACCACCAGCGAGCCCTCATTGACACGGCAGTTGCTCATGCAGGCTTCGCTGTTGACGTCGGGCTTGCCATTAACATCGAACATGCCGTGGTTAGTCGACATGCCATCGCGGTTCGGCATGCGCGCCTGCGCCTGCACGATGGTCTTTTCGTTCAGCGTGAAATCGCGCGGCACGATATCGGCCAGGTGCAGCAGGTAAGCCGTGGCTGCGTAGACCTCGTCCACGCTCAGGCTCTTCGGTTTGTCGAAGGGCATCGCGCGCCGGATGTAATCCCACAGCGTCGATACATTCGCCACCTTCATGAAGGTGGTCTTCGCATTCTCGGTGATGGCGGTCAGACCGGTGACGCGGCCGCGCTCGATGTCGGCCTTGGTGGTGCCACCGATCAGCGGCGGGAATACCGCCGGCGACTCACCGAAGGCGCCATGGCAGCTGGCGCATTTTGATTCCCACAACTTCTCGCCCTGTGCGACCGAACCCGAGCCGGCTGGCAGACCGGCAAAGTCCGGGCGCACGTCAATGTCCCATGCAGCGATCTCGGACGGTGTGGCCTTGCGACCGACCCCGGCATAGCGGTCGGCAGCGTGGGCGGGCACACAGGCCCATGCCAGCAGCGATACCATCAACAAAAATGACAACAAGGACGGTAGCAAACCGCGCAGGCTGCGCTCACGAGATCTGGACATTCACGACCTCCCCGCTTTTCTCCACGCGCCAGGATTGGATCGCATTGTTGTGATACACGGAGCGCGTACCGCGCACGCCGCGCAGCTCACCGATCTTGGGCTGCACATAACCGGTGTCGTCGATCGCGCGTGATTGCAGGATGCAAGGCTTGCCATCCCAGTCCCAATCGATGTTGAAGCGGGTCAGGCATTTCGGCAGCACCGGCGATTCCAGTCGTGCAGTCTTCCAGTTGCGACCGCCATCGACGGACACGTCGACGCGTCTGATCGCACCGCGGCCCGACCAGGCCAGGCCACTGATATTGAAGAATCCTTTGTCGAGCAGGCGCTGGCCGCCGGACGGTGTCGTGATCACCGACTTGCATTCCTGGATCAGCGCGTACTGACGGTGCAGGCCGTCGGGCATGAAGTCGAGGTATTGCGTCGATTCCTCGCGCGTCGCGAACGGCGCGTCGCCGACTTCGAGCCGGCGCAGCCATTTGACCCAGCACACACCCTGCGCGCCCGGCACCACCAGCCGCAACGGGTAACCGTTCTCGGGACGCAGCATCTCGCCATTCATGCCCCAGGCGACGATCGCGTCGTCCAGCGCGCGCGCGATCGGGATCGAGCGCGTCAGGCTGGCACCATCGGCGCCTTCGGCCAGCACGAACTTGGCTTTCGCCTTGTCGATGCCACAGTCTTCCAGCAGCAGCGACAGCGGCACGCCGGTGAACTCGCAGCAGGACAGCATGCCATGCGTGTACTGCACCGATGGTACGGCCGGGCTGCCCCAGTCCATCGCGGTGTTGGCGCCGCATTCAATGAAATGCATGCGCGATACCGACGGCAGGCGCAGCAGGTCGGCCATCGTGTAGACCTTGGGCGAGGACACCAGTCCATTGACCATCAGACGATGGGATGCGGGATCGAGGTCATGCCAGCCCGCATGGTGGCGCTCGAAATGCAGGCCGCGGGGCGTGATGATGCCGAACAGTCCCTGCAAGGGCGTGAATGAGATGCTGCTCTCGCGGCGGCGCGTGAGCCCCGGCGATTCGCGGCGCTGCAGGTTGCCCTCATGTTTTGACGGCGCGCCATAAGGCGCATGCACCACGGGGTTGCCGAGGCTGGTCGCAGACGGCTGTGGCTGCAGGATCGCCATGTCCCCGTCGGGCATCGGGTGGTCGAGCGCGAGCGCACTTCCCGCGGCCAGCGCGGCGCTCGCGCTGACGAAGCTCTTGCGCAGGAAGTCACGCCGCGTGGCGTCGAGCCCTTTGCTGGCAATGGCTTCCGCCAGCGCATCCGGAACATAGTTCTCCGGCGCTGGCAACAGTCGGCCGAAGCGCGGCTTGCTCATGGCGTCGTCCCGGTCGTGTCCTTACTTGCCGCAGGCGATGCGCAGCAGGGATTCCTGTGCGCTGCCGGCTTCGGGCTTGGTCCAAGGGCCCGGCTTGTACTCCGCCTGCACCATCTGGCTGTTGCCCATGCCATCCTTGTGATAGAGGGTCATGATGTCGCGGCGGACGCCGCGATCGCAGTCGTATTCATCCTGCCCCTTGTATGACAAATAGGGCTTGCCGCTGTAATCCTGCGCCGATACGAAGTCATACAGGTGCCACATCTGGAAAATGCCGACGCCGGCCGCCTTGTGCGAGTCGCGATCGTAGTAAACAGCGACTTTGTCGGAACTGAAGTCTGTGCGGGTCCAATCCGCATGTGCCTGGGTCGCGATCAGGGCGAAGGCAAGCAGGGCAAGCGTCTTCTTCATTGTGGTGGGGGTCTCCGTGTCGCCTGAGCGCTGGTCAAGTCAGGCGATATTGCGCTCGATGGAGTATATCAGCGCAAATTTTTGCGAGTACAATCGACCACGCGGAAAGGAGCGCTGCAACGATGCTCCCGCCTGCCCATAACCACGACAAGCACCACGACAAGCCATCCGGACAAACCGCTTGCAGCACGCGCTGCAGGAGACAGCAAATGAGACACACCTCCCTGCGCGCCGTGCCCACCGCGCCCTTGGCCGATACCGGCCGTCTTCGCTTCACCTTGTCGCTGGCGATGTGCGCAACTGGCGCGCTCGCTGCGACGCTGATGCTGGCATCGTCACCGGTGCGTGCCGCCGATGCGCAGGCGCTGTATGTGAAGAGCCTCGCCGCCACCTGCGCCAACTGCCACGGCACCAATGGCAAGGCACAGAAGGAAGCGAGCGTGCCGGGACTGGCCGGACTGAAGGCGGACTACATCGTCGATCAGATGAAGGCCTTCAAGAGCGGCGAACGCAAGGCGACGATCATGCACCAGATCGCCAAGGGCTATAACGACGAACAGGTCAGGCAGCTGGCGGATTACTTCGCCAGCCAGAAATGAGAGGATGAACATGGACCGCAGAAGCTTCCTGCAGGCTGGCGCAGCACTTGCGCTGCTGGGCACCGGCGTATCGGCGCATGCGATGCGCGGCGCGAAAGTGGTCGTGATCGGCGGCGGCTACGGCGGCGCGACGGCCGCGAAATATATCCGCCTGCTGTCGGACAAGGCGATTGATGTGACCCTGGTCGAACCGGACAAGGAATTCATCTCCTGCCCGCTGTCGAACCTGGTGGTGGGCGGCAGTCGCAAGCTGGCCGAGATCAGCCGGCCTTATTCGAACCTGACACGCAACTACGGTATCAGCGTCGTGCATGACCTGGCCGCCAGCATCGACATCACGGCACGCACGGTGCAGCTGGCCGGTGGCAGCTCGCTCAGTTACGACAAGCTGGTGCTATCGCCCGGCATCGATCTCAATTTCGCCAGCATCGAAGGCCTGGAACAGGCGCATGCCGACGGCAGCGTGCTGCAAGCCTGGAAGGCCGGTGCCGAAACCGTCGCACTGCGCAAGCAGCTCGAAGCCATGCCTGACGGCGGCGTGTATGCGATCACGATCCCGGAAGCCCCTTTCCGCTGCCCGCCCGGCCCGTACGAGCGCGCCTGCCAGGTCGCCTGGTACTTCAAGAACTTCAAGCCGAAGAGCAAGGTGCTGGTGCTGGATGCGAACCAGGACGTGGTGTCCAAGGCCGGCCTGTTCAAGAAGGCCTGGGCCGATCAGTACGCCGGCATCATCGAATACCGCAACCAGCACAAGGCCATCGCGGTATCGCCGAAAGAGGGCCTCATCAAGTTCGATGTGCAGGGCGATGTGAAGGCTGACTTGATCAATGCGCTGCCCGCCATGCGCGCCGGCAAGATCGCGCAGCAGACCGGACTGGTGAACATGGCCAACAACCGCTGGTGTGGCGTCAATTATCAGACCTTCGAATCCGCGGTCGCGAAAGATGTGTTCGTAATCGGCGACTCCATACAGGTGGCGCAGCTGATGCCCAAGAGCGGCCATATGGCCAACAACCATGCGAAGGTCGCAGCGGCGGCCATCGTTGCGCAGCTGTCAGGCTTCGACCCGAACCCGCAGCCGATGCTGACCAATACCTGCTATAGCTTCGTCGACGACAAGAACGTCGTGCACGTGGCCAGTGTGCACGAATATGTCGCGACCGAGCGCACCTTCAAGGTCGTGCAAGGTTCCGGTGGCTTATCGACCGGACCGACCGAGCTCGAGGGTTCCTATGCCAATACCTGGGCCCGCACGATCTGGGCCGACATGCTCGAGTAAGCCGCCATGAAGCGATGGGTCTCTTCGTTGCTGGCGGTCGCGCTGCTGGCCGTGTCGGTCGCGACGCTCGCCATCGACGACCGGCCGCCGATGGCCATCGAGAATGGCGGACGCATGGAATTCGTGCATGCGATGCGCAGCGGCAAGCTGACGGCCGCGCAGAAGAGCGAACTCGAAGCCAGGCTCGTTGCCGAGTGCCAGAACCCGAGCAACCCGATCACGGCGGGCATGATCGAGACGCGCGGCCCGGGCAAATGCATGGCCTTCGTGCGCAACCAGTGCAATTGCACTGACTGTGACATGCCTACCTATTGCCTGCCACCCGAAGCACGCTGATACACCGGCGCCAGCGCGCCACGACGGATCTGCCCATGAACAACAACGACACGCCGCTGGTCGACTGGTACTTCGATTACATCTCGCCGTTCGCCTACCTGCAGTGGCACCGCCTCAGGCAAGAGGCGCCATCACTGGCGCTGCGACCCGTGCCTGTGCTGTTCGCGGGCCTGCTCGCACACTGGGACAACAAGGGGCCGGTCGAGATTGCGCCCAAGCGCGGCTGGACCTACGCCCATTGCCTGTGGATCGCACGCCGCCATGGCATCACGATGCGCTTGCCGGCAGGCCATCCGTTCAATCCGCTGCCACTGCTGCGCTTATCGCTTGCACTTGGCAATACAGCCGAGGTCATCGACCGCCTGTTTGCCTATGTCTGGCGCGATGGCCTTCTGCCGGACTCGGCCGACGACTGGCAGCGCCTGCTCGATGAACTTGGTGCAACGCCGGCGCAGCTTGCGGCGGATAGCGTCAAGGCCGAGCTGAAAGCCAATGGCGAACGCGCGATTGCGGCCGGTGTGTTCGGCGTGCCGACGGGCGTGGTTGGCAACGACAGCTTCTGGGGCGTCGACGCCACCGACATGCTGCTGGCACGCGCTGCCGGCGATGCTTTCTTCAGCTCGCCGGAATACGCATCAGCCTTCACCCTGCCCGTCAGCGCCGGGCGTCGTTAACGTACTGCGTGGCTAAAGCGCCGCGCCATCAGAACGCATATTTCAATCCCGCCTGGAAGGTGCGCGGCATACCGACCTGGATGCCGCGGGTGCGGTCGACAATGTAGGTCTTGTCGCGCAGGTTCTTGCCGGCGATGAAAAGCGTTGCCTTGCCCACCGGGTAGTTGAGCACTGCGTTCCAGATCCCATAGGCATCGATCAGGCCGGACTGCCCATTGCCGGCCGGGTCGGCGTTTGCAGTGTTGGCGAAATCGGTGTATTGCTCGCCCACATACACATACTCGAGGCGCGTATTCCAGTTGGCTGGTGCGCGGTAGCCCAGGCTAAGCGTCAACAAATGCTCGGGCGCATAGGGCAGGCGCTTGCCAATTTGGTTTACCACCGGCGTTGTACTGGTCGGGTTCATGAAAGTAGAACGCTGCTGTGCAGTCGGCAGATATGTCCAGGCAAAGCGGAGGAAGACATTGCCCTCCACGGCCTCGGTCAACTTATCGACCTGTCCGGCCATTTCGACACCACGGAACAAGGCCTTTCCCTCGGAGTAAGTCGTGCTGCCGCCGGCGATGCTGCCGACCTGGACAAGATTGCTGAAATCATTCTGGAACAAGGCTGCATCAATGAACAGGTCTTTCGACGCCTGGCTTCGGATGCCCAGTTCAGCGTTGATGCTTTTTTCCGCGCTCAAGTCAATGGCGCCACCGCTGGTGTTGATCGCATCCTCGACACGTGGCGGACTGAATCCACGGTGCACGCCACCATAGAGCAGCGACGAACCGCTCAACTGGTAGGTGGCACCAATACCGGGAATGAATTCCACGAAATTTTCACGCCCCCGGCTTCCATTCACATAGTTGGTCCGCTCATGGCGAATCATTTCGACGCGTGCGATTGGCGTAATCGCCAACTTGTCGTTGATGTCGAAACGATTGCTGACAAAACCGGATGTTGCCTGAGTGTGCCGCTTCTGGTCCTCGCCGACACTCATGCCATTACCGGCAAGATAATTGACATAGGACGTGTAGTTTTCCTGACGGCGCCGCTGCACCTCGTGGTGGAATTTCATCCCGACTTCCAGGGCATTGTCGATGCCGAATGCCCGGTGGCGCGTTTGCAACCGAGAATCAATGCCAGCGGTGGTATAGGCACGCAGCCGGCCTTCTACCTTGCATGCGTCCAGCTGCGTATCCGTCAGCGCCGTGCCACTGAGTCGCGACTGCCCCGCTTGGCCTTGGCAATTCAATGCACCGGACGACGTTCCAGTGTCAGAGGCTTGTCGCCACCAGTCGCGATCAAAGTAAGCACCGTAGACGCTGGTCAGCAGCTTGCTATCCGCATCCAGTCGCCACTCGTGAGTAGCCGACAACCCAGTTCGGTTGGCATCGAAGAAGTCGTTCTTGAACGGGTTGTAGCGCGGGCCAAGTCTGGTGAACTCGGCCTGAGTCAGCCCGGAGTACGTCAGCTGAGAATACTCGCGGAAATGTGTCGCGCGCAGCACCAGCTTGTGATCGTCATTGAGCTGGCCGGCCCATTTGAAATTCAGGTCGTCGAGACGGCTGTGCGTGTTGTCGCGCGCACCGTCTGACTGCTTGTGATAGATGTCGGCGATGGCACCATTACCGGTCACCATCACGTGACCGTTCAGGTAGCCGCGCGTGCCCCCGGCCAGGCCGATGAAGCCACCGGGTTCACGCTGCGGTTCAGGCGTGAGGTAGTTGATGACGCCGCCTGCTGTCTGCGGACCAAAACGTAGTACCTGGCTGCCCTTGCTGACCTCGATCGATTCATAGCGATCGATCGGCGGGTGGTAGTAGCTGGCATTGTCGCCATACGGTGCGAACGACAGGGGCAGACCATCTTCCAGCAGCAGGGTCTTGGTCGAACGTGTCGGGTTCATCCCGCGCATGCCGATGTTCGGGCGCAGGCCCACGCCCTCCTCGTCACGCACATGCACGCCCGGCACCTTGCGCAAGGCTTCATTGACGTTGAACACACGACTTTCCTCGAGCGTGCGAGCATCAATCACCGCCGCCGACCCGGGCGCGCGGCTTGCGCCGTCGGCATTGCCCACCACATCGACGCGCGGCAGGCTGCGGTCCTCGCCCTCGGCACGTGCTTCGGCGTCGTTGCGAGTTTCGACTTCCGCCAGTGCGGGGCCGCCGAGGCCGGTACACAAGGCCGTCGCCACCACGGCGATGCGACGATGCAAGGGCGGGGCGCGGCGCGGCGCCTGTCCGTGTTCCATGCTGATTCTCCGATGTCATAGGCCGGTTGCTGCCGACCTTTATTTTTTAATGCGAATTGTTCGCATTTGCGTTCAGAGTGTGCCGCATCGGAGGATTTCTTGTCAACACGCCATTTTTCCAGCATCAAGGCCCGCGCCTGCCCTGATTTGCCTCAAGGTGTCATTTCACAGAAAAATCAAGGCTTTACATGGGAAATTACGAAGTCATCCACAGACTTGTCCAAGCTTTTTGTGGATAAAATACTTGCGCCAGGGGATGAAGCAGCGCACCGGAAATGTTCTTAAGTAGTAAGATTCATGTTGGCTTTGGCAACCTTGCCAGCCAAGGAAACACGGATGTTTGAACCATGAACCATACCCGCCCTGTCATTCCATCGGGCATCGCCTTGCTGCTGTGCTGGACTCTGGCAGCCTGCGACTCGGGTCCCAAGACCTACGACGACTGCATGCTGCTCGCGTCGCGCAACTCGGAAAGTGATCGCCAGTTCGGCATGATGGCCAAGAACTGCAAGGACCAGTTCGGCCATACGCTGCCATTTCGCGCTCCGCCGACAGAGGCCACCAAGGGCCGCGAGCCGAAAGAAAAACGTCCCTGAACAAGACGACGTCACGCAAAGTGGCGTGACTGACGCTTGCATCGGGGCTCGTACCTGCGTTCAGCGCAGCTTGAACACCGACACCGACTGCGCGAGGCGCGCCGCCTGATCTTCGAGACTGGCCGCCGCTGCTGCGGCCTGCTCGACCAGCGCGGCGTTCTGCTGGGTCACCTGGTCCATTTGCGCGACTGCCTGATTCACCTGGTCGATCCCCTGGCTTTGCTCATGGCTGGCGGCGCTGATCTCCGACATCAAGTCAGTCACGTGGCGCACGGACTGCACGATGTCCTGCATCGTATCGGTCGCATGGGCGACCAGCCTGCCACCGGCGTCCACCTTCTGCACCGAGTCATGAATCAGCTGGCGGATCTCGCGCGCTGCGCCCGCGCTGCGCTGCGCGAGGCTGCGCACCTCGCTGGCGACGACGGCGAAGCCTCGCCCCTGTTCGCCGGCGCGTGCGGCCTCGACCGCTGCGTTCAGCGCCAGGATATTGGTCTGGAACGCGATGCCATCGATCAGGCTGATGATCTCCGCAATCTTCTTCGCCGATTCGCTGATGCCTTCCATCGTCGAACCCACTTCTGAAACAGCATCGCCACCCTTGCGCGCGACATCCGACGCCGAATGCGCCAGGCGATTACCTTGCTGTGCATTGTCGGCATTCTGCTTCACGGTCGACGCGAACTGCTCCATGCTGGCCGCGGTCTCTTCCAGACTGGATGCCTGTGCCTCGGTGCGTCCGGACAGGTCCATGTTGCCCTGCGCGATTTCGCGACTGCCGATATGGATGGCTTCGACATTGGCGCGAACATCACCGACCACGGCGACAAGGTTGGCACTCATCTGCTGCAGGGCTTGCAGTAATTGTCCGGTATCGTCGCCGCGATCAACCTTGACCTGCTGCGTCAGGTCGCCACCGGCGATCGCGCGCGCGACCTGCGTCGCCAACTGCAACGGCGACACGACCGCCTTGTGCAAGGCGAGCCATGCCGCGAGCAACAGTGCCAGCGACGCCAGCTCCATACCCAGCATCGCACCTGATACTCCTTCGACGATGGTCACTGCTGCCATCGCGGCCACCAGCAAGGCCGGCAGACCAAAACCGAGGCCGATGCGCAGCGCAAGCCGCATGTCGCGCACCGCTGCCCATCGTGCTGCCAGCCCGGTACGAACCACGGCACCATTGCGGATGGCGAGCCCGCGCGCCTGGCCTTCCCTGAACTTGCGGTAGATGGCTTCGGTCGCAGCGACCTGCTCGCGCGATGGCTTGCTGCGCACCGACATATAGCCCACCGGCTGGCCGCGCTCGATAATGGGCGTCACGTTCGCCACCACCCAGTAATAATCGCCGTTCTTGCAGCGGTTCTTCACCATGCCGGTCCACGGCAGGCCGGCCTTTAGTGAGCGCCACAGATCATCGAAGGCCTCGGGCGGCATGTCGGGATGACGCACGAGGTTGTGCGGCGCGCCCATCAGCTCTTCTTCGGTGAAGCCACTGACCTCGATGAAGTACGGATTGATATAGGTGATACGACCTTTGAGGTCGGTCTTGGAAACAATTGACTTCTCGGTGCTGAGCTCGAGCTCAGTCGTCGTAACAGGGAGATTGGTGCGCATGGCGGTATCGGACGGGCCTCGTGGATGGATGGAGCGGAAGTCGCTACCCGAAGGCAGCACTTCGCGGCTGCCATCTATCCTGTACGCACACCGCGCACCACCATGTGGCAATCAGGGCCGGAAATCCGGTCCAGTTTCGGTGCTGATCCGACAAGCCGAAAAAAAGGTAGCATTCCGGGCGGCCGGGCTCGCCTGTGGCCAGGATGACTATCTTTTGATGAATGAATCGCCATGTTCATGACAACCCTGTCGACTCACCGCAAGTGGGTCCTGCTCGCAATGGCCGGCGCGATGCTGTCGCCTTCCCTGGCCATGGCCGACGAATGCGAGGATGTGATCAAGATGGATGGGCTGCTGAGCAAAGCCAGGCAAGCCTGTCCGTTCGGGTACTACGCGTTCAGGTTCCAGCAGCAGTCGCAAGTCTGCGGAGAAAAGAAAGGGCAGCAGAAATGGAAGGATTTGTTCGGCAAGGGGGCGTCCACCTTTGACGGGCTGTCGTCGAAGATGGGCAAGGAAGCGTTGTGCAACAAGCTGCTGGCGGACTTTCCGATGACGGTCAAGCGTTGATACTGCGCCTGCAGGACCAGGCGATACTCGCGTCGGTCAATTGAAACCGTAAGCGGAGAACATCGGCTCATAAATATTCCACCACTTCCTGCCGTTCCAGAATTCGAACTGCGCCTCCAGCGCCGCCATCTTGCTCGAACCAACGACCTTCTTGACCATGTCGAAGTGCTTGCCAGCAGTGGCCTTGTCGCCCATCTTGTCTGCGATGAATCCGGAATAGATTTCGAACCACAGGAAACCCGGTGAAGGCACCAGCTGAATATGCTTCAACGCCATGTCGTACTGCCCCCATGCGATGTAAGCCGAGGTCAGGCCGTAGTGCTTGCCCGGCACCGCATTGCCCTTGTCCAGATCATGGGCCCGTTTCAGCAATTCGAAGCCCTTTTGCCACTGGCACCCGCCGGAAACATACGTATCCTTTGGCGCCTTCCAGTCCACGAACTGTTTCTCCGTGCAGTCGCCGCCCCATAGCGATGAATACCCGATGTCATTGAGTACGTTCACATTGTTGGGTGCGAGCTCATAGGCCTTGTCCAGCGCCTTGAACATCGCGGGCCAGTTCTTTTGCATGAACAGCAGGCCGCCTTTCATCGAATAAAGGGTTGCGCGATCAGGCTCCAGCTTGATGGCATGGTCGATGTGCGACAGTCCCTCGACAATCACCTGCGGGTCTTTGAGTATGCCGAAGGAGTAACCGAAGCGCTGCAGCGAGGCCAGGTCCAGCCGCGCATCGACATAATTCGGATCGGCTGCCACGGCCTGCTGCAGGCAGGCCATACCCTTCGCAAAATCATCGGCCTGGAAGCTCACATAGAATGTGCCGCGCACAAAGCTGACGCATTCATAGGCACTGAGATTTTCGGTGCCGCGCGTCTTGATCTTCTGGACAATATCTTTGGAGATCGCAGAATTGCTGAGCCCGGCAATCTCGCTGACCACCGAGTTGACGATCTCGTCTTGCGTAGCAAAGATATCGCCGCCCGCCAGTTGCTTGTCGTAAGCCTTGCTCCATACCGTCGACATGTTCGATGTATTGATCAGGCTGATCGATAGCCTGAACTTGTCACCCGACTGGCGCAAACTGCCATCGATCAGGTATTGCGCACCCGTCATCGGACCGGCCGCCGCGAGGTCATCGGGACGCTTTGACAGGCGCACCACATTCAGCATCTTGGATACGCCGCTGAGACCGTTGGCCAGGTCTTGCGTCAGACCTGCCGCGAAGTTCTTTTGGGACGGATCCTGGCTGGTGGTATCAATAGGCAATACAACGAGGGTATTGGCCGCCATCGGTTGCGCACCGCCCCTGAGTCCCCCCTTGAAGAACCAGAATCCCCCCGCCACCACGATCAGCAGCACCGCAGCCAGTGCCACCCAGCGCATCATCGATCCGGACGCAGCACGGGCCTTCGTAGCGGCGCCGCTTCTGGAACCAGCCGGTGCGCCCGCACCCGCAGGCGCTGCAATGTTCAACTGGTACACATGCACCGGGTCTTCGATGTTCTTCAGCGATTGCGGCCCATGATCTTCGAACGCAAAGTTGAACTTGCGCCGCACTTCCGCATACACCTTGTCCGACACCGAAATACCGCCGGGCTGCGCGATGCTCTCGAGACGAGCGGCAATGTTCACGCCTTCGCCATAGAGATTGTTGCCCTCGATGATGATGTCGCCGACGTTCACGCCGACGCGGAACAGCATCTGCTCCTCGGGCGACAGCGAGTCATTGCGGGACTTGATCAGTTTCTGGATATCGACCGCCGCCGAGATCGCGGAGACAGCGCTCGAGAACTCGATCATGAACGCATCACCGGCGGTGTTGAAGATGCGCCCCCGGTTCTCGGTCACCACGTTCTCGATGATTTCGCGGCAGGCACGCAGGTGGCGCAACGTACCCTCTTCGTCGCGCCCCATCTTCTCGGAATACGACACCACGTCCATCGCCAGGATGGCCGCCATCTTCCTCTCGGTATTGCTCATGTCGAGCCTCGCTATCGGCTATTGGTTTTAATGGATATAGCGATTCTTCACTAACGGCCGACTTCGTCTCCTTGCGGTCCGGCCAACGATCCTGTCAGTGATCCTCAACGTAGCAGAAAAGATTCCTTCCAGCAATTTTGCGCCAGCGGAGTATTTCAATCTTTGTATGTTCATAGCGTCGGTAGCGTGACCGATTCACCCAGCATCGGTACGCTGGCGGGCCAGTGCAGCTCGCGCTCGATGCGGCAGCGCAGCGCGTCGGCGGCGGCCGGCTCACCGTGCGTCACATACACCTGGCGCGGCGGCTTCTCCAAAGTTTTCAGCCAGGCGATGATCTGCGACGCATCGGCATGTGCGGACATGCCCGGCAGCGACACGACCTCGGCATTGATGCGCACGTCCTCGCCGAAGATGCGCAGCTCACGCTCGCCGTTGGCCAACCGCGCGCCGCGCGTACCGCCGGCCTGGAAGCCGGCCAGCACGATACTGGCGCGGTGGTCCGGACCGAAATTGCGCAAGTGATGCAGGATGCGACCGCCGGTGGCCATGCCGCTGGCTGAGATGATGATGGCCGGGTAAGCGAGCCCCGACAGCGCGCGCGACTCTTCGACCGTGCGGCAGAACTTTGCGACATGCGACATGCCATTGCAGTCCTGCTCCGACAAGCGATGCTCGCTGCGGTGCCTGCGGTAGATATCGGTCGAGTCGATCGCCATCGGGCTGTCGAGAAAGACCGGCAGATCCGGGATGCGCGATGCGCGCTTGAGCAAATGGATCTGGTACAGCAGCGCCTGCGCACGGCCCACCGCGAATGCAGGTATCACGACCTTGCCGCCACGCGCAGCGGTACGCGCAATCACGTCGGCCAGCAGCATGGCACTGTCTTCATCACTATGGGCGCGGTCGCCATAGGTGGATTCGACAATCAGCGTATCAGCGGTCGCTATCGGCACCGGCGGCTTCATCAGCAAATCATCCGGACGGCCGATATCGCCTGAGAAGAGCACACTGCCCTTCGCGCTGTGAAGCTCGACCGACGCGGCACCGAGGATATGACCGGCGGGACGCAATCGAAGCTTCAGGCCGCCCACATCGATCATCTGGTCGAATTCCAGTGGTCGCAAATGGTGCAACGCATGGCGCGCATCTTCTTCGGTGTACAGCGGCAACGCCGGATCATGCTTCGAAGACTTGTGCCGGTTGGCGAAATTCGCATCCTCCTCCTGCAGGTGCCCGCTGTCGGGCAACAGCAATCCGCACAATGCGATCGTCGATGGTGAAGCGTGGATCGCGCCCTTGAAACCATTGCGCACCAGCAGTGGCAGCGCACCCGAGTGATCGAGATGCGCATGCGTGAGAACGACCGCGTCGAGCGTGGCCGGGTCGAATGGAAGCGGCTGCCAGTTCATCAGCCGCAAGTTCTTGTAGCCCTGGAACAGGCCACAATCGATCAGGATGCGCGCGCCTTGATGTTCGACCAGATATTTGGAGCCAGTGACCGTACCCGCACCGCCAAGAAACATCAGCTTCACGCCGCCTCCCATTGTCTGGTGTCGATGCCATTGATCATGCCAGAATTTGTGAAGATCAGGCCGACTTCCCGCAGCGGAAAGCGGAAGCCCCCGGCCCGCCAACGGCAAAGGAAGATTTGACGACATGATCCGCGACGACAACACACCCGGCGACAACAAGGCAGGCCCGGGAGGACTGGACTCTACGACCGCGCAGCAGCGGCTGCATGACGAAGGGCCGAATGACATCGGCCTGTCGCAACAGCGCCGGCTGCGCGCGATCGTCGTCGAGGTCGGCACCGAGCCCATGTTCCTGCTGCTGATCGCTGCCGGGCTGGTCTACCTGCTGATGGGCGATGCCGCAGAGGCGCTGGTACTGCTCGGCTTCGTGCTCGCGATCATGGGCATCACGATCGCGCAGGAACGCCGCACTGATAATACGCTGGAAGCGCTGCGCGACCTGTCCAGCCCGCGCGCGCGGGTGATCCGCGACGGCGCGCCGCTGCGCATAGCCGGCAGCGACGTGGTGCGCGAGGATTGGCTGGTCGTCGCCGAGGGCGACCGCATCGCGGCCGATGGCTTGCTGCTTGAGGCGCATGAACTGAGCATCGATGAGTCGATGCTGACCGGTGAATCACTGCCCGTGACCAAAGCAGCCGGCGATACCGTCTATGCCGGCACGCTGGCCGTCAGCGGCCAGGGGCTGGCGCAGGTCAGCGCGACCGGCCGGCATACCGAGATGGGACGCATCGGCGCCTCGCTCGACGAACTGGACCTCGAGGCGTCACCGCTGCGGCAGCAGATGGAAAAGCTGACGCGGCGCTTCGCAGCAATAGGTCTGCTGCTGTCGCTGGGTCTGGCGGCGACATTCTGGTGGCTGCGCCATGATCCGGCGCAGGCGCTGCTGGCCGGGATAGCGCTGGCGATGTCGCTGCTGCCACAAGAGTTCCCGGTCATCATGATCATCTTCTTTGCGTTTGCCGCGCGCCGGCTCGGCAAGCTGCAGGTACTGACGCGCAGGCTGGGGGCGATCGAGACACTGGGCCAGACCTCGGTGCTGTGTGTCGACAAGACGGGCACGCTGACACAAAACCAGATGCAGGTGGCCGTGCTGCGCACGATGGCGCATGATCATGCCGCCACCATCCGCCGGGATGGCGAGGGCCCCGACCACGCGCCCGCCACCGACCTCATGCCCGACGATGTACTAAGACTGGTATCGACTGCCGTGCTCGCCTGCGAAGTCGTGCCACATGATCCCATGGAGAAGGCCATCATGGACTTCGGCGCCCGTGCCGGCATCAGCACCGCCGGCGGTCTCCATGAGGGTCGGCGGCTCGTTCGCGAATACGAACTGTCACCGGCATTACTGGCGATGGCGCATGTATGGCGCAGCGACCATGACGAGCCGGACATCGTTGCCGCCAAGGGCGCACCGGAGGCCGTTGCGCAGCTGTGCCGCTTGAGCGATGCAGAGCGCGAGCGCGTCGCCGCCGATGCGGAGACACTGGCGGCGCGCGGGCTGCGCATCCTCGGTGTTGCGCTTGCCAGCCATCCTGCGACGGTCGACTGGCCGGCATCTCAGACAGGATTCCGGTTCGAATGGCTGGGCCTGATCGCCCTGGCCGACCCGTTGCGCCCGGAAGTGCCGGCCGCCGTCGCGCTGTGTCGCGAGGCTGGCATACGCGTGGTGATGATCACCGGTGATCATGCCAGCACAGCCACCGCGATCGCGCGCGAAGCCGGCATTGCGCATGACAACGTGCTGACCGGCACGCAACTGGCAACGATGAGCGAGGCCGCGCTGCGCCGCGCGGTCGCCGGCGTGAATGTATTCGCACGCGTGAAGCCATGGCAAAAGCTGGCTCTGGTCGAAGCACTGAAGGCGCAATCGGCCGTTGTCGCGATGACCGGCGATGGCGTGAATGACGCACCGGCACTGAAGTCAGCGCACATCGGCATTGCCATGGGCCAGCGTGGCACGGATGTCGCTCGCGAAGCGGCATCGCTGGTGCTGCTCAGGGATGACTTCACGTCCATCGTTGAAGCGATACGGTTGGGCCGCCGCACCTTCCGCAATATGCGGCAGGCGATGGTCTATACACTGGCCGTGCACATACCGATCGCCGGGCTGGCCTTGCTGCCGGTAGTGTTCGGCCTGCCACTCTTGCTGGCACCGTTGCACATCGCTTTCCTGGAACTGGTGATCGATCCCGCGTGCTCGGTGGTGTTCGAGGCCGAAGAGGAAGACAGCCAGCTGATGCAGGTAGCGCCGCGACCGGTCGGCGAGCCCCTGCTGCAAACGATGAATACGCTGCTGGCCATTGCCTGCGGCCTGCTGACGACGGGGGCGGCATTTGCGACCTATGCGCTGCTGCTGCAGCAGGGGGCAGCAGCGTCGGAGGCGGCGACGTCGTCCTTCATCCTGCTGGTGTGCGCGAATGCGTTGCTGATCCTGCCGCTACGCTCGCCGGAGGGGGGCTGGGGCCGGCTGCTCACGCGGCTGCCGGCCATCACCGGCTGGGTACTCGCGGCCACGCTGGTGGCGCTATGGCTGGTCACGGCGATACCGCCGATTGCCAGCGCATTCCGCTTCACTACCCTGCCAGCCTCGCAATGGCTGGCATGCGCGGCGGCTGCGCTGGCCCTGCTGCCGGTCTTCCAGGGACTGAGGCTGTTGCTCTCGCGCCCTGGCGGCGACCGAGGAGAAGCTTAGCGGCGCTGCGGTGATCGCGATGCGCATGCGCCCGGACAAAAATGAAAAACGGCGACGGCCCTCGATTCAGGCCAGCTGAAGCTGCAGGGGCTCGGCAAGTTCGAACACATCGCAATTATGCCCCTCGCCTTTGCGGTCGATGACGACGAAGTCACTGACCTCGTCCATCGCCAGCAACGGATGGTGCCAGGTACCGGCGGCGTAATTGACGCCCTGATCACCACGCGCAATGAACGCATGCACGGCACCGGGCTCGCGGCTGATCAGCTGCGACTCGGCCACCACCACCAGATAGGGACGACGCTGCATGGGGATGAAGCCCTGGCTGCCGAGCGGATGGCGTTCCAGTGCGCGGATCGCCATCGGATAGCTGCGCGGCTGGCCGCGGAAGATGCTGACGATGGCACGGCCGCCTTCGCGCATGTTCAGGTTGGCGAGGTCGTGGTAGCGCTCGGTCGTGCCTTCATTGATCGGGTAATGATGCGCACCCTCGGTCTCGATCACATCACCGAACGGCGCGAAGGCTTCGCGTGTCAATGGCCTGGGCGTCAGGATCTTCATGCGGGCACTCCCCACAGGCGCAGCCGCGACACGCCACCATCGGGATGCAGGTTGAAGCGCACATGCGTGATCGGCCCCATGGTCGCGCATTCCTTGTCGAACTGCAGGATCGCATCGGCCGCGAGCTTCACCTCCGGCAGCAAGGTCGGCCAGAACTGCGACACGGTCGGCAGCGAAGCCTCGACGACGTCCGGCACATGCGCGGCCTGCAATGAGCAGCGGTCGGGGAAATTGCCCTTGAAATGCGCCGTGTCGACCTCGATGCGCTTCACCGTGCCGGGTATGCCGAGCGCGAGGATGCACCAGTCATGTCCGGGCTCGCGCCGGCGGCGCGTTTCCCAGCCTTCGCCCATGTTCACGCCGCGCCCCGGCAGCAGCAGATTGCTGCAGGCACCGAAGTGCGCATCGTTCCATGCGATCGCACGGCCGCCATGCACCATCGCCAGCAGGTCGACCAGACCGTCAGTGCCGGCCTGCACCGTGGTCGCGGCCGGCTGGCCATAGACGCGCAGGCGAGCGACACCGCCGTCGGGGAAGATGTTGAGCCGCACATGCGACCAGATGCGGTTCGATGCATCCACTGCGAACAGGTGATGGCTGTTGCCCTTCAACGTGACGGCGGGCAGCAGCGGCTGCCAGCTCGCTGCGGCGGACGGGTCAGCGCCCTCGGGACAGGCGTCGACGCTCGCGCCGGGCGGGAAATTCCCGGTGAAGAAGCTGGTGTCAATGTCGAGGCCGGCGATACTGCCCGGACGTCCGAGTCTCACCACGCACCAGTCATGGCCGCTGACGCGCTTGCGGCGGCTCTCCCAGCCATCCATCCATTTGCCGTGGTCGTCGTACTTGCCGGGCACGAAGGTCGCGGCACCGGGCTGGAGCATGCGCGACATCGGCGCGAAAAAATCGTCCGAGCATGCGATCGCTTCGGCGCCGATGCGCGGGTCAGCCAGATTGACGCTACGTCGGGCCCAGTCGGGCAGTTCCGCATCCGGGGCGATCAGGGTGGTTTGCATGGGTGGTCTCCGTGTTGGTTCGGATTGTACTGGCCTCGCGCTTCGCATCTGCAGGCCGAGCGCCAGATCTATGTTTGTTCGTTCGCTACTGGCTGCCCCAGCGGCCCAGCAGCGCGCGCTCGTCATCGCTGATGTGGGTCAGGTTCGCCGGCGGCATCACCTTCAGCTGCACCGCCTGCTGCACGATGCGCGCCTTGTTGGCCTCGATGCGCTCGGGCGTATCGAACATCAGGCCGGCCGGTGCCGACGCGACCAGTGTCGGATGTTCGGCATGGCAGCCCGCGCAGCGTGCGGCCAGCACCGCTTGTACTTCGGCGATCGCCACCGGCGCTGTGTTGCCCACCGCAGCAGGACTACCCGCCGGCTTCAGCCACACGGCCACGCCCAGCAAGATCAGCACGCCCGCGATCGGGTAACGCCATTGCTGCACACCCTTGTGCCGCTGGTTGAAGAAATGACGGATCAGCGCAGCCGCCAGCAGGATCAGCGCCAGCACCGCCCAAGCATGCGCATGGCTGTAAGTGAACGCATAGTGATTGCTGATCATGCAGAACAGCACTGGCAAGGTCAGGTAGTTGTTGTGCAGGCTGCGCTGCTTCGCGCGCTTGCCATGGATGGGATCCGGCGTCTCGCCGCGTTCCATCTGCGCGATGGTTTTTTTCTGTCCCGGAATGATCCAGAAAAATACATTGGCCGACATGATGGTCGCGATCATCGCGCCCACATGCAGGAAAGCAGCGCGACCCGACAGCCATTGCGTCAGGCACCAGGCCGTGACTATCACGAACACATAGAAAATGGCCGCGAACAGCAAGGCGCTCTTGTCGATCAGCAGCCGGCACAGCGCGTCGTACACCAGCCAGCCCAGCACCAGTGCACCGATGCCGATGGCCACCGAAGCAGCCGGCGACAAGGGCAGCTTCGCCGGGTCGATCATGTAGCTGGCCGCCTGTGTGTAGTACAGCACCGTCAGCAGCGCAAAGCCGGTCAGCCAGGTTGAGTACGACTCCCACTTGAACCAGTGCAGCTCTTTCGGCAGCGTCTTCGGCGCGACCAGGTATTTCTGCGGGTTGTAGAAGCCGCCGCCGTGCACCGCCCACAATTCACCGGCAACGCCCTTCTCCTTCAGCGCCTCGTCTTCCGGCGCCTTCAGGCTGTTGTCGAGCCAGACAAAGTAGAACGACGAACCGATCCATGCAATGCCGACAATCAGGTGCAGCCAGCGCAGCAGCAGCGTCGCCCATTCAACCAGATAGGCTTCCATCTCAGCTGCCCCGGTAAGTGCTGTAGCTCCATGGCGAGACCAGCAGCGGCACATGGTAATTGCCGTTGACATCGGCAACGCCAAAGCGCAGTGTCACCACGTCCAGGAACGGCGGCTGCGGCATCGTCGTGCCGCGTGCCGTGAAGTAGGCAGCGACATCGAAGTGCAGCTCGTAGACGCCCACCTTCAGGTCCTCGCCTGTCAGCAGCGGCGCATCGGTGCGGCCGTCGTGGTTGGTCTTGCCCTGCGCCAGCGTGGCGCGGCCGCCCGCGGCCTGCGGGTCGATACGATCGAGCCGGTACATCATGCCGGCAGCGGGTACGCCTGCGGCAGTGTCGAGGACATGGGTACTGAGTTTTGCCATCGTCATTTCCTGAAGCTTCAACAATTTTTTATCTACGGCCTGCAGCGCGGATGCGTGCACGACGCGCTTGTTCCGTTATCCTTGCCAACAACGCCGCCACCATTGCATGCCAGATGACCACCCTGACCGCCACCGAACTCAGCGCACTTGACCAGCCCGCATTCACCGACTACCTCGCCGCGATCTACGAGCATTCGCCGTGGATCCCGGAGCGCACCTGGGCACGACGCCCGTTCGCCAGCCGCGACGCCTTGCACACGGCGCTGGCCGCAACGCTGGCGGCAGCATCAGAAGCAGAACAACTGCAACTGATACGCGCGCACCCGGAGCTGGCCAGCAAGGCCGCCGTACGCGGCGAGCTCACCGATGACTCGAAACGCGAACAATCCGGCGCCGGCCTCGACCAGTGCAGCCTCGAAGAATTTGCACTGATCCGGCAGCTGAATGCCGACTACCAGCAGCGCTTCGGCTTCCCCTTCATCATCGCGGTCAAGGGACTGCATCGCGCCGAGATCATCGCAGCCATGCAGCGCCGCATCGCCCACGACCCGGCCACCGAGTTCCGCGAAGCGCTGGCACAAATCCATCGCATCGCCGGCTTCCGGCTGGCCGACAAGGTCAGCTAGCCCACTGCGTCAGCCAGCCCACTGCGCGCGGCCTTTCACATAGGTCGCCTTCACGGCCCGGTCGTCTCCCAGCGTCAGCCAGATGAACAGCTTTTCTTCCAGCGTCTCCGCGCGTGCCATGCGGCGCGACAGCAACGGCGTCGCTTCCGGATCGAGCACAATGAAATCGGCTTCCTTGCCGCGCACGAAATTGCCGATGCTGTCATCCAGCCCAAGCGCCATCGCGCCGGACAGCGTCGCGAGGTAAAACGCGCGCAAGGCCGGCAGCACATAACCATTCAGGTGCGACACCTGGTAGGCGGCAGCCAGCGTGCGCAGCATCGAGAAGCTGGTGCCGCCGCCCACATCGGAGGCAATCCCCACGCGCACACCGTCGTCCAGCGTCTCGCGCAAGTCGAACAGGCCACTGCCGAGGAACAGGTTCGAGGTCGGGCTGAACGCAGCCGCTGTGCCGCACTCGGCCATGCGTTTTCTGTCGTCGCGATCCAGCCAGATGCAGTGCGCATACACGGCCGGCTGGCGCAGCAGCCCGTATTGGTCATACACATCGAGATAGCTGCGCGACCAAGGGTACAGTTCATGCACCCAGGCGACCTCGGCCTCGCTTTCGGCGACATGCGAGTGCAAGGCTACGGTCGGGAATTCCTTCGCCAATGCGCCGGCGACTTGCATCTGCTCCTCGCTTGATGTCACGGCGAAGCGCGGCGTGATGGCATAAGTCAGGCGATCAACGCCATGCCATTGCCCGATCAGCCGCTTGCTATCGTCATACGATGATTGCACGGTGTCGCGCAGGAAGGCCGGACAGTGACGATCCATCATCACCTTGCCGGCTACCATGCGCAGCTCGCGTTGCTGCGCCACCGAGAAGAACGCATCGACCGAGCCCGGATGCACGGTCGCGAACACCATCGCGGTCGTGGTGCCGTTGCGCAGTAGTTCCTCGCAAAAGAATTCGGCGGTCTCGGTCGCCACTGCGGGATCGTCGAAATGGCGCTCGGTCGGGAAGGTATAGCGGTCCAGCCAGTCCAGCAAGCCCTTGCCGGGCGATGCAATCACATCGGTCTGCGGGTAATGCACATGGGTGTCGACGAAGCCCGGCATCACCAGCCGGCCGCTGTGGTAATCGACCGGCGTACCTTCGGGCGCCAGTGCCAGTGCATCGGCCCAGTTGCCGCAGAACGCGATATGGCCATCGTCGATCAGCAAGCCGCCATCCTCGACATACTGATGGCTGCGCACCGCGGCGTGGGTGCCGGTCTCGTCGCCGGGGTCGGACAGGAAGTGCAGGATCTCGCCACGCACCAGCTTCAAGCTGCGCTCGGTCATTGATCCGCCCGGAAGCTCTGGCCAAGTGACATCGGCTTGTTCAGCAGAATGGCTTGACGATCACGCGAGATCAGCACCAGCACCACGACGGTAGCGAGATACGGCAGCATCGACAGGAATTCCGAAGGTATCGCGAGGCCAAAGCCCTGACCATGGAATTGCAGCACCGTGACTGCTCCAAACAGGTAAGCACCGAGCAGCACGCCGCGCGGCTTCCAGGTCGCGAACACGACCAGCGCCAGCGCGATCCAGCCACGGCCGGCCGTCATGCCTTCGACCCACATCGGCGTCAGCGCCAGCGACAGATAGGCACCGGCCAGTCCCGAGAATGCGCCGCCAAACAGGATCGCTGCATAGCGCCATGCGATCACGGGGTAACCGACCGCATGCGCGCTGCGCGGTGATTCGCCGATCGCGCGGATGATCAGGCCCATGCGCGAGCGCGCCAGCATCCAGCCTATCGCCGGCACCAGCAGCAGCGACAAATAGACCATCGCATCGAAGCGGAACAGCAAGGGGCCGAAGAAAGGAATATCCGATAGCGGCGCAAAGGCCAGCTTGGGCAGCGGCGCGACGGTCTGGCCGACCAGCCCGCGACCGGCGAAGGCCGACAGGCCGACGCCGAACAGCGTCAGTGCGAGGCCGGTCGCGACCTGGTTGGTCTGCAGCGAAAGCACCAGCACGCCGAACACGAGCGCCATCGCCATGCCCGCCAGCATCGCGGCGAGCAGCCCCAGCGTCAGGCTGCCGGTATGCAGCGTGGTCGCAAAGCCGGCAACTGCGCCGACCAGCATCATGCCTTCGAGACCGAGGTTCAGCACGCCCGCACGCTCGGTGACGAGCTCGCCCAGCGCGCCCAGCATCAGCGGTGTGGCCGCGCCGGCGGTACTGGCGAGGAAAGGAATCAGGTGATCGATGTCCATCTCAGGCTCCTGCACCGGTTGCGCCGGTGGCGCCGGTCGCGTCGGTCGTTCCTGCAGTGACAACGCGCACCGCCGGCTTGAATCGGTAATGAATGAACAGATCGGCTGCCAGCAGGTAAAACAGCAGCAGCCCCTGGAACAGGCCCGTGATCGCTGCCGGCAGCTGCATTTCCATCTGCGCGGACTCGCCGCCGATATACAGCAGCGACATCAGCAGTGCCGACAGCAGCACGCCCAGCGGATGCAGACGACCGACATAGGCCACGATGATCGCCGCAAAGCCATAGCCGGGCGACACCGACGGCTGTAACTGGCCAATCGGGCCGGCGACTTCGCCGACACCGGCGAGGCCCGCAAGCGCGCCGCTCAGCAAAAAGGCTAGCCAGACGTTTTTCTTTTCGCTGAAACCGGCATACGCCGCCGCATGCGGCGCCGAACCACTGACCAGCATGCGGTAGCCCGCGAAGGTATGACGGCAGAAGAACCATGCGCCGGCAACCGAGATGAACGACAGGATCAGCGCGGCATTGGTGCGCAAGCCTTCCATCAGCAGCGGCAGCATCGCCGAGTCATGGAACATGCGCGACTGCGGGAAGTTGAAACCTTCCGGGTCGCGCAGCGGACCATGCACCAGATAACCGAGGAACAGGTACGACACATAGACCAGCATCAGACTGGTCAGGATCTCGTTGGTGTTGAAGCGCGTGCGCAGCACCGCGGGCACGGCCGCCCATGCCATGCCGGCCAGCGCGCCGGCGACCAGCATCAGCGGCAGCAGCCACCAGGCCTCGACGTCGCGAAAGTACAGCGCGACGCAACCGGCCGCGATCGCGCCCATGGTCAGCTGCCCGTCGGCGCCGATATTGAAGACGCTGGCACGGAAACCCAGCGCGAGGCCCACACCGCACAAGGTCAAGGGCGTTGCCTTCAGCAGCAATTCGCCGACGCCATACGCGGTTGATGCCGGCTTGATGAAGTAAACATAGAAGGCCTGCAGCGGGTCATGGCCAAGTAGCTTGAACAGCAGCGAGCCGGTGATGAGCATCGCCATCGCCGCCAGCAGCGGTGACGCGAACATCATCGCGCGCGAAGGTTCGGGACGGGCTTCAAGCCGTGGCATGGCGCTGCTCTCCTTGCTGATTCTGAGTGACGGCCGTATCGATGCCGTCGAAATTGCCGCTCATCCAGGCGCCGATCTGGTCGACGCTGGTCGATGCAACCGGCACCGCCGGCGTCAGCCGTCCTTCGGCGATCACGGCGATACGGTCGCACATCATGAACAATTCATCGAGTTCTTCTGACAGCACCAATACCGCGACGCCCTGGTCGCGCAGGTCGATGATGGCCTGCCGGATCAGCATCGCCGCGCCGACATCGACGCCCCAGGTCGGCTGCGCGAGCACCATCACTTTCGGCGCCAGGCTGGTCTCGCGACCGACGATGAACTTCTGCAGGTTGCCGCCCGACAGGCTGCCAGCCAGCGATTGCTCGCCGCCGCATTTGACGCCGAAGCGCTGTATCACTTGCCGCGCGAAGGCGCGAATCGCGGGGCGCTTTATCAGCCCGAAACCCACCATGCCTTGCCGGTCCTTCGCGACATAACCGGTCAGCAACGCATTGTCGGCCAGCGACATCTCCGGTACCGCGCCCCGGCCCAGTCTTTCCTCAGGCACGAAGCACAGGCCGACGGCGCGCCGCTCCGCGGCGTTCATGCAGCCGGCGGCCGTGCCCATCAGCGTCACTGCACCGGCATCAGCCACCTGCATTTCGCCGGACAAGGCTTTCATCAATTCCTGCTGGCCGTTGCCGGACACGCCGGCGATACCGACGATCTCGCCGCTGCGCACGGCCAGGTCAATCGCCTTGAGGTCGGTGCCGAAAGGGTCGTCGGTGGCAAGGCTGAGCTGGCGCACATCGAGACGCACCTCAGCGGGCGCACGCGCTGCCAGCGTGCAGGTCGGCAGCTCCTTGCCGATCATCATTTCGGCCAGCGACTTTGCCGTTTCTTCTTTCGGATTCGCGTTGCCGGTGACCTTGCCGCCGCGTAGAACGGTCGCGGTGTCGCACAACTGCTGTATCTCATCGAGCTTGTGGCTGATGTACAGGATGCTGCAGCCTTCGCTGGCGAGACGGCGCAGCGAACCGAACAGCTTCTGCACCGCCTGCGGCGTCAGCACCGAGGTGGGCTCATCCATGATGAGCAGCCGCGGCGACTGCAGCAGGCAGCGCACGATCTCGACACGCTGGCGCTCGCCGACCGACATGCTGTGGATGTGACGATGCGGATCGACTGGCAGCCCGTACTCTTCCGACACTGCCTTGATGCGCGGTGCCAGTACGTCGGGCGCGATCTTGTCATCGAGCGCCAGCGAAATATTCTCTGCGACGGTCAGCGTCTCGAACAACGCAAAGTGCTGGAACACCATGCCAATGCCAAGCTTGCGCGCATCCGATGGCGACGCCACTTTGACCTCGTGGCCTTCCCACAGCATGGTGCCGGCATCCGGATGAGTCACACCGTAGATCATCTTCATCAGCGTGCTCTTGCCGGCGCCGTTCTCGCCGAGCACCGCATGGATCTCGCCCGGCATCACGGTCAGGTCGACGCGGTCATTGGCGACGACCGACGGATAGATCTTGGATACGCCCAGCATCTGCAAGCGCGGATGCGGAGGTTCAGTGGCTGGTCGACCGCCGGGGTGAGTACTGTTTTCCGAAAATGCGCTCATGCGTTGCGGGCCTTGGCGGCCATGTCATGTTGGGCTGTCATTGTTTGCTGCGCTTGCATCGTGTCTTGCTGCCATCCTGCCGGTGCATCGGCATCACGCTGTATGACCATCGCCTCGCGCACCTGCAACAGTTGCGCAGCGACGGCGACCGCAATGGCGGCCGGCAATTTGGACGCGATGCCATCGACACCGATCGGGCTCTGCATGCGCGCGACAGCCAACGGGTCGTGGCCGCGCTGCAGCAGCCGGCTGCGGAAGCGCGCCTGCTTGGTGCCGGAGCCTATCACGCCGAGAAAACCGAAACGGTTTTTGGCGACCAACGCCTCGCAGATGCGAAAGTCCTCGTCATGGCTGTGCGTCATCACCAGATGCCATCCATGGTCCGGGGCCTGCACGGCGACATCTTCGGGCGCATCATTCTCGATCACGGGGATGGCCATGCCCTCACCCATGCCGGGACGGCTGTCCGTCCAGTGAATGCGAAACGGCAGTCCCGTGAGCACCTGCACGAGCGCACGACCGACGTGGCCGGCACCATACAGGCAGAGCGGTGTCGCATCGTCGGCGAGGTATTCGACAAAATAGCGACGACCATCGCGGGTCACGATCGCGGACGCCAGACCCGTCCCGGGATCGCCGCCGGACACCGCGCTCGTGGGCTCCAGTGCTGACCAGCGCCAGCCGGGAACATCGATGGCATCCAGTTGCGCGATGCGCTCGAATCGCTCCCAAAACAATTCGACCACGCCACCGCAGCACTGACCCAGCGTTGCCCCGAGCGTGAAGCGCTCGGTGTGCGGTGAAGCATGCGTCGCATCGAGCAGGTGACCCGCGATCTGCATCGCGCGCCATTCCAGATGCCCGCCACCGATCGACCCTGCGCCGTGCAGCTTTCCTGCCGCGTCCTTCCAGTACAGCAGGGTCGCGCCCGGCTCACGCGGTGCGGAGCCTTTGACGGTCGCGACAGCCATCCGTACCACCGGCAAGCCCTGCAGCAGCAGATGGCGCAGGGTATGCGTCCAGTGCTCCGTGTTGACAATGGCTTCCATCGGCATTCAGTCCCTGCCCTTCCCGGCCACATCCAGCCCGCCGATGGCGCGCAACACGCTCTCCGGCGTTGCCGGTGCCATCAGTCGCGACGCGGCCGCTGCGCCGGCCGCGGCCGCGACTGCATCGCGCAGCGCATGGAACACTGACATGCCCAGCATCAGCGGCGGCTCACCGACCGCCTTGGAACGGAAGATGGTGTCTTCGCGATTGTCGGCACGCTCCAGCAGCGCCACGTTCGCGACCTTCGGCCAGTCACTGACGGCCGGGATCTTGTAGGTCGACGGCGCATGCGTCTTCAGATTCCCTTTGCTGTCCCACCACAGCTCTTCGCTGGTCAGCCAGCCGGTACCCTGCAGGAAGGCACCCTCGACCTGACCAAGATCGATCGCAGGATTCAGCGAGCGGCCGGCATCATGCAGGATATCGACGCGCAGCAGCTTGTGCTCGCCGGTCAGTGTGTCGATCGCGACTTCGGACACGGCGGCGCCATAGGCGAAGTAAAAGAACGGACGACCCTGCAAGGTCTTCGGGTCGTAATGGATTTTCGGCGTCGCGTAGAAACCGGTCGACGACAGCGAGATGCGCGCGAACCAGGTCTGGTTGGCGGCTTCGGCAAAGCTGAGGGACTGTTCGCCCAGATACACCCTGCCTTCCGCAAAGCGGACCTGCTGCACATCGACACCATGGCGGCCGGCGAGGAACTCCGCCATGCGCGCGCGTATTTTTTGCGCGGCATCCTGAGCGGCCTTGCCATTGAGGTCGGCGCCGGTCGATGCAGCGGTGGCTGACGTGTTCGGCACTTTCGCCGTATCGGTGCCGGACAGGCGGATCGCGGACAACGGCAGACCAAATTCATCAGCAACGACTTGCGCGACCTTGGTATGCAGGCCCTGCCCCATCTCGAGCCCGCCATGGTTCACCAGCACACTGCCATCGTTGTACACATGAACCAGCGCGCCGGCCTGGTTGTAATGCGTCGCGTTGAAAGAGATACCGAACTTCAGCGGGACCAGCGCGATGCCACGTTTGAGCACAGGGCTGGCTGCGTTGGCTTTCCCAATCGCCGCGCGGCGCGCATGATAGTCGCTGGAGCGCTCGAGCTGCGCGACCAGTTCGGCGATGATATTGTCCTCGACCGTCATCTGGTAGTGCGTGACATTGCGCTCGGTCGTGCCATAGAAATTGATGCGTCGGACGTCCAGCGTATCCTTGCCGAGCTTGCGCGCGATGGCGTCGATCGCCGCCTCAATGGCCAGCATGCCTTGCGGGCCGCCAAAGCCACGGAACGCGGTATTGGACACCGTATTGGTCTTGCAGCGATGCGAAACGATGCGCACGTTGTCGAGGAAGTAGCAATTGTCGACATGGCAGATGGCGCGATCATTCACCGGGCCCGACAAGTCTGCCGAATAGCCGCAGCGCGAGGCCAGCATCACGTCGAAGGCACGGATGCGACCGTCATCGTCGAAGCCGACCACGTAATCCACGAGGAAGTCATGCCGCTTGCCGGTGATGCTCATGTCGACATCGCGATCGATGCGCAGCTTGACCGGGCGCTTCAGCTTCAGCGCGGCGATCGCGGCGACGGCAGCGAACAGCGCCGGCTGACTTTCCTTGCCGCCGAAACCACCGCCCATGCGCCGGCACTGCACGCTGACCTCATGCGCGTGCAGGTTCAGCGCATGCGCGACCAGATGCTGCACCTCGGTGGGATGCTGGGTCGAACTGTGCACCAGCACACCACCGTCTTCCAGAGGCAAGGCCGCGGCGACCTGTCCTTCGAGGTAGAAATGCTCCTGCCCGCCATGCGAGAAACTGCCGGCGATCCTGTGCGGCGCGTCCTGCATGGCCTGGTCAGGTTCCCCGCGTTCGACGGTCACGGTCGGCAGCACGAAACTCTGGCGGTCGATCGCTTCGCGAATGTCGAGGATGGCGGGAAGTTCTTCAATGTCCGCCTTGAACAACCGCGCCGCACGGCGCGCGTCCCCTTGCGAGGTGGCGATCACCGCGAACATCGGTTGTCCGACACACTCGACGAGCTCCGCAGCGAAGATGGGATCGTCATTCTTTATCGGACCGTAGTTGTTGTCACCCGGGATGTCGGCAGCCGTCAGCACCGCAACAACGCCGGGTGCCTCACGCACTGCGGACAAGTCCAGCGACCGTATCCTGCCGTGCGCAACCGGCGACAGGCCGAGCGCGGCATGCAGCGTACCAGCCGGCAGCGGTATGTCATCGACGTAGCGCGCATCGCCGCTGACATGCAGCGTGGCGCTCTCGTGTGGCACCGGCTTGCCGCTGACGCCTTCACCGGTGGGCAGCTTGCGATCCATGTCAGTGCGCCTCCGTGACCGGCAAGGCATCGAGCAGTGAAACATTCACCGCAGCACCGGACGCTTCATGCCAGAAGCGTCGCAGCAGGTTCGCAGCAACGGTGATGCGGTAAGCATCACTGGCGCGCATGTCAGTCAAGGGCTTGAAATCGTCGGCCATCGCTTGCGCTGCCGCCTCGACGATGTCGGCCGACCACGCCTTGCCGAGCAAGGCAGCTTCGGCAGCCCGTGCCCGTTTCGGGGTTGCGGCCATGCCGCCGAAGGCGATACGGGCATGGCTCACCTTGCCCGCGTCCAGCGTGACCGCGATGCCGGCACAGACGGCCGAGATATCCTGGTCGAAGCGCTTCGAGATCTTGTACAGCGCGAACTTCAGGTCGCCGCCTTGCTCATTGCTGTGTCGCTTCGGTAGCGGCACGCGGACCGCTTCGACGAATTCACCCGGTGCGAGATCTTTCTTCTGATAGCCGAGATACAAATCTTCGAGCGCGATCTCGCGTGTCGACTGTCCCTTGCGCAGGCCAACCGTCGCACCGAGCGCGATCAATGCCGGCATCGCATCCCCGATCGGTGAGCCATTCGCGACATTGCCGCACAAGGTGCCGGAATTGCGCACCGGACGCGAAGCGAAGCGCTGGTGCAATTCTTTCAGCGCCGGGTAATCGGTGACGAGCGCGGCGAAAGCCTTCTCCAGCGTGACGGCAGCGCCGATGCGCAGGTGGGTGCCCGTATTCTCGATGCGCTTGAATTCGGCTACCTCGCCGAGGTATAGCAGAGGGGGCAAGTCGCGCAGTTGCTTGGTCACCCACAAGCCCACATCGGTACCGCCGGCCAGCACCAGCGATTGCGGGTTCGCTTCATAAGCCGCCGCAAATTCAGCGGCGCTGCGCGGCGCGGCAAAGCCGGACATTGACAACGTCGAAGAACGTTGCAGCGCCTTCAGTCGCGCGACGCGCTCAGCCGTCTTGCCATTGAAGCTGGCCTTCGGATAACGGTGCATCTGCAGCCCGGCATCGATGATGGGGCGATAGCCTGTGCAACGACAAAGATTGCCGGTCAGCGCATTGACCACGCTATCGCGCGTGGCCGGCTGGCCATCAAGGTCGAGGTAGTGCGTGAACAGCGACATCACGAAACCCGGCGTGCAGAAGCCGCATTGCGAACCGTGGCAATCGACGATCGCCTGCTGCGCGGGATGCAGCGATCCATCGTCATTGCGCAGCCCGTGCACGGTCGTCACTTCCTTGCCATCGAGGGTGGGCAGAAAGCGGATGCACGCATTCACTGCACCGGTGCGGATGCGCTCGCCGTCCAGCTCGCCGATGGCCACGGTACAGGCACCGCAATCACCTTCGGCGCAACCTTCTTTCACGCCGCAACGTCCATGCTCACGCAGCCAGTCAAGCAAGGTCTCGGTCGGCGCTGCATGCGCGACTGCCACCGGCTCGCCGTCGAGCACGAATCGGATCAGCTTGTCATCGTTTGCCAGCATGGCATGTGCTCTTGTTTGTTCGCATGTCTGTTCCAACGCGGTGCAGGATCGGGCTGTTTTAGAATCACGCAAGTTGCATGCCATCAACTGTGCCGCTAACTGAGTCGATTATCAAGCCAAACTTGACGCCACCATGAATCCTTACTCGCCTGCTAACGCTTCGGACTATCCGCGCGACCTGATTGGCTACGGCCGTACGCCGCCGGTCGTGACCTGGCCCGGCAACGCACGTATCGCCGTGCAGTTCGTGCTGAACTACGAAGAAGGCGGTGAGAACAGCATCCTGCATGGCGACGCCGCCTCCGAGGCTTTTCTGTCGGAGATGGTCAGTGCAGTGCCCTTCCCGGGCCAGCGCCACATGAGCATGGAATCGATCTATGAATACGGCAGCCGCGCCGGTGTCTGGCGGCTGCTGAGGCTGTTTGAAAACCGCCAGCTGCCGATGACCATTTTCGGCGTCGGCATGGCCTTGCAGCGACATCCGGACGTGACGGCGGCTTTCGCGGAACTGGGCCATGAAATCGCATCGCATGGCTGGCGCTGGATCGACTACCGGAACATGGACGAAGACGAAGAACGCGAGCATATGCGGCTGGCGATCGAGGCCATCGTCCAACTAACAGGCAAAAAGCCCGTCGGCTGGTACACAGGCCGTACCAGCGCCAACACGCGCAAGCTGGTCGCCGAGCAGGATTTCCTGTACGACGCCGATTCCTATGCCGATGACCTGCCCTACTGGGAG
The DNA here is from genome assembly GCA_964497485.1 of uncultured Bifidobacterium sp. Classification (GTDB taxonomy): domain Bacteria; phylum Pseudomonadota; class Gammaproteobacteria; order Burkholderiales; family Burkholderiaceae_D; genus Pernthalerella. The sequence goes on from CAZCDW010000002.1 coordinate 54,059, forward strand.
AACGTGGGCGGCAAGCAGCAGCTGATCGTGCCCTACACGCTGGACAACAATGACATGCGCTTCGCACAGGCACAAGGCTTCCACAATGGCGAGCAATTCTTCACCTATCTGAAAGATGCGTTCGACGTGCTGTACGCCGAAGGCGAAACCCATCCGAAGATGATGTCGATCGGCCTGCACTGCCGTCTGGTCGGCCGTCCGGGGCGGATCGCGGGGCTCGCGCGCTTCCTCGACCATATCCAGTCCCATCAGCGGGTCTGGGTCTGCACCCGCGAAGCGATTGCGCGGCACTGGGTTGCGCACCATCCGCCGGCGGCCTGAGCTCGGAAATCTGCCACGGCCTGTACACGAGTCATCAGCCCTGCCCCGCTCCATCAGCGATATCCGGGACGACATCACACCGCACTGAAAAGGTCGCCCGCCAACCCAGCGACGCGCACCGCCGCCCTCGGACGGTGCATTTACGCAACGATTCATCCGCGCAGTTTTCTTGCACGAGACTTACAAGCCCTGCCACCTGGCCGATTATTCCTTGATTTTTCTGGGGTTTTTCAGCCGCCTATCGATATAGCAAAAATCATATTTTCCAGACATGCAATGCTGGAATGGTATTTGCAATAGGAAACTTCGGAATTTGTGCGTATAACGTGCATCGTGGCCGAACATCAGACGCCATTTCCGCGCCCGAGCTGCCTGCTGCCGGATGGTAGCGGCCGGTGACCAGGCTCGTTGCAAATTCGACTAACTCAGACAGGAATCCACATGATCAATCGTCGCAAATTCACCGCGCTGGCCGTGCTGGCCGCGAGCTCGGTGTTCGCCTTCACCTCCCCGGTCCACGCTGCGGACGAGCCGCTGAAAGTCGGTTTCGTCTACGTCGGCCCGGTGGGCGACGCCGGCTGGACCTATGCCCATGACCAGGGCCGCCTGGCACTGGAAAAGGAATTCGGCGCCAAGGTAAAAACGACATTCGTCGAGAGCGTGCCCGAAGGCGCGGACGCCGAGCGCGTGATCCGCAAGCTGGCCACCGAAGGCAACAAGGTGATCTTCACCACCTCGTTCGGCTACATGAACCCGACCGAAAAAGTCGCCAAGGCTTTCCCGAACGTCGTCTTTGCTCACGCCACCGGCTACAAGACCGGCAAGAACCTCGGCACCTACGAGACCAAGTTCTATGAAGGCGCTTACCTGCTGGGCACCATCGCCGGCAAGATGGCCAAGTCGAACACGCTGGGCTTTGTCGGTTCGTTCCCGATCCCGGAAGTCATCCGCAACATCAACGCCTTCACCCTCGGCGCACAAAGCGTGAACCCGAAAATCAAGACCAAGGTAGTCTGGGTGAACAGCTGGTATGACCCGGCCAAGGAGCGCCAGGCCGCAGAGACCCTGATCGCGCAAGGCGCCGATGTACTGTGCCAGAACACCGACTCGCCAGCCACGCTGCAAGTGGCACAGGAAAAAGGCAAGTACGCATTCGGCTGGGACTCGGACATGGTCAAGTTCGCACCGAAGGCCCACCTGACCGCCAACACCAACAACTGGGCGCCGTACTACATCGACACCGTGAAAGCCGTAATGGCCGGCACCTGGAAGCCGAGCGAAGTCCGCGGCGGCCTGAAGGAAGGCATGGTCGTGATGTCGCCGCTGAACTCGGTGGTGCCGGCTGATGCGAAGAAGGTCTTCGAAGAGAAGAAGAAGGCCATCGCCGAGGGCAAGTTCCATCCGTTCCAGGGCCCGGTCGTCGACCAGTCCGGCGCGACCAAGGTCGCCGCAGGTTCGGTCATGCCGCTCGACAAACTGCTGTCGATGGACTTCTACGTCAAGGGCGTCGAAGGCTCGATTCCAAAGTAATGCGCTGGTTGCATGCAGAGGGCTGCTCGCCTTCTGCATGCACCGCACTTCGGTCCTTCCCGGACCGGCACCGATAACAACAATTCATTTATTACACCGCAAGGAGAAAGCATGAAGAAGCACCACCTCGTCAAACTCTCGCTGGCAGCAGCGGCCGTCGTCGGCGCGCTGGCTGGCGGCAATGCCATGGCTGATGTGACCGTGTTCGGTATCGCTGACGTCGGCGTGATGAATTCGAAAGCGCCGGGCGGCACCGGCTCGACCTCGCTGAAGAGCGGCGGCATGTCGACCTCGGCCTTTGGCATCAAGGGCTCGGAAGATCTGGGCAATGGCATGAAGGCCAATTTCGGTCTGTCGGCATTCCTGGACTTCGCAAACGGCCAGTTTCTGACCGGCTTCGATGGCGGCAACTACCTGTTCACTCGCGAAGCCTGGGTTGGCCTGTCGACCAAGGACGCCGGCTCGATCTCACTGGGCCGTGACGTGAACCCCAGCTTTATCCCTCACATTCTGTTCAACGCGTTCGGCGACTCGACGACCTACAGCCCGCTGTGGCATGCGACCTACTTTGACTCCGTGCTCGGGACCAGCGCTGCGAACAACAACGTCGCCAAGATCTCAGCTCAGTCGCGTGGTCTGTACGACGATACAGCGTGGAACAATCAGATCCGCTACACCACCCCGTCAATGGGCGGCGTGGTAGCCGACATCAACTACGCCCCGAACAGCACTGGCGACAACTTCGGCGCCAACGCGATGTACTTCAATGGCCCGATCGGTCTGTCGGCATACTACATGGAGACCAAGACTCGTTCGACCGGCTCGCTCGATACCGATATCTATGCAACCCACAAGCCGGCCAAGGTGTATTTCGTCGGTGGTTCGTATGACCTCGGCATCGCCAAGGTGTTCGCAAGCTACCAGACCGGTAAGCAAGTCGCTGCTGTCACTACCGAGGCGACGACCTACCACATCTCGGCCCAGATCCCTGCCGGCCCGGGCAAGGTACTGGTGTCGTATGCCGATACCAAGACCACCAATGCGTCCAGTGTCAAGTTCGGCCAGACCGCAGTCGGTTACCTGATGCCGCTGTCGAAGACCACCGACGTGTACGCAAACTACCTGTATGGCAGCGAGAAGACCACCTCGACCAGCAACGGTAGCGCGTTTGGGGTTGGTATCCGCAAGTTCTTCTAAGCCGTCCTGAAGTATGAATCCGTGCCGGTCCGGACAAAGACCGGCATCTCCTCAGCGAGATGGCCGTCAATGTTTGTCGAGAGTCCCGGCCCGTCCGGGACTTTTTTTATCCGCTGATCCGACCGACTTGCCCGGTATCATTCCGAAGATGAACGCCATTCCCCTGCACCCCGAATCTCTCGTTGACCCGGTCGCACTGAATGACTGGCACCCAGTCGCCATCGCCGACAGCCTGAAACCCGGCAGCATGCTGGCCGCGCCCCTGCTCGACACGCAGCTCGTGATCTGGCGCGACAGCGCGGGCGAGCTGCATGCGTGGGAAGACCGCTGCCCGCATCGCGGCATGAAGCTGTCGATGGGCGTGCTGGAAGTCGATACCCTGACCTGCCCCTACCATGGCTGGCGCTTCGGCAAGGAGGGCCGCTGCCATCGCATACCGGCGCTGCCGGACCTGAAGGAAGGCAACCTGAAAGGCCAGGTCAGGGTCTACACGGCGAAAGAGGCCTATGGCCTGATCTGGGCCTGCATCGGCACACCCACGCATGATGTGCTGCCCTTCCCCGAATACCACGATCCCAACCTGCGCAAGGTGATCTGTGGCCCGTATGACGTGGCCAGCAGCGCGCCGCGCATCGTCGAGAACTTCCTCGACATGGCGCACTTCGCCTTCGTGCACGAGGGCATCCTCGGCGACAAGGCGATGACCGCGATCCGCGACTATACGGTCGAGACCTTCGACGATGCCGACTATGGCCAGGGCGTCTGGGCCAAACAATGCCATGCATGGCAGCCGCAGTCGAACAAGCTGGCCGAAGGCGGCAGCCATGTCGAATACACCTATCGTGTGGTACGGCCGTTCACGGCGATCCTGACCAAGGAACCCGCTGAGCAGCAAGGCTTCAGGGAAGCGATCAGCCTGCACTTGCAGCCAATGACGGAGACCACGACACGGGCCTGGATCATTCTCGCGATGACCAACTTCGAATCCACTGAGGATGAACTGCGTAGCTTCCAGGACACGATCTTCTTGCAGGACAAACCCATTGTCGAAAACCAGCGTCCGCTGAAACTGCCGCTGGACCCAACGGCTGAAATGTCCGTCGCCTGCGACCGTATGTCGCTTGCGTACCGCAAGTATTTGCGCGAGTCCGGGCTGCGCTATGGTGTTGTCGCCGCAAACTGAGCCATGGTGCATAGCCGGCTCGGATAAAATCGCCGGATGACTGAACGACTCTATCTGCGCCATGCGCAGGCCATCGCCACCGTCGATGATGCGCATACCGAATTCCGCGACGGCGCACTGCTCACCGAAGGCCAGCGCATCCTGATGGTCGGCACCACCGCCGATGTCGATGCGTGGATCGCCGCCCATCCCGACAAGGCGCCCACAAAAACTGTGGACGCACACGGCTGCGTGATCGTGCCGGGCATGGTGAACTGCCACCATCACATGTACCAGACCCTCACGCGCAGCATCGGCACCGCGAAAGGCCTGAAGCTGTTCGACTGGCTGAAGATGCTGTACCGCGTCTGGGGCCACCTGACCCCCGAAGCCGTCCATGTGAGCACGCAGATCGCGCTGGCCGAGCTGATGCTGTCCGGCGCCACCACGGTCGCTGACCACCTGTACCTGTACCCGAATGGCTGCACGCTGGATGACGAGATCGTGGCGGCGCAAGCGATGGGCATACGCTTTCATCCGACGCGCGGCAGCATGAGCGTCGGCGAATCGGCCGGCGGGCTGCCGCCGGACAGCCTGGTCGAGAAAGAAGACTTCATCCTCGCCGAATCGCAGCGGCTGATCGAGCGCTATCACGATGCCGAACCGCTCTCCATGCTGCGCATTGGCCTGGCGCCCTGCTCGCCGTTCTCGGTCAGCGGCGACCTGATGCGCGAATCCGCGCGGCTCGCGCGCTCGTACTGGCATGTCGGTCTGCACACCCACCTGGCCGAGACGCTGGACGAAGAGCGTTACTGCATCGAGCTGTTCGGCATGCGTCCGCTGGCCTATGCAGAATCAGTCGAATGGCTGGGGCCGGATGTGTGGTTTGCGCACATGGTGCATCCGAGCACGGACGAGATCGGCAAGATGGCGCATACCTGCTCCGGCGTCTGCCACTGCCCGAGCAGCAACATGATCCTCGCGTCCGGCATCGCGCCGGTACGGCAGATGGTCGATGCCGGCGTGCGGGTCGGCCTCGGGGTCGATGGCTCGGCCAGCAATGACGGCAACCACATGCTCGGTGAAGCACGACAGGCGATGTTGCTGCAGCGCGTGGGCTGGCCCGGCTTTGAATCGAATGCGGACCGATTCTCGGCGCGTGAGGCGCTGGCGCTGGCGACAACGGGCGGTGCAAAGACCCTGGGACGTGATGACATCGGCAGCCTCGAGCCGGGCATGGCGGCAGACTTCGTGGCCTTCCGCATCGACGGGCTCGCGCATGCGGGCGCGCAGGGAGATCCGGTGGCTGCCTTGCTGACGTGTGCACCGACATCCGCATGGCTGTCGGTCATCAACGGCAAGATCGTGATCGAGGATGGCCAGCTGAAAGGTATCGATCTGCCCAGGCTGATCGAGCGGCATAACGAATTGAGCCTGCAGATGATGCAGAAAGCCGGGGTCATCGCATGAATGACGAGCTCAATGAACGCGATGCGTTTTTTCTGCAGCAGGTGATCGCCCTGTCGCAGCGTTCGCGCGACGAAGGCCATCATCCGTTTGCTGCGATGGTGGTCGGCGCGGATGGCAAGGTGATCTCGGCAGCGATGAATGCATCGAGCAAGGATCGTACTGCCCACGCCGAGATGAACGCACTGCGTACCGCGTCATCACAGTTCAGCCCGGCCGAGCTGGCCGGTGCAACCCTGTACACCAGCGCCGAGCCTTGTGCGATGTGTTCGGGCGGTGCGTACTGGACTGGTGTCGGCCGCGTGGTCTATGCACTAGCTGAAGAAAGTCTGCTGGCACTGACCGGCAGCGATCCCGAAAACCCGACCTTGTCGCTGCCCTGCCGGGAGGTATTCGCGCGCGGTCAGAGAAAGATGGAAGTCATTGGGCCGGTCATGGAAGAGGAAGCACGCGTGCCGCATCGCGGCTTCTGGAAGCCCTGAGCCTGGCTTCTTGCATGAAGCTCGCGGTCGACACGAAGACCGCCACGCAAGGACATCAGAAGCTTGTCATCGCCAAATCAAGCGATCATCGTTTGAGCGAGTGGCATTTTTGAAACGCGATCTCGCCACATCGCGTCATTGCCCGACTGCTTGCGGCTGGCATCACCAAAACCACGGTTTCCCATGGCATTGAAGTCACACTGCGTGCTCCTCGAATCAACGAGGCATTGACCGGAAGGGAGATCGGATCATGGGCGCGCTTCAACAGTGGGATGCCACTTCGAATGAAATCCATCAAATTACCCTCGAACCAGACGATATCGGATGCGCAAACCGCTTGTGCGGATCTGGCGATACACCTAAGCTGCTGCGATCCAACACTCACGATGCTGCAACCATGTCCAAGCCGCTGCCTCACCTGCCGGACACAAGGATAGTCAACATCCCTACCGAAGAATTACCGGGATGGGCCAGGGAACTCGACATTGATCCGACCGGCCTCGATGAAGCGACCTTACGTTTGCGACTCAAAGAGGAATGCGATCGACTGTTTCCCATCGTTTATGCCGACTTCATCAATGCCTACAATGAAATGGTGAGACGAGATGGATTTCCGCTTGCCGAGTGGAGCTACATCTGATGCCGAGGTTCGATGTCTATCGGAACCTTGGTTTGAATGCTGACAAAAGCCCCTACTTGATCGATATTCAAAGCCCTTATCTGGTCGAACTGGACTCGCGAGTCGTCATCCCCCTGACGAAGATTGACAGGATGCAGCGCGAGAGCCGATATGCAAAGCTGCTTCCGAATTTTTCGGTTAATGGAGAAGCCCTGTTTTTGCACACCACAAAGATAGGAGCCGTGCCCTGCACGCTACTTCGACGGCCTGTGGCATCGCTGGCATCAGCTCAGCACAGGATTACTTTTGCGCTGGATTATCTGCTCCAAGGGTACTAAGAGCACTTTGGTGAGTATGTTTCGCTTCACTCAATAATTCAGCACAGGGACTGGCTCGCTTCTCGCCCGGACTGATCAGCGCAATCAGTCCCGCAACCGGTGCTGCCAGCGCACCGATAACGGTTGCGGCACCGGCTTTCAGGGCAACAGTGCGCCGATCCAGTCCCACCTCAGGCTTCTCGAAGCTGCCGCGTATGTACAACGGCGATCGCAGTGAAACGATGCGCAAGCCCTTGCTGTCCGGGTGCAGCGTCAGGTCATAGCGTTCGCCTTGCAGGCTGATGGTTCCGGTCACGCCTATCGATGCATCGCGCGTATCCAGCAGGAAGGTGCGAGGCTTCGCAATGCCATCGTTGACCGTCATGTCGGCCACCAGGCAATTGATCGGTACCTGCTGGTCGCCAAAGAATTTCGTCAGCGCTGCCGATGCGATATTCAGTCCCGCAGCCTCGAGCACGAACTTGCTCACCGAACCCTCGCTGATCACGGCACTCACTTCGCCGCTGGATGTTCCCAGCAAGGCAGCGACTGAATTGCCGCGCCCTTTCAGCGCCGCACTGGCAACGAGCCGCCCCACGCTGGCCGGCGCATTGCCCACCTTCGGAAATAACTGCTTCAGTTCCAGGCCCTGCGCATTGAGCCGCAAGCTGCCTTGAGCGGGATCGGCCAGACCATCGATGCGTACCGAGCCTTGCAGGCGGCCACCAGCAATGCCGAAGCGCAGCGGATCCAACGTCAGCACACCGGCCTTCATGGCCAGTTGCGTATCGAGATCTTCGATCGGCAAAGCTGCGCGCCGGATGATCTGGCGACCCGTGAAGCGCACATCGACATCCATACGATGCCAGCGCTCGGTCTTGAATGGCGACACCGGAAGCACCCGCCCTTTCGGTTGCGCGATGTCACCCGCTCCGGCCTTGGCGTTGTCGCCGGCACCGATCAGTCGCCCGAGGTCGACCAGTCGCAAATGATTCGACACCACGCTACCTGAGAGCAGCGCACGCGGCTGCTGCCGGTAGCGCAGCGTGCCCGCGATATCGCTCTGCCCGACCTTGCCGCTGAAATGCTCATAGCGCAGGTCGAGGGAGCCCGGCACGATGCGCCCGACGACGCGTCCCGAAGTCGAGAATGTCGGAGTCTTTGGCAACAGCAAGCCGCTGATCGGGTACAGGTCGGCCATGCTGGCGCCGCTGATCTCGAGCCGGATATCCAGCGCACTCGGTGATGCCGGATCCGTCACCGTCCCATGCGCGCGCACTTGCGTGTCACCGATCGTGACATCGGCTTCTACCGGATAGCGGCTATCGCTGCCGCGCAGTGCCAGCAGCGAGCCGGCCAGCCCATGGCCGCGCAGTGATTCGTCGTTATAGCGCCCGGTCGCCTGCCAGCGCACGCTGCCATCGGCGGCGGTGTCGAGCGCCAGCGTCAGGTCGGTGGCCTTGCCCTTGTCGAGGTAACGCAGCGTGCCACTGGCAATCGCCAGGCTCGTGATATCGAAGCGCCAGCGACTGTTATTGTCAGGCGCATGAACGGGCGTGAAGACCCAGTTCCTGCGTTCTTCGCCAGCCTTCTCGAACACGATCGTCGGCCCTGCCAACCGTGCCTGTTCGATGCGTAGCTCATGGCGTGCCAGTGCCGGCAGGTTCAGCGAAAAATCCAGCTGCGGTACCGTTGCCATCCATGGCCCGCTGGCAGCCCAGTCCGGGTTGCCGAGCGCAACATCCTGTGCGCGCAAATGCGGCCACGGCAGATAGCGCCACCAGCCGCGTGCCTCGGGCGGCCGCTCCCACGACACCGACAAGTCACCGCGCAGCTCGACACTGCGTCCGGTCGCCTCGGCTACCTTCTCGGCCAGCCAGGGACGTGCGCGATTCCAGTCGAAGCTGGCGATCGCAATCACGAGCGCCATCAGCAGCGCGAACAGCACGCCAACCATGATGAGGGTCGCGCGCAGCAGCCGTCGCGGCCATGCACGCCTCATCGCCACTGACCTGGCGCGGTCCATGTCGCCCTCCCTTGCCTGAGCCCATCAGGCCTGCATCGGTGGCATGCCCTCCTTCATGACCTTGCTGATCTGCGAGCGTAGCGCTTGCGAGTCCTGGTGATGATGGACCGCGATGGCATGTTGTACCGCCGCTTCCAGCAATTCGTTTTCGTTATCGGCGCTGATGGCGATCGTGCAGTTCATCTCGCTTGGCATTTCCCGGCAATCCACATATTTGCGCGTCATGATGGCTCCTGTCCACAGATTGATGACCCGGGCAGCGCGTGCGAGCGCCACCCACCACAGAGTTGGACAAGCCGACAGGCAATTGGTTTTTGTGCCAGAGAAACAGATTGCAGAGTGTAAGCGTGCGAGAGATACATCTTGCCGGGCGATATGTTGTGTCCACCGGTCGAAACCACCGGATGAGCAAGCCCAATCTACCGATCCAGGAAAGGATGAATCATGAAAAAGCTACTGATCCTCTCGGCCCTCGCACTCGCCTTCACCGGTGCCGCCTACGCCAAAGGCGGGGCTGGCGGCAATCATGGTACCGCCGGTGCGCCCAACAGCAGCTTTGGCCAGTCCTCTGCAGGCACTGCCAAAGCCGGCGACATGGATGGCAAGACGCAGTCGGATGCCGCGAAGATGGCGCACCAGAAGGATGGTGACAACCATGGCAAGCACATGGGTGACACCAAGGGCAAGCACAAAGGCGAGAAGAACGAGAAAAAGGATGGCGACGACAAGAAGTGACGCGTAATTGGCATGGCGCGGCATGGCGCGGCCGGCGAGGTCTGATACCGAACCCGGTCGCGCATGCCTTTACCAGCGAAAAAAAACGGGATGGCAACAGCTTGTGGCCGTTGCGCATCCCCGAAGTAGAGAGAAACTGAAATGGGTTGCCACAGCCTGCGCCGTGGCTTGCGTCATGAACGGTCGGCCGATCAGGCCGCCTTGGGCAGGACCAGCGCCTCGGCGGCGCTGGCATCCAGGCCCACCGGTGCGCGATGCTTGCGCCAGTATTCGCTGGCAGCAGCCATGCCACTGCCGGCCTGCACCTTGATGCCGCAATCGAGCATCGCCATCTCTGCGCCAGCAATGGCCGACATCAGGTGCACTTCATTCAGGTCACCCAGGTGGCCGATGCGGAACAGCTTGCCCGCCACCTTCGACAGGCCCGCGCCCAGGGATACGTTGTAACGGTTGTACGCGCGCGCAATCACGTCGGCGCCATTCACGCCTTCCGGCACCATCACTGCCGATACCGTGTTCGAGTACCAGCGCTTGTCTTTCGCGCACAGTTTCAGGTTCCAGCCATCCTGCACGGCAGCACGCACACCCTCGGCCAGATAGGCATGGCGCGCGATGATGTTGTCCAGCCCTTCCTCGTCAATCATCTTCAGCGACTCGACCAGGCCGTACAGCAGCGACAGCGCCGGCGTGTACGGGAAATAGCCGGTGGTGTTCGACGCCAGCATGTCCTGCAGGTCGAAGTAGGAGCGCGCCAGTTTCGCGTCCTTGCCCATGTCCAGCGCCTTCTGGCTGGCGCACAGGATGCCCAGGCCAGCCGGCAGCATCAGGCCCTTCTGGGAGCCGGACACGGCCATGTCCACGCCCCAGTCATCGAAGCGGAAATCGATCGAGCCCAGCGACGACACCGCATCGACGAACAACAGCGCCGGATGCTTGGCATCGTCAAGCGCGCGGCGCACGGCGCCGATGTCGGAGGTGACGCCGGTGGCGGTCTCGTTATGGCAGGCCAGCACCGCCTTGATCTGGTGGCCGGTGTCCTTCTTCAGGATTTCTGCGTACTGCTCAACCGGCACGCCGGTGCCCCAGTCGCAATCGACGATCTGCATGTTGAGGCCGTGCTTCTCGCACATCGCGATCCACAGGTGGCTGAACTGACCGAAACGTGCTGCCAGCACGGTGTCGCCCGGCGACAGCGTGTTGGTGATCGCGGCTTCCCAGCAGCCCGTGCCCGACGACGGGAACACGAAAGGCGTGCCGCGCTCGGTACGAAATACCTTCTTCAAGCCCGGCAGGATGGTGCGGGTCAGCTGCGGAAAGGTCGGCGAGCGATGGTCTTCCATCGACACCATCATTGCGCGCAGGATGCGATCCGGAACATTGGTAGGTCCCGGCACAAACAGGAAATTGCGTCCAGCCATGATCGTCTCCTTGATTCTCTCGTGATGCCTTGTTGTGTTGCTGTGGGTTCGTGTTGTCGCTGCGGGGGCTTGCTGTGTCAGACCTTGACGCCGTACACCGGGAACGGTGCGACCAGTGCCTCGACCTTGGCGCGCACTTCGGCGATCCGCGCGTCGTCGTTCGGCGCGTCGAGCACATCGGCGATCAGGTGTGCCGTTGCGCGTGCCTCGGCCTCGCCAAAGCCGCGCGTGGTCATCGCCGGGCTGCCCAGACGGATGCCGCTGGTGATCATCGGCTTCTCCGGATCATTCGGAATGCCATTCTTGTTACAAGTGATGTGCGCCTTGCCAAGTGCCGCCTCGGCCGCCTTGCCGGTGATGCCCTTGGAACGCAAGTCGACCAGCATCACATGGGACTCGGTACGGCCGGACACGATGCGCAGGCCACGCTCGACCAGAGTCTCGGCCATCACTTGCGCATTGCGGATGACTTGCTGCTGGTATGCCTTGAACGAGGGCTGCAGCGCTTCATGGAAAGCGGTCGCTTTGCCGGCGATCACGTGCATCAGCGGACCGCCCTGCAGGCCGGGGAAGATCGCGCTGTTGATCTTCTTGGCGATCTCTTCGTCGTTCATCAGGATGATGCCGCCGCGCGGGCCGCGCAGGCTCTTGTGCGTGGTCGAAGTCACCACGTCGGCAAACGGCACCGGGTTCGGGTAGACGCCACCGGCGATCAGGCCCGAGTAGTGCGCCATGTCGACCAGGAAGTAAGCGCCGATGTCCTTGGCGACCTTCTGGAAGCGCGCCCAGTCGATCTTCAGCGCATAGGCGGAAGCGCCGGCGATGATCAGCTTGGGCTTGTG
>CAZCDW010000003.1:0-11244 GCA_964497485.1 uncultured Bifidobacterium sp.
ACCAGCACCACGACGTGTACGCTGAGCGATCAAGCTGCTTACGCGGTTGATCTGAACAGCAAGAGCTGCGTGTTCGTCACCAACGAATGTAGCTGTACCGCTAACTGCGTTTTGGTCAAAAGACTCAACTGCTGTACCAGCTAGACTTAGCAATGAAGCTAGGATTTCTTGGTCGATTTCAGCAGTAATTTCTTGTGCTAGAGCTGCCATAACTTCAGCTTCGATATCAATACCTTGCTGAGCTTGTGCGTCTTGAGCAGCTTCAAAAGTCCAACGTGCGCTTAACTTACGAGTCTTAGCCTCGACAGTTTGCTTGAGGATTTGAATGCTCATACGCTTACCAGCTTGACCTTCTAGGGTTGCTGTAGAAACAGCACGACCTGTTGAATCAGCTGAATAGCCTTCAGCAATCTTGAATGGGCTTAATGCCTCTTCACCAGCTGTTACACCAGCATTGCTTGATGTGTCAGCATAGCGAACACGCAATGTATGGATTTGACCAACTGGGCCAGTCATTGGCTGTACGCCAACTAGTTCGTTAGCAATGACCGTTGGCATTACACGACGAATAACTGGAAGAATAACACGGTTTAATGTTGCGACGTTGCCGGCAGAAGTGGCACCAGCTGTAGCAGATTCTGAAAGATACTTACGAGTATTCTCTAGAGTCACGCCCATTACTGACTTTTTAGTGCCTTGTAGGCCTTCTAAAAGAGCTTCCTTGGTCTCTGCCCAACGGCTTGATAGTAGTTCAGACATTTAATTTCTCCTTAAATTTTTAGTCCAGCGAGGCGACGAATGTCGATGATATTCGATTCATCCTCGCCGCTACGATTTGCGTTGGTAATTTCTTTATTACCTGTAATTTCTTTAGCCTCTACAAGTGCCTGTTTCTTCTGCGGAGCTTTAGCATTTCCGTTAAGAACTGCTGGAAGATACTTTTCAAAACTTTCGTTTAGACGAGCAGTCTTCACGCCCTCCATTAATTCTGACATGATCTCACGTTGCTTACTGTTAAGTGGAGCAAGTAGTTCACTCATAATTGCTTTTCTTTCTTGCGCTTCTTTTAAAGCTGCAATTTCTGCTTCTTTGCTTTCTACGATTTGCTGTGCTTCCTCAATGGCTTTAGCAGCCTCTTGAACAGCTACATCTTTCATGTCTATGACCTTGAGCAATTTTGCAGTTTCTGATTTCTCGTTTAGGTAACTTGACTGATACTCTTGAGCAAAAGCTTCAAATAGTTTACGTCCAAAATCTGCACGACGAGCTGCTTCGATGTCTTCTTTCAGTGCTGTAATTTCAGTTTTTAATCCTGAAGTTACAATACCTTCGACCATCTTAGCTGCACGCTCTACAAATTGTTGTTTTACTTTACCGAGTTGTTCGCGACCTTCGCGAACTAAACGTACCTTGGTTTCAGCCAAGTCTTGCTTGTCTTTGTAAAACTCAGCAATTTCTTCGGCCAAAGCTTCTACGACAAATTTTTCTAGTGTACTGAATTTCTCTGCCATTGCGACTTGATCTTCGTGTAGCTCTTTGACTTCTGAAGCTAACTGACTAGTAACAAATTTTGCTACTGTGTCAGTGTGTTCTTTCATCTTAACAGCATAACGAGCTTTCATTTCCGCAAGTTGCTTGCGATCATCAGCAAACTCGACAAGCTCTTGTGATAGCTGGTCAGTGATCATACGATCAACTGCTTCAATCATAGTTGCTTTGTCGTGCTCATATTTTTGAGCAAATTCTTCGCGTAATTGTTGAGTAGCAGTTTCTTTGGCTTCGTTAATACGAGCTTCGAATGCTTGCTCAATAGATGCTTTGATCTCCTCAGAAATCACGTTGTTCTCAAATAGCGTTTTTAGTGCATCCAACATTGTGATTCTCCTTGTTATTGGAGTTTGCTTATTATACTTAATAAGCTCTCTTTGAGATATTGTTGTGCTTTAGGATCACCTTTAACCTCTTGCGCTATACGTAAGGCATTATAACCACCGCGATTATTCATCAGGTGTTCATAAATTGGTGTTGGGTATGCTCCAGGAGCACTAGGTTGAGCTACCATATCTACTGTGATAATCTCAAAATCTGAAACTTCACCGGAACCGTCATCTTTGACGTTTCCGGATCCGCGTGAACTGACTCCCAATTTGACTCCCGATTCTAACATAGTTCTAATCAGTTGTCCCATTGGCGTGGGAAGAATTTTCAGCTTCCCGTAACCATTTGGTCCATCCATCCACATGTTTACTATCATGTGGCTGACGCGATCCAAATTAATTTTTAGATCATCAGGATGATCCACTTCTCCGAGAACTGAATAGCCGTTTTGAATCTGATCGTTAAGGGTTTTGACAGCCTTGCCAATCTCTTGCACAGGATAAACACGCTGGTTAGCGTTACGTATACCGCCTTGGATGCAAATCCCAGACATATACAAGTTTTTTCCTTCTTTGTCATCAGATTCAACGACCATTTTGGCTTCGTTGAAACTGAGATTCTCTCGGAGGTATAAAGACATATTTTAGTAGTCTCTGTTTAAATTATCTGCTACCGATAAGACTTTTCTTATCTGGAGCTGTGTCGCCTGAACCTTTCTTCTCAGCACCGTGTCCTGGCTCTTTCTTCTTGAATGCTGTCTTACCTGCATTGCCGCCTGGAACGTTGATGTTTCCGAAATTTTCTTCTTTAGTGCTTGGGTTTAATAAGCCGCCTTGTGTGCCGCCTTTTGTGCTTTCGCCGCCGCGAGCAATATTAGCTACGCTGCCGCCCATGTCGTTTTTACCAGCTACGATTGATTTGGTGTTTGCACCGTTATCACCGTGCTTTGGTAGTGCTACTTTGTCTACGTATTCCATGAACTTGGCTAGCTCATCTTGTTCTGGCTCAGCTGGCATTTCAGCATCCATTCCGCCTGCCATGTCGTCCATTTCTCCGCCCATGTCAGCTGGTTCTTCGCTACCTTCTTCGCCTTCGTCAGCCATTAGTTGTTCAAATTCTGCTTTTAGTTCTTCTAGAGCGTCTTCAAGATCCATAATACGATCCGATTGCTCTTCGTCTGACATTGAACCTTCTTCGTCTTCTTCGTCTGATACGTCACCAATTAGGTCGTCAGTTGCATCGCCGCCAACATCGTCGTCTGCTTCAGAGTCTTCTTCCTCTTCTTCCTCTTCTTCCTCTTCTTCGCCTTCTTCTTCGGCGCCTGGGAATCCTTCGTCGACTTCTTTTTCGTCTTTTTCTTTCTTCTTGTCTTCGTCGTCTTCGTCGTCGCTTTCTTCGTTGACGCTGAAGTCTTCGCTTAATAATTCTTCGTAGATTTCACGAGATTTTGCTACTACGATGTTATGGAAAATCTCTTTTGCTGTTTCTTGATCTTCGTTGATCAATGCCTCAAGCATGGCTTCAAATTGTACTCGGTCAGTCATGTTAAAATTCTCCTGTGATGGTTATACAAGGCTGTATTATATTTACATATAAGTCAAAAAACCGTATGATAATAGCCTAAAAACAGGCCATTTTTATAGGTTTTTTCTATTTTAGGTCCGATATTTATGCAGGCTGTTCTAATGGCAGCTGGTACATGTCGTTTATAAACTGTAATTCGCGCTCCTGCTCAAGTATATGCGCTTCGCTTGACTTACGTAATTCGTTAATTTGACGCAATGTAAGTCTTGTTTTACGAGTGTCATCGCGATGTAACGTTGCATTATCACGGTCAGCATCGTAACGCAGGTCGTTTGCCGTGCGTCTTGTATCTGGATCAATGTAAAATAACTCGCGTAATATCATAATAATATTTATACAGCAGGCGTTGCTGCTGGTGCTCCGGCTACAGGTGGCGCAGGCATTCCTTGTTCTGCTCCGCCTTCTAAATCACCTTCTAAACCGTCAGGAGCAGTAAGGTCTCCTGCCATGCCTAAGTCTCCTTCAATGCCTGCGGCATTTAGTCCGGCACTGCGTAGCTCTCCTGCGGCATCTGTGTATGTTGGCTGGCCTTTACCGTTTTCTTCTGCCCACATACGTTCGTTATCAGCTATTTCTTCGTCTGTTAAATTCAAATAACGTTTCATAGCAAAACGTTTTGAAATAAATGGTAGTGCTTGAACAGTATTAAATGTGTTGATACGCTCTGTATCCATGGCTGCTTGACGACTACTTGCAAAGTTTAACGGAGGATTAAACTTCAATTCAAACAAGTTAGCATCAATATTGACGCCTTTTCCGTACATGTATAGCTTAAATTCTTCATCAAATACTGCTGTTACTAGAGCTTGTAAACGCTCGCAATATTTGTTAAAACGTAGTTCTTGAATATATGCTGTACCAACTCTACCGTCATTATAACTTGCTTGACTGTCGTCTGCACCTGTTGGTAGATAGCTACTTGGAATGCGTAAACCGCGGAACAACTTGTTTGTAAAGTATTTTAAATCATCAATTTCGCCGAGATTCGTGCCTCCAGGCAAGGTCTCAACTTTGGATCCGCGTCCTTCTGCGGTTTGTGGGAAAAAATAATCTTCGTTAATTGACAATGGATTGTATGCACTATCAATAACGTTTTGTCCGCCGCCTGTTTGGCTAGGAATACGACGTTGATGGATTTCATTTTTTACCCTTTCAACAAACGCCATAGCCATGTGGCTTGGCATATTTCCTACGTCAATGTGAAATACTCTACGCTCTGGAGCTCGTTGAATACGATAGATTAAGATCGCATCTTCTAGCAATTCTTTCTGCTTATAAACTTTGAAAATGTGCTCTAATAAACTATTACCAAATGGAAAATTGTTATCTAACCCTTCACTTAGGCTTAGATGGATCACATGTTCTGCACCAATTGCCAGTTCCGTTTCTTGTACACCAAACCTACTACCTGAAGTTGCAGAATAGTTTCCTGTTTTTTGTGTTTGACCACCAATGGCGCCATAACCGCCAGAGCCGCCCATGCCGCCAGTTCCTTGTCTTGGATTAATATTAGGTGTAATTTGTGTTACAACCAAATCCATAAAATTTGGTGCTAGATCTTTGACAATGTACTGTTCTGGCTTTTTACCTTCGCTTTCGTTAACAATAATTTTAACAACTTTGCTAGGGTCAATGTAATGCCATTTTTGTGTTTCAGGATCACGAATAAAAAATGCGTCACCATACTTAAATGTGTTACGCATCATGCGAAATATTCGCACGTCAAATTTTTGCAACTTACACCACTGTTGCATGTACTCAGCAAGAATACGCACTTCCGCGTTTGTTGCTTTGTGTCGCCACTGTACTGTAAAAGGTGTTTTACCGTCTTTTAATTTTTGTGTTGTGAACTCTGCAAGAATATCAAGAGCAGCGTTTACTTCTGGGTCGCTATCCATCACTTCATATTGCTGGTAGCGTTCAATGCGGTTTGGACTACCAGTGTACACATCTGGTAGGAAACTGCTGTAGTTGGTACGTGCTGGGCCCGCACGGTTCTGACTGCCGCCGTTAATAGGGCTAACGTTAGATCCGTTTACTGGCACAGGCGTAAAATATTTTTTCCAACTCATATATGGTCCTTAAGCAATTAAATTATTTTGGCTTTTAACTGCTTTAACTGTTCCTCTAGAACCGTCTTCAACGGCTGTAGTAAGTTTTTCAATCTTAGTATTTAACTTATCTAACAGGTCTGCTAATATTTTCTTCTCGTCCGATTCAGCTGTAATTCTTGGCATTTCGGGAAATTTAATTTGGCTAGGAATCTTTTCCATTGTTGATACTAACTCGCGCATCATAGACGGATCCTGACTAGTATTAATATTGCTCATTAAATTGCCTACTAAAGAATTCAACATACCTGTTTCTTTAAACACATCCATGGCAAATTCTTGTCGCTGATCAAAACGAACCATACTCTCTACTCTGTCGCCTTGTATCAATCTTCCGCTTCCAAAGTTTTCAAACCATTTACTTACTCTGTCTGCATCCGACGCATCGCGTGTTCCGCCAAGTCTGACTGGAGCATTTACTCGTAGACTTTCGTTAATCACTCTAACGTTGGTGGGGTTTTCAGGAGATCCATCATACCTTGGAAGGTTAGGACGAGTGCCTGGTACTGCGTTAGATCCTTGTGGAACACTGGTATCTCCGGTTAAACCTTTAACTAAATCCTCAAGTTTATTGCCAGTCATACCTTGTATCTGAGTAATTCGTTGTACTACTTTTTCAGGATCTCCAACTATTTCTTTTAAGTTTTCCCCTGTTTTTTGCTCAAACGTTTTTAACCAATTAGCCACGGCTGTGTTGCCTGCACCTACTGCCCTGTCTAAAGTTCTTAACACTTGGCTAACCATTGATCCTTCATCTTTAAGCATCAATTCTTGTAGTTTACTACGTTGTGCTTCTGATTCTCTGGTTAATCTGTTAAATTCTGTTTGATCGCCTTGGGCTTCTTGATATCTAGCTCTTGCACCTGCTGTCATAGACTGGCTTGCAATAAGAGCGTTAGTTAATTCAACGGCCCACGGCTGTTTTTGTAACGCTAAGATTCTTAACTGCTCCATTGCATTTTTGTCGTTGGCATTCTGGCCCATTAAAAACATAATCTCATTTTCAATTTCTTTTCTTCGTGTTGGGTCTAACGTGCCTACCATTTCACGCATTTTACCTTCTATTCCAGGAAACGCTTGATTGAAACCTGCCATTGCTTGAGCCGCTTCTGGGGTAACAAGGTCTCCAAATGCTTCTAATTGTTGGAATACATCACTGATGCCTTTGCCAAACGACGTGTAGAAAGGCATTGATTTTTGCATAGCAGCCAGTTGTTCTTGGCTCATAGACATTTTAGCTACTTCCATTAATCTGCTTTGAGATGCTTGGTCAACATCTTTTTGAATTTCCTGTCTACTACGTCCTGTTATTCTTGCCATGTCGTCAATAGCAATAGTAGCATTAATAGACGACATCACTAGAGCTTGAGTAGCATCGGCACGCTTCATGTCGTTATATTTTTGTAGGTCTGCGCCCAACATCAATGCTTGTTGAAATTCTGAAAAATCAATTCCTCCAATTTCTGCTTTGATAACATCAGGGATATTACGCATGACTGCACTTGCTTCTAAGAAGTTTTTAGCAGAGTCTTGTGCATTCAACCCCATACCCATAATATATTTGCTACTGGATGCTAGGATTTGATTAAATGTCTGCATACTAATACCAGCTTGGCCTAAAGCTGCTGTGTATGCAAAGATATTTTGTCCAAAAGTTACACCACTTTTACCTGCAGAAATTAGCGAATTGTTCATAGATTCTAATTCGCCCGACGTTGCTTTGATAATCCCAGCTAGTGCTGGTCCAATTCCTGGAAATATTCCCAACGCTTCTGCCGCAACGTTAACAGCCTTTTGCAAATTCATAGTGCCTTGGGCCATGCTGCTAACGTTTGTCACTAAAGATTGTGTACCAGCAGCCAACTGATTGCCCATGCTAGCCGCAGTAGCCGTGCCAGACGCAAAAGGACTTCCTCGAGAAAGATTTTGATTTATGCTTTTAAGTTCGGCCAGTATTTGATCTTCGTTTGACATTATTTTTCTACCAAAAAGTGCGTATATAAATACTACAGTTATAATATTTATCTGGAGTAAAATATGGCTACAAATCCATTACAGAAGTATTTTAGACAGCCTAAAATTTTCATTAGCCTGCCTAGTCAAGGCATCTACAGCCCTGACGCAATATCAGGAGATGTTAATAGACTTGCCGTCTACGGTATGACAGGCATGGATGAAATAATTTTTAAGACTGCTGATGCACTTATATCTGGTGAAAGCACCGCAAGAATTATTCAAAGTTGTGTTCCTGAAATTACAGATCCGTGGAGTGTATCAACACTGGATATTGATATCATTTTGTCAGCTATTCGTGTAGCAACATATGGCAACGAAATCGAATCAACTAGAGTGTGTCCTAGCTGCGGAACAGATAATTCTTATACATTTGATTTATCTGCAATGATTGACTTTTATTCAACTTGTCACTACAACAATACTGTTAAAATTGGAGATTTGACTGTAGTTGTACGTCCACTTAGTTATAAAGAGTCGACTGATTTTTCTTTGCAAAATTTTGCTATTCAAAAACAGATAGCACAAGTCAATGCACTTACCGACGATGAAGAAAGAAAACGTCGTTCTGAAGACATTTTCAAACAGCTGACTAATCTACGACAAGAATTGTTTGCTTTAGGTATCGAAAGTGTAACAGTTGACGGCGAAGTAGTAACTGATAGAGATCATATCAACGAATGGTTATTAAATTCTGAAAAGTCTGTAACAGAAGCTATTTCTAAACACACTGATGACAACAAGGCTAGCTGGACTCCTCCAGTGCAAAAAGCAGTTTGCACCAGTTGCGGGCACGAAGAAGAAGTACCAATAGAACTGGATCAATCAAATTTTTTCGCAGGCGCCTAATTGGATTAAACAACGCCGATATTAAAGAATATCTAGTTAGGCTAGATGAAGAAATTAAAGATTTTAAAACTGAACTATTTCGTTTAAGTTGGTATATGAGAGGCGGCGTGACAGTAGATCAACTGTTGCATCAATACAGTCACGATGACAGACAAGCCATGTATACCGTTGTAAAAGAAAACATCAACATCAGCAAAGAAACGCAGATGCCAATGGTGTAATTTATTTTGTTGTAGCTTGGCCAGAAGACCAATCAATCTTAATAGGACTTTTACTAGCAGGTATTTCAGGCATTTTGGCAGGCTCTTGCGCTTTGTCACTGCCTACAGCTCTTAAGATTGCATCATAAGCAGTTTTAGTACGTCCGCCAACAAATTCAGTTACCCAATTAAAACTTGACCCGCCAGGCATTTTTACTTCAGTAAATGGAATCAATGCCTTACCTACTAACCATTCAGCAAAATACTTTTGACCTGCATCTGTTTGAAACCAAGTTATAAAACTGGCCTGTGCTGCTGGACTCAAAATATTAAATGCCTTGCCAATAGGACCCCATCCAAGCGGACCTAACACTTGTATCCCTTTAGGGCCAAGTGCCCAAGCAATTAAACCTCTACCTGCAATGATAGCCGTTACTTCACGAATAGCTTTGTTGATTTCAAATTGTACAATGTACTGTAGTTTAGGGCCTTGATACTCAGGATGGCCCTTTTCCATATTTTCATACGCTTGATAGATATACCAAATGCATTCACTGATTGGCTTTACAATGCCCGCAGCAGTAAGCCAGAAATTATAAGTGTTTAACGCAGTACCGTAGAGCCATTCCATAGCACCCAGTTCGCTACGAACACGCAAACGTCTACTCTTAGTCATTAATTGAATAGCCAGCTGTTCAGCTTCTTCAATAACTTCCTTGGCTATTCTAGCGCCTTCGGCTTCAACTTTACCTGCAGCTATTGCTTCAGCAGGTGTTACTTTATTAATTTCTGCAACTTTAACCCAACCCTGCGCCAATTCTTCAGCAGCATTAGGCTTACCTGCTACTTTACTTGAAAACCATGCTAATACCTGACGTACTTGTGAAGTCATTCCTTCACCCATACCTGCAGCATATTTCAAGGCTTGCCCTAATCTCCATAGTTGTTCTTGGAGAATTCTGTGTTCATGTAGTATATCTTTTACTCGCATTTGATATTTATGTATTGTAAAGATGAACTACGTTCATCTGTTCTTCACTTCGTTCGAACTTTTATCAAGGAATAATTAGCAGCAATATAACGCGAAGCGTTAATGCATTATCTAGATTGTTCAGTCACACTTTGCCCTGGCGGGCAAAAGATGAACATTATCTGAGTTGAACATGTCACACAGCGTTAGAGTTACAAGTATTTCTACTAGCACAGGCGGTTGTCCGGTACCTGCTCACTCCGTCTTATCACAACGGCGGGTCTGTACACATACGCTATCATGCATACAGCCGTGGGTTATTAACCCTCTTTTAGCCTTTCCTACATTCTAAATAGCAAAACCGGTTCATAGGCGTATCCGATCATCGTCCTGTTAAGGATAGTTGCTAAGTGCTTTTTACGGCAAAAAGACTTCCGTACCCTGCGACATCACCAGGGATTGGGGCGCACGAAATTAGCCTGCGCGAGCTTTAACCGTTTAATTGGATTTTGCCTTTGATGTGAGAGCCGTGAACTCTAACCTGTATGTGCCCGTTGTAGTAATCATCCGACTCTAATACTCTACGGGAAAACTGTTCCCTAGCTTCGATGTAACTACATTCTGCCTTTGAATTGCAATAGTATAAAATTTCTCTGCGGAAGTTTTCAGCGCCTAGTTGTGCCACGTCTTTGCTTAGTTCCGGCGACGAACCATAGTATTCACGCCAGTCAGAATCAATTTTTTGCCTAATTTTCTTACGTTTTTTAGTGCCGTTTTTAAGTTTGTGTACTCTGTATGTTGTTTTTGAAAATTTTGCTAATTTTTTGCCTATGTATTTGCGCTGTGTTTGGATATTTGTAATGATGTAAACGAAGCCTATGCAGTCTTCGGGTAGTACTTCTACAAGTTGATTCTGATAATACCATGACATCAACTATATATTTGGTCAGAACTCCCGTTACCGTTGAAAGTGAAATGTGTTTAACATGTGACGCCTAATGTGTTCGCTGATTAATTGGTGCCCGTGCATCAAAGGATGCCCGCCGGGACCATATTCAACCTGTGCCTGTTGTCTTAGATAGCCTTCTAAACTGTAGTGTAATAAATGCCTGCTGAGTGCCATTTGAGTTTTTAAATATTCTGTATAAGGACTGAGATTGTTATCTTCAGTTACTGCTTCGTAAGTCCTGTAGGTCTTGTTGAATACAGTAGTGCCTATGTAATCTACGCCAACTGCTTTTAAAAATGCGTCCACGCTGATTAAATTCACTAGCCAGCGCACAACATCTGAACGATCTCCACTCCACTGCGCCCAAATTTCCTTGGCTGCACGGGGAAGGTCACTGTCGTTGGGACTGACAAACTGTCTGTAGTGCTCGCCTGCGCCGCCATGCGGCAGCTCAAAACGGTGCAACTGTGTCCAAGCTATGACCACAAAAGGTCTGCGCCCTTGCATGAGCAGTTCGTTAACATCTTTAAAAGTAGTTCTAACAATCCTGTCGTTGCAACCACCTGCTTCACTGCCGTCATAAACGGGTACACCCCAGCTTTGTGCCAAGTGTGTGGGCCACTGGTGATTAATTCTATACTGGTTGTGCCTATCGTCAAAATGATCTATAACTGTAGGCAGGTCTGGATC
>CAZCDW010000003.1:11289-38393 GCA_964497485.1 uncultured Bifidobacterium sp.
AATTCACTGCCGTAGGTCCAGCTACAGCCGTTAGTGTAGATACAGTCTAACTTTCTTGTTGGTTGTTTCATTTTTCTGTTGTCTTCGTTCCGCCAACTGCGCTTCTTTGTGTACTGCCCATCGGCGCACTATATCTCGTCTAGCTGTGCAGACTGTTCTAATCTCACTGAGCACTTGCCTAAGTTCAATACTGCTCTGCTTGGTAGCACGATTGATCCATGTTTGATTACACTCAAAGTACCGACGAAACAGTTTCAGCAGCTCTGCGTGTAGCTCTTCGTCTTGATAGTCAACCGGATCTACCTTTTTGCTCATTCTTCTGTGACCTCTAGGTCGGTAGCATAGCTGGTAAAGCCGTTTTCTTTGATAACTTTCAGTACATTGTTAACACGGCCCACCAGTTCGTCCTTGTGACTGATTAAGAATATATTCTTTTTGCGTTCACGCGACATTTTCTTCAGCACACTCAACGCACTTTCAACGCCCGATGCATCCAAGCCGTTGTCCACCAGTTCGTCAACAAACAGTAAGTTAATGTTTTGATATAGACTTTCCCACACATCGCGGAAGGCCCAGCTCAAGCCCAAAATTAAACGATTGCGTTCGCCCCTAGACAGATTATCAAAGTCTAAGTCTTGTCCTAGCTGTGTGATTTCCACATTCAAATCATTTTGGAAAGTAACAGTATGCGGCAGTCCCATCTTGTCCAAGTAATAGGTCAAGCGGTTATTTAGATACGCTAGGTTTTGATCAATGATCTTTTTACGGATAAAGCTGTCCTTGGATGTCAGCAGCTTGAGCAAGAACTCCTGATGCTCTTTGATACTGTTAAGTTCGTTGACGGTATCCCACGAAATCTCCACCATGGCAGTGTTTAACAGTTCTTCTATCTGTTCCTGATACGGATCCTGCTCGCCTGCACGTACAGTCAGCTGAGTTTCCAATGTTTTTAAGTTATTTTGATGTTTTAATGCTTCTTCTACGGTATCGTAGTAGGTGTTGGGCCTAGCATTAACTTCCCCAACGGCAGTGATTTCCGTCTGTATCTTGGCTAGGTCCGCTTGTACTTTTGAAAAATACTTTTCAGCTTCAGCTAAATTGGCCCCGGCTTGAGCAGTTAGCTCTGAGTGTTTATGGTCATGTAGCTGTTGTTCACATGCATGACAGGTCTTGTTAGCCAACTTGGCGAGCTCAGCTTCATACTTCGTGACGCTTCGCTCTGCTTGCGCTATCGCGCTTTCTAACGTAGCACGTTCCTTATTCAGCGAGCGCAGCTTCGCTGTCTTTTCTTCAAAAATTTTCAGCTCGCT
This sequence comes from uncultured Bifidobacterium sp., assembly GCA_964497485.1. Taxonomy (GTDB): domain Bacteria; phylum Pseudomonadota; class Gammaproteobacteria; order Burkholderiales; family Burkholderiaceae_D; genus Pernthalerella. Next base: position 12,600 of record CAZCDW010000003.1, read on the forward strand.
GTGCTTCGCAAGCTCAGCTTCGATATCTACGCTCTCCAACTCTATGATGGCTTTGCCAATCTTTTCAAGGTCGTTGTCCCGTTGCGTATTCCAAGCAGTTTGTTTGGTAAGCAAACTATCAATACTTTTCTGAATGCCCTCGTTTGACTTCTTTGTAGCTTCGATGTTGGCATTTTCTTGAACTATACTTTCTTTAGTTGCTCGTATCAGTTCTTTTAATGTTTCTGCTTTTTCACTTAGGATAGTAATACCTAGTAGTTGCTCAATAATCGCACGTTGATCGTTGGCCCGCATACTTAAAAACGGTTCTGTATAGGTATTAAGTGCCACAATATGCTTAAACATATCGTGACTCATGCCCAGTAGCTCGTCTAAATCCTTCTGGGTTTCACGCATGTCGCCTTGAGCGTCATCCGTTTCGCCTGTTTCCTGTGCTTCGTCGTTAACATAAAACTGTAGGATGTTGGGTTTGCGCCCACGTTCGATTCGATACTGTATTCCGTCTCTTTCAAACGCCAACGTAACTAACATGTTTTTATTATTAATCTTGTTGATTAAGTTGTCTTTCTTAATATTAGTAAGGGCGGTCCCAAATAAAGCATAGCTCAGTGCGTTAACAATGGTAGTCTTACCTGTTCCGTTACGACTACCGCTGTCGTCACCGCCCATGTCTAAGTTTTCACCTAGTACAAGGGTTAAGTTTTCTTTACTAAAATCTACAGCTTGAGTCTGGTTGCCCACACTCATGAAGTTTTTTACTGTAAGTTCTTTTATTTTTATCATAGACTATTATAAATCGCCAGTAGCGTGTTCTTATTATACGTGTCACTTTCGATATTCACAAGTTGACTGGACACTATCTGGTCAACACTTTCGAAACTTTGAACATCGATATCGGTATTGATCTCAACTGCTTTTCTTTCGGTTATCAGTGTAAGTTCTCTGATATCATATTGGCTCACAAAGTTTTCTTTGATAAAACTAGCTTCTTCATAGCTGATATCAATATCCAATGTTACACGTAAATGCTGTTTTGGCAGTATAAGTGTTTCTGCTTCGTCAATTAAACGACTTAGTGTTACAGTTCTAAATGTAGGTTGCTTGGGCCAAGCATGGTATTCAGGCTGGCCACCCCACTCTAAAATCATCATACCCCGTTCGTCGTCCCACGCATCTGCATAGTTGTGCGGGAAAGCATTGCCAATATAGTGCATATTGTTCTTGCTCTGACGCTTGTGGAAGTGCCCACTAAACCCCATCTCGTAGCCTTGGAATGCATCTAACTGTATCTCACCGTGGTCTGGCATTTGTACCATGGCATTCATGTAGAAGTGGGGAAGTTCAAAGTGTCCAAAGATATACTTGGCTTTCTTTTTGCCTATCTGTTTCCATTCTTCTCCAACCAGCCAAGGGCACAGCGTGACATCTCCTTCTGTAATTGGATGATGTACAACAGTAATACCAGGAATATACTTGCCAAACTCAACACTATGGATATCTCGTTTGTCTTTGTAATATAAATCATGATTGCCAGGGAAAAAGAAAAATTGATCAAACGCCTGACCCAACTTTTCCAAGGCCCTAAGGCTATAGTCCATAGTAGTGATGTTAAGACTATTACGATTATGGTGCCAATCTCCAAGAAAAATTCCTGTATCACAGCCTTCCTCCTTTGCTTTTGCTATGTACCAGTCTACAAAATCTTCGCAGTCTTGGTTGTGTACTTGACTGTTTGATTTTAGACCAAAGTGGATGTCTGTAAAACAGGCCACCTTCTTAAAAAGATTACTCATCTGTGCTCTCCGTGTGACGTTTTAGTGCTGCTTCATGCTCGCCTTGCCCTGTTCTTGTGTAACTTGGGTTCATACCGTTCATTTCTAGAATATCGTCTCTAATGTTTTGATTGCGTTTTTCAATGTTGATAACTCTAACGAATGAATTAGTAACAGCAGCAGTAAAGTAAGCAAAAGGATTATCTGATTTGCTTTCATCAAATTGTAGTCCTATTTGTGTTAATTGTAAAATAGCCTGGCCCTTCATTTCGTCGTTGTAAGTATAGCCTCTAACGTTGCCTCTAGTAGCATATCTTTCGCAGAGTTTAATCATCATTCGAGCTAGGTTATTGGTAATTTGTCCAGCATCCTTGTCAAACTTTCCAGTTTTAAGGCCGCCCTTCCAATGGCTTTTGCCAACACATATCAGCTCGTCATTTTCGTCAAACTTAAAGTGCTGAAACGGTGGAAAGTTAACTTTATCATGTTTGTCTGCGGTACTTTTAGGATTCTTTTTACGACCTATGTTTGTTGGTATATGTTCAAAGGTCATAATTCTAAAAATTAAGTCTGTTTTAGCTATCTTTTTATAATCAACTGCACAGTCTGCTTGTTTAACTTTTTCGCCAGCTGCTTTACGCTTGGCGTATTCTTCATCGCCTAAGCGTTTTGCTTTGTTTCGTTTGGCTTCTGCTATAGTTCTTATGTTTATTTTGTCTACACTGGGTAATATAATGTCGTACTGATGGTATTCTGGTTTGGTAAAACTACAGTACGTGCTTTTTGATTTGTGTATTTCTGCTAATAAATCTTTGTTGTTTAAGTAATTAATCTTTGGTGCGATTGTCATCTAGTCATGTCTCCGGATTATTGAATTATAAACTACGCATATTATAAAGTCAAATAAATATATTACCAAAAGGAAAAATAGATATGGCATTTACATCAGGTAACAGTAGTTTTGTAAGCAAGGTTTCTGCAGGCGCAGCAGTATTTGGTGCAGCCACACAAGCAGTTAATACAGCCCGAGCAATTAGTAGTGCTATACAAGGAGTCTCAGAAGCTGGTAGTCTAGCAGGTGCAATTAGATCTATAAACTTGCCAGCAGGCGGGGAAGCCATCGGGGATATTGCCAGTGCTATCACTGCTTTCCAAGGCGATCCATATGCTAACGATTGGCGTGTCAGACTAAGTCTCCCAAATTGGTCTAGTTTTAGATCTAGCCCAGTATTAAAACCTTTAAAAAATGCAGGAGGTTTGGTATTTCCTTTTACTCCTAGAATCTCAATTAAAGGTAGTGCAAAATATTCTCCAGAGTCCGTGGTGCATTCGAACTATCCGGTAAATGCTTATAAAAACAGCGACCCTGGTACTATTGAAATTACTGCGACTATGGCGGTTGAAGACGCGGGTCAAGCATTGTATTGGATTGCAGCGGTGCATTATTTACGTTCCATGACAAAAATGTTCACTGGTTTTGATCCAAAAGCTGGTAACCCACCTCCTATTGTATACCTAAACGGCTATGGAAACTATGTTTTCAAGAATGTGCCTGTGGTAGTACAAAACTTTAACACAACATTGCCAGCAGATGTTGATTATATTCACTGCGATGTTGTTGGATCTGCCGCAGGCAATATTGCCGGACTTGCAGATTCAGTTGCCGGACTATCAGATACCCTCGGCGGAGCAATACCTGGCATTTCCAGTGCCGCAAATACCTTTAGTGCTATTGCAGGCGGTGTTGGTCAGGTTGCAGGACTGTTAGGAACTTTTGGTGTTGGTGGCACAACTAGTGGCGGTAAGGCGTATGTGCCAACGAAAAGCGAATTTAGTATTACATTAATGCCAATGTACAGCAGAACATCAATGCGTAAATTCAGCTTGGATAGATTCGTAACTGGTTCCTACTTAAATAACTCATTCGGATATATCTAAATATGGCTCAGTACAGTATATTAAGTCCGTGGTATACCACTGATATTCAACAAAATTACCTTGACACACTTTCAATTAGACCAGTTAGTGCGGAGCCAGACGATTATCTTTACACAATTGAAAGTCAATATATGTATAGACCCGACCTGTTAGCCTACGACCTTTATGGTGATAGTCAGTTATGGTGGGTTTTTATTCAGCGTAACATGGATGTCTTAGAAGATCCGGTATTTGATTTTGTTCCTGGAGTAAAAATTTACGTACCTAAAGCAAGTGGCCTAAGAACAGTGCTAGGAGTTTAATATGGGATTTGACGTAATTGGAGCTACATCAAATCTTGCTTCGACAGCTGCAACACTAGGAACTAACTTTGGATCAATTGGCGGTCTTAGTGTTCCTGCTCCTAATGTGTTGTCTAACTATGCAAGTTATACGTATGTCATAGGTCTGCATCCACTTACAGCAGATGAATTAAATTTTCCTGACACTTCGTATCTTCAACAGGGCAAAGTGTTACCTATCATCTGTAAGTCTGCTATGGCAGATCCAATTAACAGAACTCAAACTCCTAATTTTGGTAAACAAGACTTCTTTATAAACAATGTTACCTTTGACACTTACATTGGGCATAACTCTCCCAAGACAACATCACTGGCTACACTACAATTTGATGTAATAGAGCCTTATAGTATTGGCCTGTTCATAAATGCTCTTCAGTCTGCGGCAGCTAAAGCGGGTTTTAAAAATTGGAGAGATGCACCCTACTTACTAAGCATTGAATTTAGAGGAAACACAGAAAACGGACAATTAAAGAAAGTTCCTTTCTCTACAAGATATGTACCTTTAAAATTTGCAACCATTGAAATGGCTGCATCGGATCAAGGAACAAGATATTTGATCAATGCCTACGGAACACAAGGTATAGCACTGACAAAAGAGTTTGCTTCTTTAAGAACAGATACATCGATCAAAGGAAAGACTGTACAAGAAGCATTGCAAACTGGAGTACAAAGTCTGCAATCAGTTATTAATAATAAATTACAAGAGCCGGTAAAAAAGAAATTGCTCAATGTTGCAGATCAAGTAGTAATAATATTTCCTAAAAATATTGATAGCAAACAAGTAGCCAAGGCTGCGGCTAAAACTAAACAGGGAACAAACAAAGCATTTGAAAACCCTCAAAAAAGTGGATCGTCAGCACAGGTATTTCAAAAGTTAGGTGTAGATGTTTCTACTCTCGAACAAGCTGCCGACCAAGTCAACGAACTTGGCGGCTGTGATTTAGGCTTTGACCCTTCAAGGCGACCGACTCCTCCTGCAGGAATTCAGCAAAATATTTGGAATGAACAATTAAAAATATGGTTACGAGGTAAATTAGTAGCCAACGATAACGAATGTGAATTTAAATTTGCACAAGCCACTGATATTCCTACTGTAATTAACCAAGTACTGTTATCTAGTAAGTACGCAGAAACTGCGTTTGATAATATTGATGAGAACGGAATGATCAGCTGGTGGAGAATTGACACACAGACTTACTTTGTACAACCTGATGCTAACATTAATATTACAGGAAAAACTCCTAAGATTAATGTTTACAGGGTAGTTCCTTACAAAGTACATTTAAGTAAAGTCACCGGACCGGGCGTATCCAGCAAAGGGTTAGATCAAATAAAGGCAACTGTTGTAAAAAGATACGATTATATTTTTACAGGAAAAAATACCGAAGTATTAAAATTTAATATTGATTATAATGTTGGCTTTGCCAATAGTTACCCTGCCGATGCATTTTTAAATTCTCAAGGCGTAGTTAGACAAGAAAGAGAATCAGCAGGCGGGAACAATGAACAACAACGAACTATAGCCCCAATTCCTAAAGGTGCTGCCTTTCAAAGCAATAACGGTTCTCAGCCTCAACAGGCTAACCTTGCTGGGATTGAAAATAGCCAAGACGGTGTTGGCGGATCCGCTTCCGAAACATCTGTTCAGAGATTTGGTAAAACATTCCATGATTTAATAACCAACCCCTTTGATATGGTCATGTTAGAAATGGAAATAATGGGAGATCCTTACTGGTTTGCTACCAGCGGCATGGGCAACTATATTGCACAGCCGGTGCCAGGATACAAAGACCTAAATAAAGACGGCTCAGTAAACTGGCAAGGTAGTCAAGTAGACGTTATTGTTAATTTTAGAAGCCCGGTTGATATAAATCAAACCACAGGTCTTTACGATTTTAAAGGACCTAATCACATGGATATGACTAAAGATCCTAAAGCAGGTCCGGCTATTGGATTTACAGGTTTGTATTGTGTTACAACTGTAACAAATTATTTTAAAGACGGAACATTTAGACAAGTTTTAAAAGGTTACCGACGCAATGGACAAGAATTCAGACAGGTAGCTAATAATACCCAAACAATGAATCCAAAAGCAGAAGGCCCGCCAAAGGCCGCAGGAACATAAAATGAGTGGAAATGGAAACGATGTAATTGATCCAGGTATACAACGCCCTAAGGAAGGAATATTTCTTGCTGAGGTAGTTGGTCACCAAGATACAACCTACATGGGCATATTAGAAGTTAGACTCCATCGAACAATAGGTAATGCAAAAGCAACAGGGCAAACATATCAAGCAAAATACATGAGTCCTTTCTTTGGATCAACACCTTACGAAGGTTTAAATCCAACTGACGATTACGATAATACACAAAAAAGTTATGGCATGTGGATGATCCCGCCTGATATAGGAACTACGGTTATTGTTATGTTTGTGCAAAGCGATCCTAGATACGGTTATTGGATTGGCTGCGTTCCAGAAGAAAATATTAATTTTATGGTTCCCGGCATTGCTTCAACAAAATTTACATCTGACGGATCAGGTAGAGTTCCAGTTGCAGAAGTTAATAGAAAAGTCAATGACGGTGCAATTAAAGATTCAACTAAGGTGCCTAAACCTAAACATCTTTTTGCAGATATTTTACAAGAACAAGGACTATTGTTCGACGATATTAGAGGATTGACATCGTCAAGTGCTAGACGAGAACAGCCTAGTAGTGTTTTTGGTATTAGCACACCAGGTCCGTTAGATAAAGAAGGCCCTGCAAGGAAACTAGGATTAGATGATAGTCCAGTCAACAATTATCCAACCAGTCGATTAGGCGGTTCAACATTTGTCATGGACGATGGCGATGATAAATTTTTAAGAAAAACACTAGCAAGTGAAGGCCCGCCTGAATATGCTTATGTTGAAAATAAAGAAACAGAAGGACTAAAGAATGTTCCTCATAATGAACTAGTACGAATTCGAACACGAACAGGACATCAAATTTTATTACACAATAGCGAAGATTTAATCTATATTGGCAACGCCAAAGGTACAACTTGGGTTGAGTTAACTAGTAACGGAAAAATAGATATCTACGCAGAGGATAGTATTAGTATACACACGGAAAAAGATATTAATCTTAAAGCAGACCGTGATATAAATTTAGAAGCAGGTAGAAATTTTAATGTCAAAGCCGCACAAAAGATACATGCAGAATCAGGAACTGACATTGAAACATTAGCAGGCGCTAGTACAAAAATAACCAGCGGCGCGGACTCACATATAAACAGCGGAACAACACATAGAGAAACTGCCGGAAAGATTTTTATGAATAGTTCGCAGAAAGCAGAAAAAACTGAAAAACTTGAAGTTTGTACAGTTCCAAATAAAGAAGGAACACACGATTTAGAAACAATTATGATGCGTGTTCCGCAACACGAACCGTGGCCGCACCATGAAAATTTAGATCCTGTATCTTTTAAAAATACTGATAGAGAATCTGTAAAAGCAATCGCAACGCCGAAAGCACATCGAGAATATTCAACAAGAGTGGATACATTTGAAAAATTAATACCTCCGGGTGAGGAGAACACAGCATGAGCACAAATCCTAGACTTTACGATAAGATAGCATTAACGCCTAATCAAAAAAATGAATTTATTACTCCTAAAACTTATAAAGGGTTCAGTACTGTTAACACTGACAGCGAAAACTTTGCTCTGTACGATTTTCAATTAATTCAGCAAGATTTGCTTAATCACTTTCACACCAGACAGGGCGAACGTTTAATGAATCCAGAGTTTGGAACTATTATATGGGACTTGTTATTTGAGCCGTTAACTGAACAATTAAAAGATCTTATAGTACAGAACGTCAATACAATTATTAACTACGATCCTAGAATTAGTGCTAGTGAAGTATCCGTAAGCCAGTATAATACTGGAATTCAGTTAGAATGTGTGTTAACATATCTGCCCTATAACATAAGTCAAAGTATGCAATTAAAGTTTGATCAAGCTAACGGCCTACTGTTAGGATAAAGTGCGTATATAATTTTCTTCGATAAATATCGTTATATAGGATAAATCATGACGGTTACTGCTAGACAAAATAAACTTTTAATATCAGAAGATTGGAAAAAAATCTACCAATCTTTTAAAAATGCTGACTTTCAAAGCTATGATTTTGAAAATCTACGCAGGACGATGATTGATTACATCCGTCAAAATTATCCAGAAGATTACAACGACTATATTGAATCCAGCGAATATCTTGCTCTTATTGATCTTATTGCATTTTTAGGTCAAAGTATTGCATTCCGTGTAGATTTAAATGCTCGTGATAACTTCTTAGAGTTAGCAGAGCGTAGAGAAAGCGTATTACGTTTAGCAAGATTGTTGTCATACAATGCTAAACGAAATGTAGCGGCCAGTGGATTATTAAAATTTAGTAGTGTTTCAACAACAGAGAACGTAGTTGACAGCACAGGAAGAAATCTATCTGGACAGATTGTTAACTGGAACGATGCTAGTAATGCTAACTGGTACGACCAGTTTCTCAAAATTCTAAATGCAGCCTTTCCTAAAACACAGCAATTTGGAAGTCCTGCAGCCAGCGATACAATCTACGGAGTTCCTACCGAGCAGTATGCATTTCAAAGCAATTCTACAGGCTTGCCTATTTACAGCTTTACTAAAACTGTTGCTGGCCGTAGTATGGACTTTGAAGTTGTTAGCACAACATTCAAAGGAAGATCTTACATTTATGAAGAGACACCTAAGTTAGGCAATCCTTTAAGTTGTATCTATAAGGATGACGGTAAAGGCTCAGGCAGTCCAGGCTCTGGCTTTTTCTTAAGCTTTGTTCAAGGTACACTTAATACTGGAACATTTTCTATTACTCAGCCTAGTACAAATCAATCAATAGATATTGACAGCCAGAACATTAATAATGATGACATTTGGCTTTTCCAATTAGATGCCGACGGCAATGAGTCTACCCTTTGGACCAGTGTGTCAAATTTTGAAGCAAACAATATTATCTATAACAGTATTAACAAGAATATAAGAACCATTTATTCTGTTATCACTAGAACAAATGACGCGGTAAGTTTACAATTTAGCGACGGAACATTTGGCGACTTGCCGCTAGGATCGTTTAAAACTTACTACAGAGTCAGCAACGGTTTATCTTACACAATTAATACACAAGATATTCGAAATGTTAGTATTAGTTTTCCATATATCTCAGGCGCAGGCCAGCAGGAAATTTTAACTATTTCAATGAATTTGGCCACAGGCGTTTCTAATGCCTCTGCTGCAGAAACCAGCGATGACATTAAAGCCAATGCTCCGCAAACTTATTATACTCAAAATAGAATGATTACTGGCGAGGACTATAACATTAGTCCGCTATCTGCAAGTACTCAAATTGCAAAAATAAAAGCAATTAATAGAACAAGTTCAGGAATTAGTAGATATTTTGATCTGTCAGATCCTACCGGAAAATACAGTTCTACAATTTTATTTTCAGATGATGGTATTCTGTACAAGGAAAATTTCAACAGTGAGTTTAGATTTTCCTACAGTAATAAAACAGATATCGAAGGTGTAATTTATAACGATGTTTTTGATATCTTAAAAAATATTGATTTAAGAAATTTCTATTATGACAAATTTTTAAATTATGTTGAAGGTTTAGATACAGTTTGGCATAATGTTACTAGTGATGTTGGCCTATCTACAGGATATCTAACTTCAGACGCAGGAAACGTCATATACAAAGTTGGCAGTTATACATCAACAGATTTAAAATATATCAAAGCTGGTGCTCTAGTTAAGTTTACAGCACCTACTGGGTGGTACTTTGATACACTGGACAACAACACATTAAAATATGGATCATCATCGTCTACTGGTTCTGTCACCACTTTATGGGCAGAAGTAGTTAACGTTGTTGACGACGGATCTGCAGCAGGTGCCGGTGTTTTATCTACTGGTTTTGGTCCAATTACGTTTAACAAAAATATTCCTTCGTTAGACACTAACACAGGAATTTATCCTGTGCTATCACAGATTATTCCAAAGTGGAGAACAGTAATTGACACAGATACAATCGCCACTATGATTGATTTGATATATTCAAACAAACCATTTGGGTTACGATACGATGCTGTTGTCCAACAATGGAAGATTGTGTTTGAGTTAAACCTTGATACAAAAAACGTGTTCAGCTTAGGCAAACAAGGCGATAAAACTAATTTAAGACAAGACGCCAGCTGGTTATTATTGTTTACAACAGACAATGAATTTTATACCATAACAACAAGATGTCAGCGTTATGTATTTGAAAGCGATAAGAAAACACGATTCTTCTTTGAAGAATCGAATAAAATCTATGACAGTAAAATGAATGCTGTTGTTAAAGATCTAATTAATGTATTAAGCATTAATACTAAACCAACATCTACTTCTGCTTTTACTTGTGATTTACCTTGGGATATTGTAAAAGAGTATACAGGTATTGACGGATACGTAGACAACAAAAAGTTGGTTGTATCTTTTGCAGACTCTGACGATAATGGAGTTGTAGACGATCCTGAATTATTTTTAAACATAGTCGATCCTCCTGTTGTAGGAGAAACTAATTCATCAACACTTCAGCAGAGATACATTGTACAAGAAAAATATTCTATAAGTCAAGGGCAGGAAGATTATAGATATTTTGATAATTCTTCAAATACAGTTTTAATTAAACCAAGTAAAACCTATGTTACATTTGCAGAAAAAGTTACTGGACAATATTTCTACTTTGTCGATTCTGATACTGTAGTCAAGTACAACGACAAATTAGCTAATCCGTTTGTACCAACATTAGACTACAAAGTTTATGTTGGTAGAGATAATTTAAAATTCCAGTATATTCACAATGCAGATTATGACAGTAGAATAGACCCAGGCGCAAGTAATATAATTGACATTTACTTGTTAACTAAGAATTACGACATTAAATTTAGACAATGGCTAGCAGGCTCAATCACAAACAAGCCTTTACCGCCAAGTTCAAATGAGTTATATGATTTAGTTTCGTCTAGTTTAAATTTAATTAAGTCTATAAGCGATGAGATCATATACCATCCTGCAAATTATAAAGTACTGTTTGGACAAACTGCAACACCAGATGTCCAAGCAAGTTTTAAAGTGATTAAAAATCCAAATAAAGTTCTATCAGATAACGATATTAAAACAAGAATTATCAGTGCAATGGAAGAATTTTTTGCATTAGAAAATTGGGAGTTTGGAGATACCTTCTATTTTACTGAACTATCTGCTTATGTAATGATGCAGTTAGCTCCAGACATTTCTAGTTTTGTAATTGTTCCAAGACAAAGCGGTCTAGGATTTGGTAGTCTGTTTGAAATAAAATCTGCAAGCGACGAGCTATTTGTAAACGGCGCAACTGTCGACGACATAGAAATTATTTCTGGTATTACAAGTTCGGCAATTAAATCTGTTGCTGGAACCACAACTGAAACAACAATAACATCGCAACAAAGCGTAACAAGTTCTTCCTACGGAGTAAACAATGGCGGATAAGATTAACCCAACAGGCTCAAAGACATCTAGTTCAGAATTATTACCAAGATATTACAGAACAGATTCTAATAAAAAGTTTTTACAAGCAACTGTTGATCAGCTAATTCAACCAGGAACTGTTAAAAAAATTAATGGTTACATTGGCCGTCAAAATAGTAAATCTACAAATAACAAAGATATTTTTATTCAAGCAGCTGATTCTGCACGACAAAATTATCAACTTGAGCCTGGGCTAGTTGTTAAGGACGAATTAGAAAACACCACCTTTTTTAAAGACTATCAAGACTACATTAATCAGATTAAAGTCTTTGGCGGCAACGTAACAAATCATGCAAGACTAAATGAACAAGAATTTTATTCTTGGGATCCGCACATCAACTGGGATAAGTTTGTAAATTTCCAACAATACTACTGGCTACCTTATGGTCCAGATACGATAAGAATCGTGGGCAATCAGGAAAATATTGTAAGTACATACCGTGTCGAAATTAAACCAGAAGCTGACAATAATACCTACGTATTCTATCCTAACGGCCTAACAGAGAATCCTACGATTCAACTGTACAGAGGACAAACATATAGGTTTGAAATCAACAGCCCAGGTAACCCGTTTAGTATTAAAACCAAACGAGTTGGCGGAGTAACTCACCGATATGAAATACCTGGAATCACCGGACATGCTGTAGAAAACGGAATTATTGAATTTTCTGTTCCTATGAACGCCCCTGACATAATTTATTATGTAAGCGAATCAGATGTCGACCTTGGCGGTGTTTTTCAAGTTCTTTCAATAGATCAAAATACAACATTTGACCTTAATACAAATTTAATTGGTAAAAAAACTTACACTCTTCCAAATGGAATAGAGTTAAGCAACGGTATGAAGCTGTCTTTTGTAGGCAATGTAATTCCTGAAAGTTACAAAACAGGTCAGTATTATGTAGAAGGAGTTGGCGAATCAATCGTACTGATTCAAGAAAGTTCTTTAGAAATTGTCGGCCCTTATACAACTAGCGAATCAGTTTTGTTCGACGGTTCTCCGTTTGACTCGTTACCTTTTGGTGATGCTACCACTCTTGCTGGAAAGAAAGATTATGTTGTTATTAACAGACGAAGTACAGATAAGAACCCTTGGAGTAGATACAACCGCTGGTTCCATAAGTCTGTAATAGAAGACAGTGCAAGAGCTAACGGAAAAATCGCTGATATTGATCAAACCGCAAGGGCAGTAAGACCTATTATAGAGTTTAGTCCAAACTTAAAATTGTTTAATTTTGGAACTAAATCTATTAACGATGTTGACTTAATTGACACCTACACAACAGATGTTTTTTCAAAAATCGAAGGCCAGCTAGGATACAATATCGATGGTGTTGATATTGCACAAGGCCAGCGAATTCTGTTCTCGGCTGACACGGATATCAGAGTAAAAAACAAAATTTTTAAAGTTGATTTTTTAATCTTAGATGGTGTAAGACAAATACATTTAACAGAAGAAACAACACCATCAGAAATGGACGTTGTGTTGATCAAGCAAGGTTTGCAAAATCAAGGTGTCTGGTATTGGTTTGATGGTACACAGTGGTTTAAATCTCAGCAGAAGTCTGCAACAAATCAAGCACCTTTGTTTGACATTTTTGACGATAACGGCGTAAGTTTTGGCAATAAAGATGTCTACGATGGATCTACATTTTCTGGAACTAAAATATTTTCCTATAAGACTGGCACAGGAGTATCTGATCCAGTACTAGAATTTCCGTTAGCTTATAAAAACATCGACAATATTGGTGATATTGTTTTTAATTTTAATATAGCGTCGGATGTATTTCAATACAAATCTGTTTCTGTTATTCTTAATCAAACTACAAATGTTGGATATTTGTTAAGAACACTTGAGAACGGTGAAATTGAATATGTAAACGGTTGGCAAAAATCAGAAAGTGTTAACAACCAAGCAGCAGTTAGAATATACAAAGATACTAACAAAACAAATAATTTTGACATTGATATTTTTGACGATATCACAAAATTAGGCGATTTAGAAGTTACAGTATTGGTCAACGGTATAAGACTAGAAAAGTCTTACTGGGCAATTGAAGATGGCGTTTTCTATAAGAAAATAGTTTTACAAAATGATATCAGTGCTTCTGACATATTAACAATCAAAGCCTATGCCAACCAACCAATAAACAGCAACGGCTTCTACGAAGTTCCAATTGGTTTACAAAACAATCCGCTTAATGATAATATAACTGATTTTACTTTAGGTGAAATTTCAGCTCACGTAAACTCAATAATTGATAACATTCAAAATAGTTTTGTTGGAACATTCCCGGGCGTTAGTAACTTAAGAGACTTGGGTAATATTACAAAGTTTGGAACTAAGTTTGTTCAACATAGCGGTCCTATTGGGTTAGCTTTGTATCACTTAACATCTCAGACAAACAACATTGTTCGAGCAATTGAAACTGTACAAACTGACTACAATAAATTTAAAAGAACTTTTATTAACGTAGCAGAAACACTGGGTATTGATACCGATCCAGCTACACATGTAAATTTAATTTTACAAGAAATTAATAAGAATAAACCAACAAACTTTCCTTATTATTTCAGCGATATGGTTCCATGCACCGGTAGTGTAAGGAGCGATTTAAAAGTTTTTGATTATAGAATAAAGTCTTATCCATTAACCAACAGCTTTTCGTTAGATACCTTGACTAATCAAGCAGTATTAGTGTACCTAAATGGAGAGCAATTATTACATTTTAAAGATTATACTTTTGATAATCAGGGTTTTGTTATCATATCAGCTGAGTTAGCTAACGACGATATTATAACAATTTACGAGTTTGAAAACACCAACGGTTGTTTTGTTCCCTCAACTCCGACCAAATTGGGTATTTGGCCTAAGTACGAGCCTAAAAAATATCTTGACACTAGTTTAGTCACTCCTAGAGAAGTTATCCAAGGACACGACGGAAGCGTTATTCTTGCCTACGGAGACTATCGAGACAATTTAATTTTAGAACTAGAAAAAAGAATTTACAATAACATAAAAATAAAATACGATCCTAGTATTTTTGATTTGCACGAGTTCCTTCCAGTTTATAACAGAACAACTGCATATGATTTAAAAGAGTTCAATGAAGTATTATCAGCAAACTTTTATTCTTGGGCTAACGTAATTGATAGAGATTTTACAAAACAATTAAGTTATAACAATACAGATTCTAGGACCTTTAATTATAGAGAAATGGCAACTCCAGATGGAAGAACTCCATTGCCTGGATATTGGAAAGGTATTCATCGTTGGATGCTTGAAACAGACAGACCAAACATTTGTCCTTGGGAAATGTTAGGGTTTAGTGAAGAACCTCTTTGGTGGAAAGAAGTTTATGGACCTGCACCATACACTAGCGATAACCTAGTATTATGGCAAGATCTGTCAAACGGATTGATTAAAGAGCCAGGCAAGCCTCCTGTACAAAATAAAAAATATATCAGGCCGTATCTAAAAGATCATATTCCTGTTAACGAATTTGGAGAAATCATCAGCCCTGTTGATTCTGGACTAGCCTCAGGAGTCATAACCAATTCAACAGCGGGCGATTTTGTTTTCGGCGATGTAAGTCCTGTTGAAAACGCTTGGAGACGTAGTAGCTACTATCCATTTGCTATATTAATTACTCTGTTACTCACACAACCTGCAAAATCGTTTGGACTGCTATTGGATCGTTCTAGAATTGTGCGTAACAAAGCCGGACAACTAGTGTACAAGGATACTAATGTTAGAATACGTCCTTCAGATTTATTATTGCCAAGCATCTATACTAGTAGTACAAGTGTAAAAACTTCTGGAATTGTTAACTATATTGTTGATTACATTCAAAGTGATAATTTAAAATCTTATCAACAATATCAGTATGAGTTAGACAATTTACAAATTAGATTGTCACATCGAGTTGGCGGATTCACTAGCAAAGAAAAATTTAAACTATTATTGGATAGTAAAACTCCATTAACAACCGGTAGCGTATTTGTCCCAACCGAAGATTACGAAATAGTATTGAATACATCTAGTCCAGTAAAGAAAATTATTTACAGTGGCGTAGTTATTACAAAATTACAAGACGGTTATAGTATCAAAGGTTATAGTAAAACACAGCCTTACTTTAAGTATTACAACTGGATAAAGTCTGGTATACAAATTAATGTTGGCGGCATTTCGGAAAGTTTTACAACATGGACACCAGAAAATCAATATGTTGCAGGCAAAGTTGTTTCTTACTCGGATAGATTCTATAGAGTAAAAACTTTACATACTACATCTACAACATTCAATCCTTCATACTATACTCTGCTACCAAGTTTACCAATTATAGGTGGACGTGATGCGTATATTCGCCAAGCATGGGACAGGTCTGAAGAGATAGTTTTACCGTATGGAACAAAACTAAGGACAATTCAGGATGTAGTTGATTTTCTTCTTGGTTACGGTGAATACTTAAAAGATCAAGGATTTATATTTGATAATTTTAATTCAGAATTAGGCACCATAACAAACTGGGAAACTAGTGCTAAAGAATTTATGTTCTGGACAACACAGAACTGGAGCACCGGTGAAGACAAGTGGTCTAACTGGCAGGAAAACCAACCAGTTGTACTAGGACAAATTGTACGTTATAACGGCGACTACTATAGAGCACTTAACAATTTAGACCCAGCACTTATTTTTAATTCTGAAGATTACGTAAAATTAGATGGTTTAAGTTCAATAGGAAGTAGCGTTATAAGCCTAAGTCCTGCATCTATGAACTTAACGTTTTCTGCTCCTATATCAGTAGTTGATGACATTAGAAATCAATTTTACAAATATGAAATATTTAAAGTTGACGGCTCTCCAATACAACCTCAATTTTTAAATAATTATAGAGAAGAAAACGCTGTAAGTTATACTCCTGTAGAAGACGGAATTTACGGCGCAACATTCTATCTTGTACAAAAAGAACAAGTTGTTATCTTTAAGAATGCAACATTGTTCAATGATACAATTTATAACCCAACAAGTGGTTATAGACAGGAAAGGATTAAAGTTTCTGGCTATGTTAGCAGCGAATGGAAGGGAGATTTTAATATCCCAGGATTTATCTTTGATAGAGCTGTTATACAAGATTGGCAACCATGGCAAGACTATGCACTAGGTGATATTGTTAAACAGAAACAATTTTACTATACTGCTAAATCTGCAATAACTGGAACAGAAACTTTCAACCAGACGGCTTGGATGAAACTTGATAGTAAGCCTGAGCCAAAACTGTTACCTAACTGGACATATAAAGCATCTCAATTCCAAGATTTTTATAGTCTTGATAGCGACAACTTTGACGGTGATCAGCAGGCCATTGCACAACATTTGATTGGCTATCAAAAGCGTCAATATCTCAATAACATTATTAAAGATGATGTAAGTGAGTTTAAATTCTACCAAGGTATGATTGTAGAAAAAGGAACTCAGAACGTTCTTAATAAACTGTTTGATGTACTAAGTGCTGAAGGCGAAGAAAGCATTACATTCTACGAAGAGTGGGCCATAAGAACAGGACAGTACGGTGCGAGCAGCAGTTTTGAAAACATAGAATTTGTTATCGACGAACAGTTGTTTAAAAACAATCCACAGGGATTTGAGTTAGTAACTCAAGTTGATCCTGAAACAGTGGATTTTGTAATTCGTCAAACACCTAATGATGTTTATGTAAAACCGATTGGATATAATAACAATCCTTGGCCTATTCTTACAAACAACAGAAATTATTTAAGGTCACCTGGCTACGTTAGATCTAGTGATGTTAAACTTACAATAAGAAATTTAAACGATATTGTAAATCAAAGTATAACTGATTTTGAAGACGGCAATTATATTTGGGTAGGATTCGAAGGCAAAGAGTGGAATGTCTACAGATATACACGACTACTTGCTAAAGTTTTAAACATAGAATATACTATTGGAAAAATAACTCTTACCTTAGAAGACAGTTTAACTTTTGACATTGGTGATTATGTTGGAATCGATCAAACTAGAGATTACAACGGATTTTATCAAATTTCTGCTATCAACGGAAAAGTTTTAACACTGGTAGCAACTAAAACAGAACAACCAAAGCCATTTACAGAAAAAGAAAAAGTAACATTGTCTTACTTAAAATCTCACAGGGCAGCTACTGTTGATGAAATAGATCAAATAGTAAATTCTCTGTCTATAGATAAAGAGTTAGTATGGACAGATGACGGAGGAGATGGCAAGTGGGCAGTATGGGAGCATTCTAATGTTTATGCCAAGAATGAAATTGTTAATACAGCTCCCCAGGAAGGTCTTTATTACGGACGACAAACTGTTGTTAATGCTTCAGGTAACCTTGCATTAATAACAACAAATCAAGGCGAGACTATTGTTTTAGATAAAACAAATTTATTTGCGCCTTGGCTCCAGCGTCAGACTATAACTGCTCCGTTTATAACTAAAGAAACTGTTTTTGGACTTTCAAATTCTCCAGACTCGTATACTGGAGACGTCATTGCTTTATCTCAAGATAGTCGATGGTTAGCTCTTGGTACACCGTTTGCTACAGAAGTTTGCAGCAAGTACAAAGGCGTTTGGAATTCTTCAACAAGTTATAGTGTTGGAGATATTGTAATTAAAGGTTTGCAGCATTATGTTGCACTAGTTAGTGGAACTAATCAAGATCCGTCTGTTGTAAACAGAACATATAATAATATTGCTGGTACAGTTTTAACAGGCGCAGGCATAAATGCAACATTTGATGTCTTTGTATCAAATGCAAGTTATTCTGCGTCTATCGTTAACCAAGGGACAGCATTTGCTGTTGGCGACACAATAAGAATATTTGGATCTGACCTAGGCGGATCTTCTCCTGCGAATAACTTATTAATTAGAGTTTTATCTATTGTAGGAGGTGCAGCATCTGGACCTATAGCTAGGATTTCCGTAACAGGAAACGCAAGAGATTACTGGACAGAAATCCCTTACATATCAGTTGACCCAACTGGAACTAATTCAACATTAGAAAAACAAGGCGTTATTTCAATCTACGAAAAAGATTCTAGCAACGTATTTTCTTTGGTTTCTACAATCTTAAGCCCATTGCCGTCGTTAAATGAAAAATTTGGTTCAAGTCTAGCTTTTGGAAAAGATTCTCTATTTGTAGGCGCAGTTGGTTATAATAACCATCAAGGAACTGTTTATAAATTAGTATATAAAACAGTTACAGAAGTAAGCACTACTTACAACCCTATAGGCAGTTCTGGAACCAAACTAGTGTTGACCAGCACCGCAGGTATACGTCTTGGTATGTATCTAAAGGGCAATGGATTTAATAGTAATCAGTACGTGGCAGAAATAGATCAGACTAATAGTTCTATTACAATCAACATACCACCGGATATTACACCTTCTGGTATAATTGAATTCACAACTACCAGCTGGAGATATGATACTGCAAATTATATTACACCTCAGACAGGTGTCGGCAGTCAGTTCGGGTCAGTGTTATCGATAAGTAAAGATGGTCATTCATTAGCAATATCTGCACCAGCAAATTCTCCAAACGGAAAAGTCTTTGTTTACAGTTCAGATGATACTTTACAGTATACTCTATCTCAGACAATAAACGGTGATGATTCTAATTTTGGATCAAGTACTACTCTATCTGATAACGGCACTTACCTAGCAGTTTCTTCAATATATAAAGACGTTGATCAAATTGACCAGGGTGCTGTACATGTTTATGAGTTGTCAGGAACACAATATCAGTTATATCAAACTATAACAAGTATCAATTCTGAAATCGCAGAGTTTTTTGGATCTAAGATTTCGTTCATGAACGACTATCAAACTCTTGTTATTTTCAGCAAGGGTGCAGACAACCTTGTAAGGACAAAGTTTGATGCAGGCGAAACAACCTTTGACAATAACTTAACTAAAATCTACGACACTTTAGAAAATAATGGCAGAATAGATATCTATGATAGATATGCTTCGAAGTGGGTATTCAGTGAAAGTTTAGAAAACAACGAAGACGATGTAGCAGGTTATAGTAACGGTTTTGCTGTAAGTTCAAATCAGGTACTAGTAGGCGTGCCAAATGCTTTAGATCAAGGACTGAGATCCGGTAAAGCATTTGAGTATTTAAAAACTCCAAACAAGTTTAGTTGGAGTGTATTGCGTAAAGAAAACGATAAGATTGACATAACCAAGATTAAACGAGCTTTCTTATACAATAAAGCAACTAATAAACTTTTAGTCAATTTAGATATACTAGATCCAATTCAAGGACAGATACCTGGTATAGCCGATGCTGAAATTCGTTTTAAAACTTTCTACGATCCAGCAACATACAGTTCAGGAACATCTGAAGTTAACGTAGATGAAGGCATGGCTTGGACTAAGTCTTATGTTGGTGCTTTGTGGTGGGATCTAAGAACAGCAAAATTTATTGACAGCCATGACACTGATTTAGTCTATAGAAATAGTACATGGAATACAATATTTCCTTTTGCCAGCATTGATGTTTACGAGTGGGTAGAGACACGATATACACCTAAACAGTGGAATGAACTAGCAGATACCGAAGAAGGTTTAACAGCAGGTATTAGCGGAACTAGTTTGTATAGCGACAGCGTTTATAGCCTAATAAGAAAATACGATACTATTTCTAAATCATTTAGAAACACTTACTATTTCTGGGTCAAAGGAAAGAAAACTGTTCCTAATGTTCCAAGCAGAAAACTTTCTGCCAGTGATGTAGCCAGCTTGATTGAAAATCCTCGCGGTTCAGACTACAGATACATTGCATTGACAGGTACAAACAGTTTTAGTCTTGTTAATGTCAAACCTTTATTACAAGATAAGGATGTGATTTTAAGTGTAGAGTATTGGACATCTGATGAAGTTAACAGTAATGTTCACAGTCAGTGGAAAATTATTAATAATAACAGTTCGACAAATATTCCTCAAGCTATTGAACAGAAATGGTTTGATAGTCTTTCTGGAAAGGATAGCCAAGGTCGCTTAGTTCCAGATCCAAACTTGCCTGCAAAGTTAAAGTACGGTATTGAAAACAGACCTCGCCAAGGTATGTTTATTAACAGATTCGAAGCATTAAAGCAATTTATTGAATTTGTAAATTTAGAATTATCCAAAAACTTAATTGTTGAAAACAGAAATATTTCAAAGTTAGAATCGTTTGAAGATGAACCAAGTACTCTAACAGGCCTGTATGACTTTACATTAGATACAGATGCAGAGTTGCGTTTTGCAAATATTGGAACATATGAAAAACCTCAATTTGCGCCACTGATTGAAAATGGTAGAATTGTAGGAATTGATATTATCTCTAGAGGAAGAGGATATTTTGTAGCGCCATACTTTACAATTACTGGTTCTGGTGTAGGTGCTAAAGTAAGATCTAAAATTAATAACAAAGGCCAAATTGTTGGATACGATATTATTTCAGAAGGTGTTGGATATAAAGATTACGACACAACAGTTACTTTACGAAACTATAGTGTTTTAATTCATAGTGATAGTGTTGCCAACGGAGCGTGGAGCATTTATTCTTATGAACCAACTACTCAAGTATGGAGTAGAGTTCAGAGTCAAAGTTATGACGTAAGAAACTACTGGTCAAAAATAGATTGGTATGCACCAGGATACAACGAATTCACTGCGATTGATCATAGTGTTTCTGTGTTTACTGAGTTAGCTAACTTAGTTTGTTATATAGGACAAACTGTAAAAGTTAAAACAACCAGCAATGGAACATGGGTTCTTTTAGAAAAATATTCTGATGTAGTATCTTTAGATTGGACTGCAAATTATAAAGTAGTAGGAAAAGAAAAAGGAACTATACAATTCCTGCCAACTCTGTATAAGTTTGAAAACAGTTTATATGGTTTTGACGGCTCGTTATACGATTCTGCTATATTTGATAATTCTGCGTCTATAGAATTAACTATCATTCTTAACTCTTTAAAAGATGATATCTTAACTGACGACTTAAAATCAGTTTATCTAAATCTATTCTTTAACAGCGTAAGATATGCTTATAGCGAACAAAACTACGTTGATTGGATATTTAAAACAAGTTTTGTTAAAGCTCAACACAATGTTGGCGAGCTAAAAGAAAAGATTACGTACAACAATGATAACCTTGAAAACTTTGAAGATTTTGTCAACGAAGTAAAACCCTACAGAACAAAAATTAGAGAATATGTTAGCTCATATAACAAGTTAGATACTAGCTCTTTAGTAACAACTGATTTTGATTTACCATCTTTCTATGAAAATGAAAAATTAAAATCATTGTCGACTAGTGTTTTAAACGGAGTAATTCAAGCAGATAACAATACTATCATTTCATATCCTTGGAAACATTGGTATGATAATGTAGGTTTTTCTGTTGTATCGTTATCTATCGTTGACGGCGGAAGTGGATACAAATCTGAACCTGTAGTTAGAATTGTTAGTAATACCGGATCCGGAGCAACTGCTAGAGCATTCTTTACTAACGGTAGAATTAATCGAGTAGTTTTATTAACAAAAGGTTCAGGATATTTAAGTGCTCCAACTGTAGTGCTTGATGGCGGCCTTGTTGACGGCGGAACACCTGCAAGAGTTGTTGCTACTATTGGAGATAGTGTTGTAAGAAGCAATTTAATTAAACTTAAATTTGATAGACTTACACAAAAATATTTTGTTTCAAAGTTACAAGAAACAGAAATTATCAATGACCCAGCTATTGTTTCTGGTTCAAGATTACAATTTAGTTTGAAGTGGGCACCTGATGTTGTTAATACTCCAATAAACAATATTAAAAATGAAAAATCAACTGTGTTGATTAACAATGTCGAAGTATTGAAAGCAGATTATACATTGGCCATTGTTAAGTCAACTGCAAAAGGATTTACAAGTTATACCGGATCAATTACATTCAAGACTGCACCTGCAGCTGGATCGGTTATTACAGTAAATTACACTAAAGATTGGTCTTTATTAAGTGCTGCAGATAGAATACAATATTATTATGATCCTGCGGTAGGTGAGTTAGGAAAAGATCTAGCTCAACTAATGACAGGCGTCGACTACGGCGGAGTCAGTGTACACGGATTAAATTTTGATATTGGTTCAGGTTGGGGAAGTGTACCGTACTATACCGATAAATGGGCTAGTTACGATGAAACATACGATGATTATATTGTAGGTGTTGCTGCCAACACCCACTCCTTTACATTGCCTTATGTTCCTGAAGCCGGAACTGAGATGAACGTGTACTATGTGGGTAAAAACGTAGACCAGTATACAGGCGACGGTTTTTCAACAATTTATAATTTTAATATTAATGACATATATCCTCCAACAGTTACCGTTTCGGTTACTACTACAGTAACCTCATCACCTACAAACGTTGCTGGTAGTGATGTAGTGACTGTTGCTAGTACATCAGGTATTAGACCTGGAGATATTTTAACAATTGATCCTAATGTAGATAAAACTTTAGGTTTTGAAACTAAAGTTGTAAGCATAATAAATGGAAATCAAGTTAAGATAAATCAAATTCTGTTTAAGAATCTTGCAACAAGTACCAGCGCCATATTTACTAGAACACTAATTGATCCTATAGATTGTACAATTAACCCTAACGGTACAGTATTCCTCAACGAACCAATTCCGATTGGCGCAGAAATTTTTATAACTGCGTATACAAGTCCTATTAGGTTAGACGATCCTAACTACACTGTCACAGGTGTAGCACAGGATGAGTTAGAAACATTACAAAACGAGTATAATGTACTAGTTCAAGCATCTTATGTTTTAGAAAATTCAAAAGCAACAATTGAAGCAAACTTAGAGGCTGCTAATGCAGACTTACAGGATAAACAAGCAGAACTAAACGCATTATTTGTGGTGCTAGATGGACTAACACCATCAGATCCGTTATACGCACCAACAGTAAGTGATATTAATATTCTAGTTAATACAACTATTCCAGCTATAGAAGCCACAATAGCTTCAGAGCAAGCTGCTTTATCTGCGGTTAACGACGACATTTCTGAAAATCAAGCAGACAAGACTGCAAAAATAAATGAAGTTAATAGTCAAGCAAATTATATCAGCACACTAACACCGTTAGCAAATAATACTGCAATTATGCAGACAATTATTTCAGACGGTGTTCCTGATAATCAAATTGACCCAACATACAAGACATTTAGTATACCAAATACATTCCCAGTGTATGATGGAGATCAATTTATTTGGAGAAAAGCAAGCAGCGATGGGTCTGTAATACCACAAGAGCAAGACTACGACACAGCAATCACTGGTGGTGATTTAGCATATAGTTCAGCAACAGGCATAGCTGCAGATGACATTATCATTGATGGTGATGATTTTGTAACCCCAACTAGCAGTCCTGCTACAGAAGAAGTTGTTCCAGGACAAATAGTCGATGCAGTTGCTATCAAAGTTTATGATAGACCTGATCAAGGATCTGCAAAGATTAAAGTTGACAGTTACATAGCTGACGGTATACAAACTGATTTTGAGATATCTCAACAACCAAATACAAAAACAGCAGTTGTTGTAAAATTCACTAACGGTGCAAGAGATCCAATATCACAAGTTCTATCTTCTGTATCGACTGTTAAGACACTGGATATTGATTATACAGTAGATTACCAAGGTAAACTGATTAAATTCTTAACACCTCCGCCAGCAGGCGAAATGGTTTCTATATTCAGCTTTGGATTCAACGGATCTAATATTCTTGATTTAGACTACTTTATTGGTGATGGTACAACAACTGAATTTATTACTAGAGCATCGTGGGTAGAAAATGTAACATACCTAGTGTATGTTAACGGAGAAGAACCAAGACCTGGAACACCAGCCTTGTTTAAGACAGATGCTAGTTATGAAAGCTCAGATAGAATTGGTCTTGTATTTGCAGCACCGCCAGCTGCCGGTGATTTAATTAACTTTGTTATTGTCGGCGGAGATCAACAGACATTCTCTGTTACCAAATCAGAAAGATTCTTTGGCAACGGTTCTTCAGTTTACAACTTACAAAACATTGTAGGAGATAGTTTACCGGCAGAATCAAATATGTTGGTAAGAGTTAATAACAAGTTCCTCCAAGGACCTAACAACAGTTACTATACTATTGCAGGAACAAAAGTAAATTACTCAATTGACCCAACTAGATACTTGCCATACTCGTTATCAGTTAATGATATATTTGTCTACGCAGGTGGAGACCTGTTAACGTCAGGTGTTGACTATGTTGTAGATTTAAGCGGCATTACAATTAAAATAACACAAACCGTTCGCAAAAAATATCTTAATAAAGAATTGGTAATAAGCGTTAAGCAAACACAAGAATATGAATATATTCCTCCTAACGGATTACAGCCTGCGCAGATTCAGTTTGCTGTTCCTTATGAATCTTCAGATTTGATTGAAGTATTAAGTTCTTATAGACACGATATATTAGACATTCAGCGTACTGCGGTAAATGTTACATCAAACCTAGCACTTACTCAGGATACTCCAGAGTTTTATAACTATAGTGCGGTAGCAGGCGGAGTTATTCAATTGGATAGAACAGTCATTGATGAAAACTATGTTTGGGTTATTAAAAATGGAACATTGTTAACACCAAGTGCGGACTTTATCTTAACTGAAAACAAAAAGACAATTAAACTGGCGTTCTATCCTGACCCTGCTGATGTCTTTACAATAATTACATTTGGCAGTCAGATTTTAACTTCTGGTATTTCTTATATGCAGTTTAAAGATATGCTTAATCGCGTACACTTTAAACGTCTAAATGCCAATAAGAGAACTCGTCTGGTAACCAATTTAGTTTACACAGACAATGTCATCGAAGTTGAAGATGCTAGTAATTTTGACAGACCAAGTGTTGTTAACAACAAACCAGGCATTATTGAAATTAGAGGAGAGCGCATTGAGTTCTTTACTCTAACAGAAAAAGTAGTAGGATCAACTACTACTTACTTACTGGGACAACTTCGTAGGGGAACATTAGGAACTGGTGTTTCTAAGATTCATCGTGCAGGCAGT
>CAZCDW010000003.1:38403-56750 GCA_964497485.1 uncultured Bifidobacterium sp.
GTTTTGTACAAGATTTAGGACCAAGTGAAACCATTCCTTATACTGAAACAACTATTACAGAACAAGTAACATCTGACGGTACTAATATAGTACCAATTAACTTTATACCTATGAATGCAAATTCAGGCGTTACTCCTGTCGATCCGTGGACTTATGACCAAGGATATGTTTCAACAATCCCAACTGGGTTTACACAGGCCAACGACATTGAAGTGTTTGTTGGTGGGTATTCTAGTGTGCCGTGGGTAGCAGGAACAGAATATGCTGTTGACGATATTGTTGAAGTTGGTAGTTACACATATAGATGCGTTTCATCACATACAAGTAGTGCAGACTTCTTTGATGACAAAGACAGTTGGGTGTTCTTCATAGGAAATATTCGTTTGAAGAAACAGCCATATCACGTTCACAATATAAATCAAGCTCCTTACAGCCCAGAAGGCGATATTCAGTTGGATGCTGAATTTGCAGTCGATGGCGAAAATAAACAGATTAGGCTAACCAACAAATTAGAGTTTGGTACTAAAGTTACTGTGATAAAGCGCACTGGAGTTGCTTGGGACAGCACAACTAACATTTTAGATGATACTAGTAAAATTGCCCGTTTCTTAAAGGCAGTGCCAGGAATTTGGTACGCTAATATTGGTAAATATGAAAACAAGGCCGGATTACCGTCAACGTTTGACAGCGAAAGCGGATCATTTGATAGTTCATCAATAACATTCGATCAAGGATAAAACATGGCAAAAAAAATAATTAACGTTGGCGTAAGCGCGAATGATTCAACAGGAGACTCGTTGCGTGCCGCTGGCGTAAAAATTAATGATAATTTTACTGAACTGTACAATTTACTAGGAGGAGAGACCGGCGCTCCCCTGAGCATTGTATCAAAAATTCTTCCAGGAAACGGTATTGCGGTTAGTGCGCCAACTGGCGATGTTTTAATTACTAATAAAATTGCTACAGAGGGAGAAATTGGCGGAATACGTATAGGCCCGGGCATTAATATCAACGAAGACGGCATCGCCAGTGTTCAAGTATATGAACTTCCAAAAGCTAGCCAAACAATATTAGGCGGCATCAAAGTTGGAGATAGACTCAGTATTGATGCTAACGGAGTCCTTAGCGCAGATCCTGGTGCATACTCCTTACCAAAAGCATCTGGGTCAGTTTTAGGCGGTGTTAAAGTTGGTGCAGGACTATCAATAGATCCAGGTGGAATATTAAGTGTTACAATACCAGAATATTCATTACCAACTGCATCACCGTCTATACTAGGGGGTGTTAAAGTTGGCGCTCGTTTATCAATTAATGACGGCGTACTCAGTGCAGATCCTCAAGGAGCCGGCACTTCTATTGAAAATAGCGGACATGTATTATCAGTTGAACTTACAGGTAAGATAAGTTTACCAACTCAAGGTATAAAATTAAAAGATGTACAAGTAACTGCACCTACAGGGGTTGGTACAGTTTTATATTCAACAGAAAACGAATATATTAGAGCAATTAAAATAGTTCTATTCGCAGAAAAACTAGTAAACGGATACGAGTCGCAAGCATGTGAAATTATTGGTACAATAGATCAGTCATCGAATATAATTTATAGTTCTGTTTATGGTGTTGTTTATACAGGTGCTCAACAACTGTTTACAATATCGAGCGACTACGACTTACTAACAACTAGTTATCAAGTTTTTATTACTCCAACAGGAGCGGATACAATTAGTGTTAGAGCATTAATAACCGAAATTTACGGAACAGATTAAAAGGAAGAGCGACATGGCAAACAAACCATTTGAGATACAAAGTTCAACATTAACAATTGGTGGTGTTGATTTACAAGCAGGTACAACCAGCGTTGTTATTCCTGGTGTTACACAGGCTTCAAACTATTTTGTAGAAGAAGTCGAAAAAACTGGCAATCAAACAAGTAATAGCTTCCCTCCTGATACACAAGGTGTAGTTGTAGTTATTGATGCAGTATTGTATAACGCTATAGTTGCCCAGGGCAGTGAAGTAGGCTATGCTAGTTATATAGTAACAACTGACGACGACGGATACATTGATGAGATTGAAGTAGACAACCAGGGAATATATACTCAACAACAAGCGACAACGGCGAGCAGTCAAAACATGTATGCTTACATTGGCGAAGGCAGTGCTAGTGACCGTCCTCTAGTTCCGCTAGATTGGACGCAAATTGACTTCCGTCCTACAATGAGAGCAGGCGATATTGAATCTATTGGCGGTGGAGGCAGTGTTGATGGCTTAACGGGTAATACAGAATTTACACCAGAAGCAGAAGGTGATACCAAGTACTTACTTAATATCAACAACGACATCGAGTTAAAAACATATCGTACTGGAACAGGCGATAATGATCTTGGACCAGGTTTTAGTCTAGGTGATGACAACGGCTCTGACCGTAACAATGGTGTAGTTGCTATTGGTAATAACGATGTTGGTTTCAACGCAAAACAAGGCGGCGTTTATATTGGTGCCGAAGCAGGATGGAATGACAGTGAAGGCCCACAAGGTGAGTTCGCTATCGCTATTGGTGCTTATGCCGCTCGTAATTTTGCCGAAGACAATACAATTACTTTAAACGCTACCGGTCAACACTTAGATCCAACGCAGACCAACAGTTTGTTTATCAAACCTGTGCGTGAAGATGTGACAAACACAGCCAAGGCTATGTATTATAACACAACTACAGGCGAGGTTACTTATACAGATCCTACAGGCGGCAGTCAAGACAATAATGTCTGGATACAGACGTTTGTTTCAGATAGTCCAAATAATGATTATCCCTACGTAGTTTCTAGTGTTGAGTACGATGCAGAGGGAAATATTGTAGCATTATTACAGCACTTTGTAGACAATAATCCAAACCCGAATAGTGATTATTTTACTGTGGCCAAGTTTGACTCAGCAGGTACACAGCTATGGGCAACTAGATTTACGTCAAGTCAATTTACCAACGGATGGGGATTGACTGTAGACTCTGTTAATAGCTACGTTTATGTGGCAGGAGAAAACGAAGGTACAGACGCACCAGCACTATATCAAACATCAACACTGACAAAGATTAATGCCGTCAACGGTGCTGTTGTATGGACAAAAGACTATGATTTTGGTAATCACAGTTACAGTATGGTTGTTGATGTTGGCAGCGATGGACATCCTGTACTAGTTGGCTATGCTGAAGCAGTCAGCGGCAGTAACGGAAATAGAATAATTACAGTCAAAGCCAACTCTTCAGATGGTTCTATAATATGGAGCAATAGCCAAGACGGTCAAGGAAACGATGACGCATTTGGTATGGCTGTTGGTCCAGCAGACGAAGTGGTAGTTGTTGGATATACAAGTCAACTAGGAATTGAAAATACTGCCAGTTCAGTCTATTGCGAACCTGCAAGTAATCCTAACTGGGTTACAGGTACAGGTATCTTTGCAGGCGGATTAACTGTTGCTGTAAATTTTGTAGACGGTACTGCTAATTTCTTTAATTTATCAGATCCTACAGGCGGCAGAACAGTTGGCGAGACTATTACTACAATTCCAGGTACATCATTTGGAGGTACTAGCCCAGCAGATGACATGGTACTTAAAGTAGGTGCGGTAACCAGTGATCTTGACGATAGAATACTAGTTACTAAATTTAATAGTGTTGGTGCTATAGCCTGGCAAAACGCTGTACAGTTTGATGCAGGATTTGACTGCGCAGGAGCAGATGCTGACATAGACTTAGACGGTAATGTCTATGTATGTGGAAGTTATCAAAGAGAATATAACGGCGGTACTACCAGTGCCATGCACTTAATGAAGTTTGATTCGTCTGGTGTAAAACAATGGAGTCGACGTGTAGTAGGCGACTGCCAAGATTTTGCTACCAGTATTGTTTATGGTCCTGACAATCATCTATATCTATCAGGAGTTACTGGCACTAACAGCAATAGTGATTATACTTTTGTTATTGCCAAATACACGCCAAGTGGTACAGTGGTATGGCAACGACTATTAGATAACACTACCACTTGGACATTTGGTGCTGGCTGGTTCTCAGCAGGTGGTGGCAGCAACCTTGATGTTAAAAATGGTTATGTTGTGGTAAGTGGATCTAAAGGAGATCCCGGACAGCAGAGTTATGGATTTATAGCACAGATCAGTGCTGCCGGAGAATTCTTTTCAACAGGAGACTGGGACTTTAAAGGTGCAAGTTTCAGTGGATTATTAAATGCTACAGCATCAGATGTTACAGTAGTTGCCGCTGGAAAAACTATAGAAGATATTAGCGAGAGTATAACTGTAACTACAGATTCACCGACAACAGAAACTGGAACATTCTTGACTGGTACTGTGCTTAGACCTGGTGTGGCTCTTGGCGACCTAACAGTTGTGGGCAACATGCTTATAGGTACAGGAGATGCTTACGGCGGCAACGGACTAAATCTAGCACCTGGACCAGGCCTTGCAGCCGATATGTATTTTAGAGTACACGGCGGGGATAATCCAACACACCTACATCTCAGCGTGGGGGACACAGCAACTTATGATCAATACTTTGGTACTGACGGAAAATATCTAAAACTAGGGTTAGACAATACTATTTCTATTGGTACAAACGGCAATGACTGGTCATTTGGTACAAATGGCAATCTTGCCCTACCAGGTGCCCTAGTTAACAGTACTACAGCCAAGACTGGATCATCAGGTTTACCAGGGTCTGGTCAAGTTGCTACTGTAACTTTGAGTTCTACAAATAACACAAACTTTACTCCCGGTGTTTATCCAGGCCTAGGCATTGGGGTAGGTTCTGGATACACTCTAACACTAACTGTAGCAGGCAACGGTGATCTATCTGTTGAAGTTACTGCTAGCGGTACTGGTTTCTTTATAGGTGAACAAGCAAACTTATTAGGTGCCGCTATCGCAGGAGGCTCTAGCCCTGCTGATGATATCGTACTTACGGTGGCCACTTTGAATAATGTGGTAGTTGCTACAGCACTAGATCTAACCAAATCTGTTAATAAGTTAACTACTGGTTACTACACATTGGCAGACGGTGCGGAAGGACAGATCATGTATTTGGTTAGACAAGACGGATCAGCCCACGACGCAATTACGGTAAATGTTGCCAACGGTCGTATTAACGGTGCAGTATATACAACTGTTGACTATTTTCCGTTTAATAATGGAGGTTCCCCTGCTTTGAATATGAGTATATTGATCTTTACAGACGGTGCTTGGCAAGCAGATAACGGATCATGGGATTAAACTAGCATATAATGAATTTAGCTAAATATAGAATAAAGAGAGATTACTATGCAGAGTAAAGACGTAACAGGCGTACATATTGAAGGGCACATTAAAATACATGACCCAGATTCTGGCGAAGTGTTTATCAATAAACGTAATGCCATCCACTATGAAAACATTAGTATTGCCCTGGCGCAGAGTTTAGCAAATTCTGGGCAAGGGTTCGTTTACGAAATGGCATTTGGTAACGGCGGAACAGCCGTTGATCCAACTGGAATTGTTACGTATCTTACACCAAATAGTACTGGTTCAAATGCCAGTTTGTATAATCAAACATACGCTAAGGTAGTAGATGATCGTAGTAGCAATAATACCGATCCTACCAGAAATTTTATTGAAACAAGACACGTTACTGGTACAAACTATACTGATGTGTTTGTAACCTGTTTGTTAGATTACGGCGAGCCTAGCGGGCAACAGGCATTTGATAATTCAAATAACAATAGCGGGCTTTACATTTTTGATGAACTAGGCTTAAAGAGCTATAGTTCAACTGGAAATAGCCTGTTGTTAACTCATGTTATTTTTCACCCTGTACAAAAATCTCTTAACCGTTTAATTCAAATTGATTATACTGTACGTATTCAGAGTTTAACTGGTCTAGCAGGAGTTTAATAAATGCCATATCAAATTAAATTTACTGAAACAAATAATCCTGCTAAACCAAGTATTACAGTAGCAGATCAAAGTATTAATCAAGAAACAAGTTTACAGTTTCCTGGCAAGAATTACAGCGCCTATGCTCCTATTCTAGCAGAAAACTTCTTACATCTACTGGAAAATTTTGCTAAAAATACTCCTCCAGTAAATCCAGTACAAGGTCAGCTTTGGTATGATAATAGTGCTGGTGAGAATATTCTTAAAGTCTACGACGGCACTGGCTGGACACCAGCAGGTACTGTAAAAAAATCTGCTACTGAGCCTAGTGTTGTTAACAGTAACAAAGGTGACCTGTGGGTTGATACAGAAAATCAGCAGGTATATGTTTATTCAGGATCTAACTGGTTATTAGTTGGTCCACAATTCAGTTCAGGATTAAAAACAGGTCCTGATATTGAAACAATTACTGACACTAATAATACTGATCATAATATTATTACACTATATTCTGAAAATAACAGAATTGCTATAGTAAGTAAAGCAGCATTTACTCCAAAAACTTCGTTAGCTGGTTTCGCCAGTATTGGCCAAGGTGTAAACTTATCTACTGTCGATTCGACAAGCTCAACATCCCCGACTAAATTTTGGGGTACAGCTAGTCAATCAGACGCATTAGTTGTCAACGGCAACTCGGTAGGTGCTGAAAACTTTGTAAGAAAAGATGCTGAACAGACTACAAACTTTCCACTGAACATTGCTAATAACGGTGGTATCAGTATTGGAAGTAATAAGAGTTTCAACATAGCGACCGATGTTAACTCTGCATTGTTTATTTCTAAAACAAGCGGTAATTACATTGAGTTTAAATTAAACAATAACGGAACTCCTGTAACAGCAGTACATATTGATGCTAATGGATTTGTAGGGGTCGGTCCAGATAACACTAACCCAGTTGAAGCACTAGATGTGGCGGGAAATATTAGCGCAGACGGTAATTTAATTGTATTAGGAACATTAGATGCTGCTAACTTGGGTGTTGGTAGTATTGCTACTAACGGCGGCCTTAGTGTAGCCAAACAATCGCAATTTGGTGGCGACGTTAGTATTAATGGTGGTATTCATTTTAATAATCTAGACAGTAACGGTGATCCTATTGCAGGTGTTGTTATTCAACCTTCGAGCGATGATGCAACAGACTTGTATGACTTGGGTACAAGCTCAAGACGTTTTAGAAACATCTATGCTCAAAGTTTCGTTGGAAACTTTAACGGAGCATTTACTGGAAGTTTATCGGGTAATATTAGTGGTAGTGCTGTAAAGTTAGCCAGTCCAACACGTTTTCAAATTAGAGGAGATGTGGAAACAACATTAGATGTTGTATTCGACGGACAATTACCACAAGGAACTACACCTTATGGAACTACGCCATCGGGTTATCAAAGATTCTTTACTTCAGTCACACAAGACTTAATTGCAACAAAAACTGTTACAAATGAAAGTTTCTTAAACGATAGATTTTTAATCTATCGAGAAGGAACTGGTCTCAGACAAGTATCTAAAAACACAATCATTGGAAACATTGCAACAGTGCCAATTGGCGCGATTATGCCTTTTGCAGGATCAACACCACCACAAGGCTATCTATTCTGCGACGGAGGAGAAGTACTAATTGGAGATTTTCCAAGTTTGTTTGCTGTAATTGGTTACACATACAAGACGCCTAGCCTGTTAATTGGTAAAGCAACATTTGGACTTCCGGATTTAAGAGGCCGTTTCCCACTAGGCAGGGATAATATGCAGAACATTAACCCTGCTAATGGTAATCCTCGCACAGTCCCAGCTAAAGACGATCCAACAGTACAAATTCCAGCTGGCGGCGGCAGTGCAAATAGAGTTACAGATATTGTTGCAGATACACTAGGATCAGGAACTAGTGCTGGCGAATATAAGACTTTAGATGTAAGCAACCTGCCAGACCACAAACATAATTTAAACAGCGGTTTTGCTCAGTATTATGCCGCAGGTTTACCAGGTGCTGGAACAGATCCAGCGGCAGATCCGGGGTTAGGTAGTGCATCAGGAGCAGGTTCTGGATTAAGAAATAGCGGTAATGTTATTAGCCCAACAGTTGGACAACCATTCAATGCTATGAATCCTTATGCAACAATTAATTATATTATTTTCACTGGTGTACTATAATGAGCTATATTATTAACAAAACAGACGGATCTACGCTAACTGAAGTAGTTGACGGTACAATTGATCAAACTACAACAGACATTACATTGGTAGGAAAAAATGCTACCAGTTACGGCGAACTTTTTAATGAAAACTTTGTAAAGATTCTTGAAAATTTTGCCAGTACAACACAACCTAATCGTCCAATTGAAGGACAACTATGGTATGACACAAGCGAAGGTCGATTAAAAGTATACGATGGCACAGGATTTAAAGTCAGCGGCGGAACAATCGTAAGTGCTGCTCTTCCTAGTAGTATTGCAGCAGGAGACATTTGGATTGATACAACAACACAACGAATGTTTTTCAACGATGGGACTGCAAATTTATTAGCAGGACCAATTTATACTGCCCAGCAAGGCATATCAGGATGGAACGTAGTTGATATTGTTGATACAAATCAAATTAATCATACAACCTTATTTCTATATTGCGGACAAGTTTTACTAGGAATCTTTAGTAGTGCTGTAACAACATTTACTCCTGCCACAGAAATTCCAGGATATACTGGAGATATTAAAGTTGGATTTAATGCAGCAAACGTACCAGGGTTAAAATTTAATGTTCCTGCTAGTCAAGCAGATGCTTTGGTAGCAGAAGATGGATCTTTTAAAGATGCGCAAAGCTTCTTGCAGGTAAACCCAGCGGACGGTTTTACTATTTCAAATGGAACAATACGTGTTTTAAATTCTTCACCGTTAGTATTAGGTACAAATCAAAATACAGAATTTAAATTTGTTGGTAATTCTTTTCAAATTAATTCAAACATTATAAATCAAGATTTTGTCATTCAAAGTTTTAATAACGTTGGGCTTTTACCTAGTATCTATGTCAATGCACAAAATCAGCGTATTGGTCTTTATACATCTTTGCCTACTGCAACACTGGATGTTGCCGGTGACACACGAATTAGAGGAAATTTAGTAGTAGAAGGTGCTACAACTACTATCAATACAACAAACATCGCTATTGAAGACTTATTAATTGAAATTGGAAAAGTTGATACTCCAACAGATTCTACTGCTGAAGGCGGTGGAATAAGTTTAGCAGGTGCTACTAATAAGACAATAACATGGGGTGTAACTGCTGAAGGTTGGACTTCTAGTGAAAATTTTAATCTAGCAAACAGTAAAGTATACAAGATTGCCAATTTTGAAGTTTTATCTCAAACACAATTAGGAGTTACTGTTACAAGTGCTCCAGGACTCAATAGCATAGGAGCTTTAAATCAACTTCAAGTTGACAATATCAACGTAAATGATAACGTCCTTAGCTTTTTAAATCCTAGTGTTCCTGACGGAGATATTGTTTTAACTCCAAAAGGCGCCGGCGTAGTTAGTGTTAGTTCTAAGAAAATTTCAAACGTTGCAACTCCAACTAGTGGTACAGATGCAACAAACAAGAGCTATGTTGACAATAAAGTTAGACAGGCAAGTTTAGGGTTTAGTACAAATATTGGTGCGCTCACAGAAGCACAATTAGCTGGTACAGTACTATCAAAGGTATTTCCTCCGTCAGATCATGACGAAGATACTTATTTGCGTGTTCAGTGTTTAGATACAGGCGTTTTTAAAGAATACAAGCTGATTGGTCCAGTTTGGACTTATCAAACAGACATTTAATAATCGTCCAAAATAGCATAAATATAAGGAATAAGGAATAACGGAAAATGCCATATACCATTAACAAATATAACGGACAAGTCGTAGCCACAGTAGCCGATGGCACCATTGATAGCAGTACAGATTTAAAGCTGATTGGTAAAAATTATGCTGGCTACGGTGAAGTTCAGAACGAAAATTTCCTATTTTTATTAGAAAATTTCGCAAATACTACGCAACCTCCTAAGCCACTACCTGGGCAATTATGGTATGATAGTGGAAATAGTAAGCTAAAATTTTACGACGGCGCAAAATTCCGTACAACAGGTGGTGCAGAACTAGGTTCAAGTGCGCCAACAGGACTTACCATCGGTGACTTCTGGTGGGACACTTCTAACAAACAACTGTATACTTGGGATGGATCTAGCTATGTCCTAGTAGGACCGCAAGGCGTTGCTGGTGCACAAACAACTCAGATGCGTAGTCGAAGTGTAAGAGATACATTAAACGCTAGTCATGCAATCATTGAAGCTATTGTTGATGGTGAAACAATATTTGTAGTTAGTGCAGATAGTACATTTACCCTAGATCCAACAACTAGTTCTATTAACGGATTTACAAAAATTCAGCAAGGTATCACTCTTGCTTATACTAATAGCGATTCCTTCCCAGGGCAAACTGTAAATGCTAATCACAGATTCTGGGGAACTGCTACAAACACTGATAGATTAGGCGGTGTATTAGCAGAAAACTTTGTTCAGAAAGGTAGTGCTACTTTTAGTAGCTTAGTTGCATTCAGTGATGCAGGTTTCACAGTTGGTGACACACCAAGATTACGAGTATTCAACAATACAACAGGTATTACAACTTTCCCTGTATTCCAAAACCAACTAAACGACACAATTAAGTTCCAAACAACAGTTGGTTCTGCAACAAAAACTCCACTACAATTAGTTGGTGCAGACGTATTACCGGGAACAGATAACCAATCAGATTTAGGTACTGGTGCATTAAGATTTAAAACAGTCAATGCTGTTACGTTTAACGGTGCAGCTACTAAAGCAGACTCTTTATATGTAGCTGCAGACGATTACAGAACAGCCAGTGCTAGTTCAGGATCTGGAACTGTTGCAGTAAGAACAAGTAGCACAGAAGTAATTAACGGAGTTAACATTACAGCAGGTGCATTGAAAGCAACATTCTTTGTTGGTACAGCTACAGCGGCAAACTATGCTGACTTAGCTGAAAAATATCTTGCTGATGCAGAATACGAAGTTGGTACAGTAGTAGCAGTCGGCGGCGAAAAAGAAGTTACAGCTTGCTCACTAGGTGATAGAGCAATTGGTGCGGTTTCTGCAAATCCTGCTTATATGATGAATGCAGAATTAGAAGGCGGAACATTCATTGCCTTAAAGGGAAGAGTTCCGGTAAAAGTAACTGGATCAGTAAAGAAAGGCGATAGAATGGTAGCCGGCCCAAATGGCACAGCTAAGTCTTCAGTTGATGCTAATTCTACTACTGATAATGCAGATACGTTCGCTATAGCATTGGAATCGAACGAATCTGACAACGTCAAACTCGTAGAATGCTTAATTTTATAAGAATAAATATCTTGGTTATTTAAAGGATAAGACATGGCTGGACAAAATACACTAATTATTGCTACTGATTATAACGTAATTCAATCAAAAATTGCGTTAGTTATGGGTACCGGATCAGGCGATAAGGGTTACGGCCAAACTTTATCTAGTAGCCAAGTAGCTGCAAATAGTAAAATTTCAGTAACACAGTGGAACAATCTTCGAACAGATATTGTTAGAGCAAGGCAGCATCAAAACAATATAACAATTGGATCAAAAGCACCAGACGAAGTTGGTTACAACGCAGGCTCAGACTTGCCTATTCCATCTGCCGCTGCCCAAGTAAAGGAAAGCTGGAGAGCTGCATATCTAGCTGTTGCTACTGATGCCGATAGCAATTATCTAACCTCTCCTGCTCCTGCAGGTCAGTCTTCAAGAACTAACTTAGTAGCTAATCAAGTTAGGTCGGCAGTCTGGAATACTAC
Source organism: uncultured Bifidobacterium sp. (assembly GCA_964497485.1). GTDB lineage: Bacteria > Pseudomonadota > Gammaproteobacteria > Burkholderiales > Burkholderiaceae_D > Pernthalerella. The sequence continues at coordinate 50,227 of CAZCDW010000003.1, forward strand.
TGTTCAACAGACTGTAACAGTTACTTGGACAACACCTGACGAAGCTAGATATTTTTGGAACACAGGCGGCCAAATTGAAATCGGTTCTGACTTTGTTCCAAGGATCGCCGGCCTTAAAAATACCACTTGGGTAACTATGCTACAGAGTATGGGTACAATTAAAGTTGGTTTGACTTCAACTACTACCACAGGCACAGGTACAACAGTTGCTTTAGGGTTCTATAACATGGGAACCAGCGATCAGTTGTTATTTGTAAAAGATGCTCCAGCCGGCCAATACGCATTAAACAAGTTTTATGTAATGGGTCGTGTAAACAGCACAACAGACAGACGAATTTTAGTTCTTACACTTGTATGGGCTGACGACTCAGCAGCACCTCCTAGCTTCCCTGATCCAGGGTTTGGTATTGACGAACAAGTGGACGGTACATTAACCAGCTATGTTCAGTGTCTTCGTGCTACTGGATCAAACGTGTCAGTACCTCAGCCAAGTGCTGGTACTACAGGTATCGCCTAAAAAATCCCCCATTTATTCTTGACAGGATAATTAAAGTAGTATAATATGTTATACTACGGAGTTATCTTATGGATGAAAGTTTAGAAAAAGCATTTGCAATCGCAAATTATATGTCGACCTTGTCTAACCAAAGGCGCATTGCATCAGAGGAGTTTAACCAAAGTATTGTTTACTACATAAACGGCGGAACTTTTCAAATAAGCAGGGAACTAATAACTTTTGCAAAGACTATGTTGGACACTGGTCATACACATGATGTTCCATTTATCGATGCTAACGGTTTCCCAATAGTTGTACCGGATGTTCAAAAATTCTTCGATGAGATTTTATTAAAATACATCACTTCGCTAAATGAGTATTCTATAAAATTTGCTGATCTAAAAGCAAAACGTAAGGTTGCGGATCTAGTGAATCTATGACAGTTGGCGCTTTAATTTTTGCTCATAATAATACTGGCATAGACTATACTAGACTGGCAGTTTTTTGCGGTAAACGTGTAAAAAAATATCTAGACATACCAGTAAGCATTGTCACAGATAATGTAGAGTGGCTTAGTAAAAATTATCCAGATCATCCCTTTGATAAAATTATTGAGTCTTATACTGACCATCAGCATTCAAGCAGGTTATTCTACGACGGCACACTGAGCAATAAAAAACTTGAGTGGAAAAACGGAACAAGATTCCGGGCATATGATTTAACTCCTTACGATAATACTCTTGTCTTGGACAGCGATATGGTAATTTGTTCAGACAAGCTAAAAGAAGCTATCCACAGAGATGTACCATTTCAGTTGTTCAAGCAGAGCTTTGATCTAACAGGCTGGCGAGATCAAACACCTTATACAAGAATAAATCCTTACTCGATACCTTTTTACTGGGCGACAGTTTTTACTTTTAAAAAAGATCCAGTTGTAGAAGCATTTTTTAATCTTGTTTCTTATATTAAACAAAATTGGTTATATTTTAGAGTATTGTATAGCATTGACATGGAAAATTTTAGAAACGATTTTGCGTTTAGTATTGCTATACATATAATGAATGGAAAAATGTCTGGTGATTTTGCAACAGAGTTGCCCGGCAAATTAAATTTTATCGAAGATAAAGATGTACTGATATCAGCAGACGGTCCAGAATTAAAATTTCTGTTACAGAAAAAGGATAGACTAGGAGAGTATCTAGTAGCAAGGACAGTTGGTTTAGATGTTCATGTTATGAATAAAATCAGTCTTGAAAGAGAAATTATGGGAGTAGCTCGTGAGTAAAGGATTTCTTATTTTCGCACAAAATACTCCAGACTGTAATTATGTTGAGCAAGCATACGCATTGGCGTTAAGTATTAAAGCTACTCAAAAAATAGTTACTAGTGTTAGCATAGTTACAAACGACAAAGTAACTGAAAAACAAAAAAAAGTTTTTGATAATGTAATAGCTATACCCTGGGTTGATCCGTCTAAAGAATCGACGAAGTATCTTGCAGAACATAGATGGAAATTATACCACGTTACGCCGTATAAAGAAACTATGGTATTAGACGCGGATATGATATTTTTAGACGACATATCTGATTGGTGGGAATATTGCGGTAGGTCCGATATTAAGTTTTGCTCGAACGTACTAAATTACAAACTAGATCCTGTAGTGTACGATAATATTTACAGACGAGCTTTTGTAGATAACGGCCTTACTAACCCGTATGTTGCCTGTCATTATTTTAAATTTACAGAAAACGCAGAAGCTTTCTATAAAGCATTAGAGTTTGTATGTAATAACTGGGAGTGGGCATATACAAAGTTTGCTCCTGTGAGTTATCAAAACTGGTTAAGTTTAGATCTGTCTGCGGCCATTGCTATTGAGATGACAGGTCTTTATGAGAGTGTAAATGATGTGTGTTGCCCATTAGAGTTTGTACACATGAAACCCGGTTTGCAAGGTTGGCCAGTACTACCAGAAAGTTGGCAAGATGCAGTACCGTATGTTTTAAATTCTAAAAATCAACTAGTAGTAGGAAACATAAAACAGCCAAAGCTATTCCATTATGTTGAAAAGAGTTTTATGTCAAAAAGAATTTTAGAAAAATTAGAAGGATTTGCTGGTGTCTAAGTTATCTCATTACATTTATTTTGATAAAAAGACAGGCCAAATTTTGGCTGTAACTAACGAACAAGACAGTTCGTTTGAACATGGCCTTAATGTATCTTTCGACGATGTTGAAGATTTTTTAACAGGTAAATCTAAATTTAGAGATTTCCTAATAGGTTACAAAAAGAATCAAGACGGGATGAGCCAACTGGCAGTTGTCCCTGCAAGCGATCAAGGATTTGCTTTTAAAAATAATGTATTTGAATGGATAAAAGAAACAAGAGAACAAGTTGAATGCATTGTTACATGGAATGGGCCAGGCCGCCGCTGGGAGTTCCAGATAAATCCGCGATTTGCAGATTATTACGATGTTGTAGCTGCACCCAAACTTACATTTTTTGTAACGTTAGAAGACGATTTTGATTTTTTGATTAGGACAATTTTTATTAATATGCAGGACTTGATCCTGTCTCCAGAAGGAATAAAGATTCCGTTTGAAAATAAAATAGAGTCACGCATTGATAAAATTTCAATAAGTTCAAAATTAGTTTTTAAAAGTTACGGTTTAAGGATTTTAAATGGCTAAAATTAAAGTTATCGAACAAGACATAATTTTTCTAAGTTATGATGAACCAAACGCTGAAAAAAATTATGCAGATTTATGTACTAAAGTGCCTTGGGCCAAACGTGTTCACGGTGTTGAAGGAAGTGATGCCGCACACAAAGCCTGTGCAGCATTAAGCGATACAGAATATTTTATTACAGTAGATGCAGATAACATTATTGATCCTGCATTTCTTGAAGTAGAAGTTGACACAGATTCTTTGGGGCTAACACCTGATCATGTGTTTAGTTGGTGCGGCAAAGTTCATGTAAACGGGCTCATGTATGGTAATGGTGGCCTTAAAATGTGGACAAAGAAGTTTGTTAATCAAATGCGCACACATGAAAATAGCGATCCAAACGACACAAAAGGTTTAGTAGAATTTTGCTTTGATGACAAGTATTATCAATTTAATGAAAACTACTCAACTAGTTACACAAATGCAACACCATTTCAAGCATGGCGTGCCGGATTTCGCGAAGGTGTAAAAATGAGTTTAGACCAAGGTGCCCGTGTACAAGACATTAAGAAAATATGGTGGCAAAACTATCATAGATTGCTTATTTGGTGTAGCGTTGGTGCTGATGTAGAAAACGGAATTTATAGTATCCTTGGCGCAAGGGAAGGTGCTGCGTTGACTAATTGTACCAATTGGGATTACAGTAATGTTAGAGATTTTAAGTGGTTAACAAACTACTGGAATGAACACTATGAAAACGCCACTGCCGAGGAAAAAACAGAACAAATAAACTTCTACGGTAAGGAGTTAAAAGAGAAATGTGGGCTAGAAATAGCTAACATGGATCCTGCAGCAAGTATGATGTTTAAGATAGTTTATAACAATACTCCGAGGATTATTAGAAAAAATGTTTGACATAGTTTTTATCAGCTATAACGAACCAACTGCCGAAGAAAACTTTCAAAGATTAAAAGAAAGGTTTCCTTTAGTAAAGCACGTTAGGGGTGTAAAAGGTATACACCAAGCACACATTGAAGCAGCCAAGCGTAGTTTTTTTGAAATGTTTTGGGTTGTTGATGCCGATGCTCAAGTATTAGACACCTTTAAATTTAACTACGAACCTCCAAGTCATCAGCGTGATCACGTACATGTTTGGCGCAGTCGCAATCCAATTAACGGTTTAGAGTACGGGTACGGCGGAGTAAAACTACTGCCTAAAAAACTAACTTTAAATATGGACCTTAGCAATCCAGATATGACTACAAGTATTAGTCCTTATTTTATACCAATGGAAGAAGTTAGTAACATAACTGCATTTAATACCGATCCGTTTAGTACTTGGAGAAGTGCATTTAGAGAATGTTGCAAATTGGCAAGTAGAGCAATACAGGGCCAAGTTGATGTAGAAACTTCAGCAAGACTGAATGCATGGTGCGTTCTAAATGATTCTGTTCCTTACGGGGATTATGCGTATACAGGCGCACTCGCCGGCAGATCATACGGAGAAGAAAATGCCGGAAATATTCCGGCACTTTTAAAGATTAATGATTTTGATTGGCTTAAGAATCAGTTTGAACAAATTCGTTAGCCATAGGAAATACTTCTGAAATAATACGAGCACATTCTCGAGCAACTTCCATGTGCTCTTTTTGTGTTCCGTTTCCTGAACGCAATTCGATAAAATGCACCCACGAACGTAGTGTTCCGTTCATATACAGTCTACTAATTGTAAGACCTTCTGGCAAGACTGCACGAGCTTGTTCCTTTGCAATTCCATTCTTAATAGCCCAGTTGTATTCTTGTTTTACAGCAAACAATACACGTTTCTGAGCACGTTCCCACTCGATAGCCAATAGTCGTTGTTCTTCGTTTGACATATCGAACTCGACACTATTTTGTCTGTTCTTTGTGTCCTGGAATCTTGCTTCGCGTAACACAAATGCTTCGTCGAGCTCGGCTGTTGGGTCGGCATATCGTTGACTAAACTCTTGAAAGCTAAAACTACGATGGCGTAAAATTTGCCTAGCAATATCTCTTGTAGTAGTTATTTCTAGACATGCACTTACCATTTCTAAAGGACTCCAGTGTTTGTGTTTTACGAGATACCTAATCAACTTTTCACTGGTTTCTAGATTAAATTGATTGCTAGGATTACTTACCCTAGCACAAAACGCAATTAGTTCTTGGGCATCACCTATACCTTCGTCATACATTTCACGGCTTGGTTTGCTTACACTAATTAATTTTGCCTTCATAGTTTTTTCTTTCTTAAAAATTTTTGAGTAACCCGCTCAACATCTTTTTTGATGCTTTGCGTATCTAGTCTAAAGTCTATATTATCAATACGACTTTCGTAGCTCTTGTATAGTTGTCCAATCGTTTCTTCAAGAGCCTCCCACCCTTTCATGTGGTCATCTTTTGTTATTTTAACTTCCCAAATTTTGCCGTCTTTAAACGTAATTAAAACCGCGTGGAGATATCGTAAGGGTAGAACATTTAGTTTTACTTCTCCAAACACTTCTGGCCAACAGTCGACAACTTCTTTGGGAAGATTTCTTCCCGTTGTCATCACTTGGATTTTTTGGTAGGAACCAACTCCTCTGCACGACGACGAAATGCTGCCGCTTCTTTAGCCAACCTATCAGCTTGACTACGGTAGAATTTAGCTTCGTCTTCAGCTGAAGAAAATGTTTTAGTTTCAGCGGAACTAGCGGTTGTAGTTTCTACAGTTAGATCTTTGACAGATGCTACTTCTTTAACTTCTGACGGTACGTCTCCGCTTGATGGCTGAATATGCAAATCGTCAACTGCTATACCGCGTTGTTCTGCAATTAACTGATTAAGTTCGGATAGCAAAACTGATGTTCCGATCACAGGAGTCATTTCAATTTGCGATGTACTTACTTTTACTAATCTTCCATTGGCATGTAGAAAAGGCAACATGCGACTGCCGTCTGGGAATTGAGTTCTATCTAATGCTTCAGCAAATTCGTAGGCCTGTTGTGCTGCAGGACTTTCTACTAAATTGATAATAGCGTTGTGATACTCGTCGGGTAAGTTTTCGGTTGGTATTACTAGTGCGCTATAAGCATCGCCAGGTAACGTTCTAAATGCTACTAGCACCTTTTTACCTGTGTCTTTAATTCTTCCTACATGTTTTAATGATTGCATACGTAGCGGTGCAATCTGTGTTTGGCTTATGGTGTCCGCTGACGCTTCTTGAAAATGCATTTAGGCGTAAAGCAGGGCAAGAGCAGGCAATCTATAGCCAAGGATTTATTGCCGATTACTTAGGGCGATTGCTCTACTGGAGCTTCCCGCCATGGTACTTTACTATAATCTACACTGCGTTTGGTTTATTAG
>CAZCDW010000004.1:0-813 GCA_964497485.1 uncultured Bifidobacterium sp.
AGCCGGCGGCCTCGATCTCGGCGACCGGAAATTTGTCGTCGGTCAGCTTGGTCTCCTGCAGGCACAGCACATCGACCTGTGATGACGCCAGCCATTGCAGCACCTGCGGCAGGCGGACTTTGAGGGAGTTGACGTTCCAGGTGGCGATTTTCATGGCATCAAAAAATTCTCAAGCAATCGTACGTTGACGCTGGCTTGGGTGGAATGGGGGGGGCTGTTCCGGCGGTCGGGCAGCTTGCGTTGCTTCATGCCGTCCGCAGCGTGGCGATATGGTAACCGAGGTACCCGGGCAGCCTCGATGGTACCGACCGTCCCTACCGGTCCGACAGTCCCCACAGTCCCCACAGTTCCGAAAGTGCATGTTGTCCCGATATCCGGGGTGGCGAGACACATCGCTTGCGCCAGTGGCGATCGTCCTTTGACGCGCCAGCGTCGTGATGGGGCTGGCAAGTCATCGCAATACTTGCCTATTTGTGAATGCAGCAGAATATTCGGCGTGTTGCACAAACTTGTGTATGATGCCGGGGTAGCCGCAATACGCTCTCCTGTGCGGCAACCGTTGTCTGACATGGTCCGCAGACCTACCAACGCTGCCCGCCTTGCTTTCGCGCTGATCTTCACGATCAGTGCCCGTCAAATTTCTCCGAATACGGTGAGCCTCACCGCCGATGGCATGGTGTAACGCCAATGCCGGCGTGCCTGACCGCGCAGCCCTGGCGCGCGACTCCGGCAATATTTTTTCTCTACGGAGCGCACAAGGGTGTCTCCGAACATATGATTTCTATACCAAAACAAATTTTTGCAGTAGGCAAG
>CAZCDW010000004.1:823-25443 GCA_964497485.1 uncultured Bifidobacterium sp.
GGCAAGTACCTGATTTCACCGATGACCCGAACCGAAGAGTCGGGGCTGTACACCGCGCTGGTGTCGATCCGCAACGGCAGTCATGACCGCGTGTTTCGTTTCAGGCCGCAGTTTTCGTCACGCGAAGATGCCGTGCAATATGCGATCGATGAGGCGCATATCTGGCTCGAGCAGCGTGCCGCCTGAGGCGATCGCTGAATTTTCGTCTGTTTAACATCGCTTATTTCAAGGACACACTGTGGCAAAAGAAGAACTTCTGGAAATGCATGGAACCGTGGATGAAGTGCTCCCCGATTCACGTTTTCGCGTGACGCTGGAAAACGGTCATTCACTGGTCGCATACTCGGGCGGGAAAATGCGCAAGCACAACATACGCATACTCGCCGGTGATGCGGTGACGCTGGAACTGTCACCGTATGACCTGAATAAAGGTCGGATCATGTTCCGTCACCTGAAGCCACGCACCGATGGGCAGGCGCCAGCGCCTCGCCGCCGAAACTATCGCTAAGGCTGCCGGATCCCGCTCTGATCGCCCTGGCTCATGCCGAGCAAGGCATGAACCTGTCGTGACACACGCTCTGCATTCAAGCAGTGAATCGGTGCGCGTATCCGGGCTTGCTTGTCAAGGGGTGGTGGATTGCGACGCCAGCAGATCATTGCTGCTGGCATGCCATTCCCCGGCCTTGTCCTGCAGGATCACGTCCACATCCCATTGCCGTGCCGCCGCATGAATTTTCTCCGGCGGCAGCATGAAGAACACCTTGGTCAGCGCATCGGCCAGCGCGCAGCGCTTCGCCAGCACAGTCACCGAGGACCAGTAGACAGGGGAGTAACCGCTGTGCGGATCCATGATGTGGTGATGCCGGTGGTCCGCGCTGAATGCCGTGTGCGCATCCGATGAGCTTGCCATCGCGAGCCCGTCCCAGACCAGCACCGGCGGCAGTTCCGGGGATGCCTTCGCCGTACTCTCGATCCCGAAGCGCCAGGGATGACCCTGCGGTCCTTCGCCCAGTAGCGAGGTCTCGCCCGTGTCGATCAGCGCGTGCCTGATGCCCCGAGCCTGTAGCAGGGCCTTGACTCTATCCGATGCATGACCCTGCGCAATGCCATTCAGCGACAGCGCCATGCCCGGCTGGTTCAGGCGCAGCAGCGCCGGCTTGGCCTCGATCGCGCGCCAATTCACATGACTGCGCGCCCGTGCGATCGCGCGTGGCGACGGCAGCGCACCTTCCTCACTGGCCCGTGACCACAAGCGCCACAGCGGCTGCATGCTGACATCGAAGCTCCCATCGCTGCGTGCCGACACTTGCCGCGCCAGCGCCAGCACACCCAGCAAATCCGGATCGGGATCGCTCAGCTGCCCGCGTGCATTCAGTCGCGACAAAGCGCTGTGCGGATCGAACAGGCTCATTTGTTTTTCGATCTGCCGTATCGTGGCGACCGCTTCGTCCAGCGCGGACTCCAGCAGTTCTGCATTCGGATGCGCGGCCTTCAGCCACAAGCTGGTGCCAAAGCCCAGCATTGCGCGTTGTCGCCAGACCAGCGGCGCTTTGTCCGGCGATTGGGCCGCAAGCAGCGGCGGCGTCAGACCGGCGGCAAACAGGCCAAGGCCAACGCGCATGAATTGTCGGCGCGGGTTCATCATGCAGTCTCCACGACAGGCTGGATGGCAATCACAGGATGCTGGCGCTTCTTCTCCTGTATCAGCGGCAGACAGCGTTGCTCATCCTGATAGATGGATACGCAGTCGAGGCACTGGAAGCATTCGCGGTAGGTGATTTTGCCGGTCTCTTCGATCGCCTGGTACTCACAGCGGTGGCGACAGCTCTGACAAGGCGTGCCGCACTCGGCTCGGCGTACCAGCCAATTCCAGCGGCGCAGGAAGCTCATCGATGCGAGCGCGGCGCCCAGCGGGCAGATGTAGCGGCAGTAGCCGCGATACACGAACACGGTCAGCGCGATGCACGCACCGGCCCACACGACATAGGGCCAGGAACGCAGGAAGTACAGACTGATCGCGGTCTTGAACGGCTCGATCTCGACCGCCCAGCTCGCGACATTCGGCGCCGCGAATACCGACGTAATGATCATTGCCAGCAAGCCGTACTTGATCCATTTCAGCTTCGCATCGACTGCCGCCCTGATGCGACGCTGTCGCACGCCGATGGCATTGGCCACCAGGCTGACCAGTTCCTGTAGCGCGCCGAATGGGCACAGCCAGCCGCAGAACGTGCCGCGTCCCCAGACCAGCAGTGTGACGCCGGTGAAGATCCACAGGATCACCGAGATCGGGTCGTTCATCAGGAAGCTCAGGTCATCGCCCGCGGCCAGCGATTCGAGGCCAGCGGTGACGTTGACGATCGTCAGCTGGCCTTGTGCAGTCCAGCCGATGAAGCCCAGCGTGAATAGCAGGTAGGCCGTACGCAGTACGCGCAGACGGCGCGGATTCCTGCTGAAGCGCCTCTGCGCCAGCAGCGCAACCGTCAATAGCGCCAGCGCGACCAGCACGATCACGATCTCGGTGCGACGCTCGCGCCATTGCGCGACCCAGTCTGGTTCATCAGCGGCGGCGGCAATGCCAGTACCCGGCACCGTGGCCAGTACCGCCGTTGGCGCAAAGCTCGCGGCATCTGCCGGTGAGTCGGAAGCGGGGGAGGCGCTGTCCGGTGCCGGCTTGACGGGTGTCGCGCCGCCATCGTCTCGTGCAGCGGCAGCCGGGGTAGCTGCGGTGGGTACGGCGGCTGCGGCGGCTGCGGTCTCGGCCTTCGCTTCTTTCAATGCTTCCTTCGACGGTTCTTTGGATTGCTCCCTGGCTGGATCTTTGGCAGTCTCTTTCGTGTCCTTCGCGTTGTCTTTTGCAGTGCTTGTCGCAGCCGCAGTTGATGCGTCCGCTGCCGGCTCGCCGCCGCCGATCGGTGTTGCCTGTGCCTCCGGTATCGAAAGATGCGCAGCCGTGGCGACATTTGCGGCCGCCGTCATCAGCGTACGCGAGATCGCCTTGGCCGAGATGGTGCCCGTCTGCACGCCGGCGAGGTAGGCGAACTGCGAGTTGTGGCTGGGCGTATCGGAAGGACGTCCGAGCTGGATGTTGTGCCGCAGGTTCAGGCCCTTGTGCTGGTTGGCGTAGGACTGCAGCTTCGCGGTACCCTCGGGGCGCAGGAAGATTGGCTCGCGGTGGTCGAGTAGCTGGGTCTCGAGGAAGCGCCCGCGCAGGTCGAGGACGATGAAGATATTGATCGGCTTGCCGCTGTAGCCGCGCACCGAGGCGAAGTCATTCGACTCGAACGCATAGGCCTTCAGCTCGGGTTTCGCATCCGGCTGCGCCGGGTTGGGGGCAAACAGCGGCCATGCAGGCATGTCGGGCTGAACCTCGCCGACGACGTAGGTATCGCCAACCATGCGCTGTACATCTTCCTTCCACAGCGTGGCTGCGTCTGCGGTCGAAAGCATGCATCCAAGTGCGATGAATATAGCTGTCCACAACTCTGTGATGTGCTTGCGCATGCCTTGTTCTTGTTTGTTTTTCGCTGAATATCCCGCCCATTCTTGCGTGAGCAATTCATGCAAGAAAGGGATTGGCGGACCGGAGGCCGGGTCTGCCTGCTGCAGTTACATGATTTCAAGTTGGCAGCGTCTGAATACTACAATAATTGAAAGCGCTGCCGCTTTTGAGGGAAGAGGGCAGCCGTGAATGTCGTCGATCCTGAAGGGGGAAGCTGCTCAGGTGATCAGCCGGGTAATGAGGGGGGACTTATCCCCGGGCGGTAGATGCAAAGTATTCCGTAGAGACGGGACTCCAGCCACCTTGCATTGCATGGGTGTCACTTCGCATGTTGAAGCGATTCATGATGACTTGGTAGATGATGGACTGGTTAATGTCGACTTGACTGCCCGGATAAGATCCATTTCCTTTGCAGATAAAGGACCTAGATCCGCCAGTAGGGTGTCAGCTGTGATGCTTGCAACCACCTTCTTTTCGTTATCGCTGAAAGCCGATTGATTGGCGAATATGTTTTTAAACATCGTTTCGTATGCATTGTCCGGCGCCTCTTGTCTGGCATTGCCTCCGACGACTTTACTGACCGTCTCTTTGGCGTGACGTGTTGACGTTCGCATTAGCCCTCCACTCAAGAAGTGTTTAAGGCTTTCTAAACGTCCAGGCTTCTTTTCGTATACCGTCTTAATCGATGATTTATCAAAATCGATAGCCTGTTTTACGTATGCTTTGTCTAATGCTCTGCTGTCTGCCGAATAAGCAGATCTACCAATCTTCATAGCGCTCCCCTGAGAAAGTTTCTTTATGAAAATTTTTGCCTGCTATCGGGTGCCTGAAGCTATGTGACAACCGTGGTGAAAATGTTCTGATATCGAACGAGACGTATCGAAATACCCAACTTCCCTCGCGACGACAACAAAAAAGGGAGCCGAAGCTCCCTTGTGTGATATCCGCGTGTATCCCCTTACTGTTTCGCCCGAGCAAGCAGGAACGTGGTCAGCAGCGGAACAGGGCGACCCGTTGCTCCCTTCGCCGCGCCGCTCTTCCACGCAGTGCCGGCGATGTCCAGATGCGCCCAGTTGTACTTGCGGGTGAAGCGCTCGAGGAAGCAGGCAGCGGTGATCGAGCCGCCTGGCGGACCGCCGATATTGGCGATGTCGGCGAAGTTCGACTTCAGCTGCTCCTGGTAGGACTCTTCGATGGGCATACGCCATGCGGTGTCATTCGAGGCCTTGCCCGCTGCGATCAGCTCATTGGCCAGCGCATCATGCGCGTCATCATGGCGCGTGAACAGGCCGGTGTTGTGGTGGCCGAGCGCGGTCACGCAGGCGCCGGTCAGCGTCGCGATGTCGACCACGGCTGCAGGCTTGAAGCGCTCGACATAGGTCAGCGCATCGCACAGGATCAGGCGGCCCTCGGCGTCGGTGTTCAGGATCTCGATGGTCTGGCCCGACATCGAGGTCACGATATCGCCCGGACGGGTCGCCCGGCCGGACGGCATGTTCTCGCAAGTCGGGATCACGCCAATCACGTTCAGCTTCAGCTGCATCTCGCCGATGGCGCGGAAGGTGCCGAGTACCGAAGCAGCGCCGCACATGTCGTACTTCATCTCGTCCATGCCGAGACCTGGCTTCAGCGAGATGCCGCCGGTGTCGAAGGTGATGCCCTTGCCGACCAGGACGACCGGCGCATCTTTCGCCTTGCCGCCCATGTGCTTCAACACGATGAATTTCGGCGGCTGCTCGCTGCCATTGGTCACCGACAGGAAGCTGCCCATCTTCAGCGCTTCCATCTGTTTGCGGTCGAGGACTTCGACGGAGAACTTGTAGTCCTTGGCCAGCTGCTTCGCGGTGCTGGCCAGATAGGTCGGGGTGCAGATGTTCGGCGGCAGGTTACCCAGGATCTTGGACAGGTCCATGCCATTGGCGAGCGCTACCGCCTGCGCGACGGTGGTCTTCGCCGCAGACTGGGCAGCGCTATCGACCGCGAACGCGATCTTGCGCACGCCAGTCTTGGATTCGTCCTTCTTGCTCTTCAGGCCGTCGGCGCGGAACACGCTTTCGCGCAGCGCGGTGACTTGCGCGCGCAGCGCCCATTCGGCATCGCGTCCCTTGATGCCGTCCAGCGGCAGCGCGAGCAGCGCATCGCTGGCGCCCAGCGTTGCGAGCACGCGCGCAATCGCCTGCGATGCGGCGATGAAGCTGCGGTCGGAAACACTGTCCTCATTGCCGAGGCCCGCCAGCAGCACGCGCTGTATCGAAGCGCCCGGGCGCTGCAGTAGCAGCGTGCTGCCGGCCTTGCCGGAGATGTCGCCACCCTTGATCGCGGCGCTGATGAAGCCCTTGTCGTCAAGCGCCTTCGCTTGCGCGGACAGCTTGCCGTTTTCATAGACAGCGACGACGGCGCAGCCGGTCTTGTGCTGGGCGATTGCGTTTTTGGTATTGAAGGCTTTTGTGCTAAAGTCCATGACCGCTCCTGTAAACCCTGCCAATTATAGTCCCCGAATGATTTTTCAGCGCGCCATACGCCGCGAGCTGCTGAACACGGTCGGCGCGGTTTTCACGACACTGTTCTCGATCGTGATCACCGTCATGCTGATACGCATACTGGGCGATGCAGCGGCCGGCAAGGTGGCCTCCGGCGACGTCGTCGCACTGCTCGGTTTCTCCGCACTGATCTACCTGCCGGTCATCCTGTCGATGACGGCCTTCATAGCCGTGCTGCTGGTCGTCGCGCGCAGCTATCAGGATTCCGAGATGGTGGTCTGGTTCGCATCGGGACTGTCGCTGATGCGCTGGATACGGCCGGTGCTGCAGGTCGGTTTGCCGCTGGTTATCCTCACCGCGCTGTTGTCGCTGTGGCTGACGCCCTGGGCCAGCCGCCTGTCGTCCGAATACAAGGAGCGCTTTCGCAACCGCGAGGATATTTCGCGCATCTCGCCCGGTAAATTCCAGGAATCCGCCGCCGGCGACCGGATCTTCTTCGTCGAGGGCCTGAGCTCGAATGCCACCAAGGTACAGAACGTATTCGTCAGCCAGCGCGAGGGCGGACAGCACAGCGTCGTGGTCGCTCAAGAGGGGGCGGTGACGCTCGACCATCGTGGCGACAAGCTGCTCGAGCTCGCCCGCGGCCGCCGCTATGACGGCGAGCCGGGCGGAACCAACTTCCGCACGATGGATTTCCTGCGCTATGTGGTGGTGGTCTCGCGCAATGAAAAGGAACTCATCGACAACAGGTCGGCGCGTGTGCTGCCCACGCTGGATCTGGTGCGCGAGCCGACGCCGACGAACAAGGGCGAACTGTTGTGGCGTATTGCGGTGCCGCTGATGTGCCTGATGCAGATGCTGCTGGCAATACCGCTGGGCTTTGTCAACCCGCGCCGCGGCCGCACGCTGAACCTGATGATTGCGCTGGTGCTGGCGGTCTCGTACAGCAATGCGGTCGGCATCATGCAAGCGGTGGTCGCGCAGGGCAAGCTGGGGTTCATGGTGGCCTGGTGGCCCTTGCATGCAGCGGCGCTGGCCGCCATCGCGCTACTCTTCGTCTGGCGCAACAACACCAACAGCGCATGGCATCCTGCACGGTTGCTGGCCATCGTGCGGCGGACGCTGCTGGTCCGCAAGCCGGAGGCTGCATGAGCGTCTTGCGCCGTTACTTCGCCAGCGAAATCTATCGCTCGGTACTGTTCGTGCTGGTGGCCTTCCTCGCGCTTTTCTCGTTCTTCGACATGATGGGCGAGGTGAGATCGGTGCACGGCCCCTATCGCATCGAGCACGCTTTCCTGTACGTGACGCTGGGCCTGCCAGCCTATGCGTACGAGCTGATGCCGATCGCTGCGCTGATTGGCACCATCTACGTGATGGCGCAGTTTGCGGCGCGCTCCGAGTTCACCGTGATGCGCGCTTCATCGCTGTCGATGACAGGTGCCATCGGCCTGCTGTTGCGCATCGCCGTCGTGCTGTCCCTGCTGACATTCGTACTGGGTGAATTCATTGCGCCCAAGGCCAGTGAATTCCGCGAGTCCTTCAAGCGTCGCATCGAGGGCGCAGCGATCTCGGCCGAATTCCGCACCGGGCTGTGGGCGAAGGATGTGCTGCGCGACCCGGCGACCCGCGAAGCCATAGGCTCGCGGTTCCTGAATGCGGGCAAGGTCGAGCCGGATGGCGTGCTGCGTGGCGTGCAGATCTATGAGTTCGATCGCAGCATGCACATGCAACGCATGGTGGCGGCCGACGAGGCGCGCTATGCCGGCGATGGCGTCTGGCAGCTGCGCAAAGTGGACGAACTCAGGCTCAAGCCGATCGCAGCGCCGTCCGAGCGTAGCCAGCCGGCGGTCACCGAGCGTCGCAAGTTCGAAACCAGCGTGATGAGCTCGGAAATCACGCCCGACATCATGGCGGTGCTGGTTGCTGAGCCCAGCAAGATGTCGGCAGTCGACCTCGCGTTGTTCAGTCGGCACCTCGAAGAGAACAAACAGCGCACCGACCAGTATGACATCGCGCTGTGGACCAAGCTTCTGTATCCGTTCGCAGTGTTCGTGATGATGGCAGTGGCCTTGCCGTTCGCCTATCTGCAGGTGCGCAGTGGCGGCCTGTCGCTGAAGATTTTTATCGGCATCATGATCGGGGTGTCCTTCCAGCTGATTAACAGCTTGTTCTCGCATATTGGCCTGCTCAATACCTGGCCGCCGGTCGCGACCGCCGCGATGCCCAGTTTGCTGTTCCTGCTGGGGGCGATCATGGCGCTGTGGTGGGTAGAGCGGCATTGAGCCTGCCTTTCGCCGGGCCGGCAGCATGATTTTCGTGCTTGCCCGATAATGCGAGGCGTTGTTCGCCCTCGACGGGCGATCGTCATCCCTACCTCCCGTTTTCGATTGCACACCCATGAGCACCCAGAGTAAAAAAGCCCTCGTTCTTTTTGCGCACGGCGCGCGCGATCCCCGTTGGGCGCAGCCTTTCCAGAAACTACAGCAGCGTGCACAGGCGCAGCTACCGGATGCGGAAGTCGTGCTGGCCTTTCTCGAACTGATGGAGCCGCGGCTGCCGGCGGTGGTCACTGAGCTGGTGCACAAGGGCATCGAACAGGTCAGCGTGGTTCCGGTCTTCCTCGGGCAGGGCGGTCATGTGCTGCGCGACCTGCCCCCAATGATCGAGGAGTTGCGCAGTGCACATCCGTCGGTGCAGATTCAGGTCAGTGACGCAGTGGGTGAAAGTGCAGAGGTGCTGGACGCCATTGCGGGCTATTGCGTGAGCAGCCTCGCCTAGCGTCCGAAGCTATCCTGGTCTCCCAATCCGCTCAGCTATCTTCATCCATCACCTCGGCGTCTTGCGCCATCTCGTCCGGTAGCGGCTTTTTCCGCTTGCCCGGCTGACCCCAAGTGCGTTTCGCCAGCACGCCTTCGCGCTGGTCGCGCCGCCATTGGGCGATCAGGCGCACGTCGACGTCATACTTGCGAGCGGCACTTCGCATGCTCTCGTTGGCTGCATACTCGAGGATCTGCAGCTTCTGCGACAGCGTCCAGACTCGGCGTGGCCGGTAGTCGCGCTTGCTATTGAGTGGTTTTTTTTTCAGGGAGATGATGCGGCGCATCGCTGACTCTTTGAAATGAAAGAGCCGTGAAGATGCAACGATGCGTGACCGGGTACGCTCAAGATAATGCGGGGAGTCGACTTTCCTGAGTCGTCAGTGAGTGACGACTGCCAGATTGTCGTTGTGATGCGACTGGCTTGTGTTGCTACAGGATCAGCGCCAGGCTCTGATAGTAGTCTGGCAGGTTGGAACATACGCTCTGACAGCACGCCAATATACTTTGCCCAAAAGTGCCGAACACCGGTTTTCGTACTGCGCTCATACAACAATCCTGCCCCTCCCTGCCTGCATTGAACGAAGCGGCAAGCGTCTGCCTGCGTCAGTCCACACGTCTTCCATGCTTCAGGCGATGCTCCGTCACGCCGCCGGATCGTTCGGCGCTGGGTGCGGAGCAAGCCGTGGCAGATGATTACGACAGTCCCTGGAAAGCAGCGATCGAACGTTACTTTGCCGACTTCCTGCTTTTCTATTTCCCGGCCGCGCACGCGCGGATCGACTGGTCGCAGCCGATCGCTTTCCTTGAACAGGAATTGCGTGAAGTGGTCCGAGATGCCGAACTCGGTAAGCGCTTCGTTGATAAGCTGGTGCGGGTGACCGAACGGGGCGGGCAGCAAGAGTGGCTGTATATCCATCTGGAAGTGCAGGGCAACCCGCAAGCGAGCTTTGCCGAGCGCATGTTCGTCTACAACTATCGGCTCTACGATCGCTACCGTACACCGGTCGCCAGCCTCGCCGTATTGGCCGACGATCAGCTGCACTGGCGGCCGACGGCCTTCGGTTATGACGTGCTCGACTGCCAGATGGGCATACGCTTCCCGGTAGCCAAGCTTTTGGACTGGTCAGGCAGCGAGGCGATACTGGCGGACAGTCCCAATCCTTTCGCGATCGTCACCCGTGCCCACCTGGCAACCCGTGCGACGGCCGAGGATCCGCAAGCCCGGTGCATGGCCAAATGGCAGATCGTTCGTGACCTGTACCGGCACGACTGGGACAAGCAGAAAGTGATCGAATTGTTCGGCGTCGTTGACTGGATGATGCGGCTGCCCAAAGAACAGGAACAGGTCTTTCGGAAAACTCTGGCAGCGTCTGAGGAGGAAATGAAAATGCGTTACGTGACATCGATCGAGTACCTTGCCCGGGAAGAGGGTGTCGAGTACGGGATCAAGCAGGGCATGCAGCAGGGCATGCAGCAAGGTATGCAGCAAGGTATGCAGCAAGGACAAGCACGATTACTGGCGCGACAGTTGACGCAGCGCTTCGGTGAATTGCCCGCTTGGGCGAGAGAAAGGCTGGAATCTGCTTCAGAAGCCGAACTGCAAGCGTGGGGCGGTGCGGTATTGTCGGCAGATACGCTACAAGCCGTATTTGCAGCTGGACAGCACTGACACACTCGCTTGCGCGCGACACGCGCTGCAAGCCCTTGAGCAGTCTGTACTCAGCATCGGCTGCGCAGCGCCTCACCGATCATCACCAGTACCGGGCCGGAGCAGTCCGGGATGCCTTCCACCATCTGGCCCAGCGACAGGCGCATGACACGCTGGTCGGCGCGGCTGACATTTTCTATCGCAATCACTGGCATCTCGGCCGGCTTGCCTGCGTCCAGCAAGCGCCGAGCAGTGGCGATGGCCTCTGTGCCGCCCATGTACTGAACCAATGTATCGCAACCGGGCAGCGACGCCTGGTCCGGCTCCCCGGGTGCGGTGGTGGAAGTGAAGAACGCGACATTGCGCGCGACGCCGCGCTTGGTCAGCGGTTGACGGATGGTGGCTGCCGCCGCGAATGCAGTGGTGATACCGGGGACAATGTCGTATGGCACGCCGGCGGCTTCAAGCGCGGTCAGCTCTTCATCGGCGCGACCGAACAGCATCGGGTCGCCGCCTTTCAGACGTACCACACGATCATAGCGGAATGCGCATTCGATGATCTGCTGATTGATCAATACCTGTGCCACCGAACGCTGGCCGCTGCGTTTGCCGACGGAGATCAGGTCGGCTTGCGGACAGAGCGCAAGAATCTCGGGCGTCACTAGTGCGTCATGCAGCACCACATCGGCTTCGGCCAGTAGTTTCGCGGCACGTACGGTCAGAAGGTCGGGCGCACCGGGACCGGCACCCACCAGCCAGACCTTGCCTGGCTGTGCGCGGGCAGGTCGGGCAAGATGGTCAGACATGTCAAGGCTTAGAGGCGGATCATCCCCGCAGCCACGGTCTGGTGCGAGATTTCATCGATCAGGATGAAGCTGCCGGTCGCGCGGATCGCGTCATACGCATCGGCGGCCAGCGGTTGCTGCACGGTGAGGCTGATGGTGGCGATGCCGTTCAGCTTCAGCTCGCTGCCCTGATGTTGTTCCTGCGTGTTGATGTCCAGCAGAGAATCGATGGACTTCACCTTCGCTGCCACCTGACGGGTGGTGTGCTTCAGCCAGTACTTGCGGCGCAGGTCCAGCGGCTCTTCGGACAGCCAGCAGACATCGGCCTTCACGTCCTTCAGCACCGTGGCCGGCGCATCGGCGGCGACCAGCATGTCGCCACGCGAGATGTCGACATACTCTTCGAGCAGGATGGTGACTGATTTGCCGGCCGAGGCGGACTCGAGCGAACCGTCGAGCGTGACGATGTCCTTCACGGTGGCGGTCTGGCCGGCCGGCAGCACGGTGACCTTGTCGCCTTTCTTCACGGTGCCGGCTTCGATGCGGCCCATGTAGCCGCGGAAGTCATTGGCTTCGTGGCCGTTGTGGCGCGCGACCAGTTGCACCGGGAAGCGCAGCGCGGCTGCGTGCTCGTCGTCATACACGGATAGCGATTCGAGCAGCTCGATCAGCGTCGGGCCCTGGTACCAGTCCATCTTGTCGCTGCGGACCACGACATTGTCGCCGGCCAGTGCCGACATTGGAATGGTATGGATGTCCTTCAGGCCCAGTGCAGCGGCGAAGTCGCGGTAGGCCTGGATGATGCAGTCATAGATGCGCTGGTCGTAATTGACCAGGTCCATCTTGTTGACGGCAACGATCACGTGCTCGATCTGCAGCAGCTGTGCAATCGTCGAATGGCGCTTGGTCTGGATCAGCAATTCCGCCTTGCCGTTCTCGTCGATCTTCACCTTCGACACATCGACCAGGATGATCACCGCGTCGGCGGTCGAGGCACCGGTCACCATATTGCGCGTGTACTGCTCATGGCCCGGTGCATCGGCGATGATGAACTTGCGCTTCGGAGTCGCGAAATAACGGTAGGCGACATCGATCGTGATGCCTTGTTCGCGCTCGGCTTCGAGGCCGTCGGTCAGCAGCGACAAGTCGATCATGTCGCCGACGGTGCGCTTGTGGCGCGCGCGCGAGATCGCATCCAGCTGGTCGGCGAAAATGCCCTTGCTGTCGAACAGCAGTCGGCCGATCAGGGTGCTCTTGCCATCGTCCACCGAGCCGGCGGTGATGAAGCGCAGCAGGCCGCGGTCTTGTTCAGTGATGGCGAGGTTCTTGTCTACGACGGCGTTCATTTAGAAATATCCTTCTTTCTTGCGCTTTTCCATCGACGCTTCGGACGTCTGATCGTCCATGCGGGTCGCGCCGCGTTCGGTGATCTGGGTGACGGCGGTCTCTGCGATGATGGCCTCGACAGTCGCCGCATCCGACGACACCGGGCAGGTGCAGGAGATGTCGCCGACGGTGCGGAAGCGCACGGTCTGGGTCTCGACGGTCTCGCCTTCCTTCGGCGGGGTCAGCGGCGTGACCGGTACCAGCAGGCCGTTGCGCGGGATGACTTCGCGCTGGTGCGCAAAATAGATGTTCGGCAGCGCCAGCTTTTCGCGCGCGATGTACTGCCACACGTCGAGCTCGGTCCAGTTCGAGATCGGGAACACGCGCATGTTTTCGCCCGGGTGCACGCGGGTGTTATACAGGTCCCACAGTTCGGGACGCTGTGCCTTCGGGTTCCACTGGCCGAAATCGTCGCGGAACGAGAAGATGCGCTCTTTCGCGCGCGCTTTCTCTTCATCGCGGCGCGCGCCGCCAATGCAGGCGTCGAACTTGTGCTCGGCGATGGTCTCGAGCAGCGTGACCGCCTGGGCCGCATTGCGCGAATCGGTGTCCGGATTACGCAGGCGCACGGTGCCGCGCTTGATCGAATCCTCGACCGAACCCACGATCAGGCGCTCGCCCAGTTCGGCGACGCGGCGGTCGCGGAATTCGATCACTTCCGGGAAGTTGTGGCCGGTGTCGATGTGCACCAGCGGGAAGGGGAATTTGCCGGGACGGAAAGCCTTCTCGGCAATACGCAGCAGGACCACGGAGTCCTTGCCGCCCGAGAACAGCAGCGCCGGATTGCCGCACTCGGCCGCCACTTCGCGCATGATGTGGATGGACTCGGATTCCAGCCAGTCGAGATGGCGATTGCTCGCGGCGTCGATGAAATGGGTGTTGTCTACAGCGGTGTTCATAGTGTTTTCCAGCGGATGTTTTCCAGCAGGTCTGCGCAGCGCAGGATGGGGTACGGACGATCAGGCCGGCTTGATGCGGACCAGCTTGCCGTCGACGACGTGGAGGCCGCACTCTTTCTGGTCCGGGCTTTGGTTTCGGCCATTCGCTTTGCTCATTTGACACTCCCTTCGGTCGTGTCAGCCTTCACCGAAGCCCGCACCAGCCGGACGGTACCGTCCGGCTGCTCCACTACGTGGAGCCCGCACTCTTTCGACTGCGGGCTTTCCCACCACCAGCGTCCGGCACGGACATCTTCACCCGGCTGGATGGCTCTGGTGCAGGGCTCGCAACCGATCGACGGATAGCCCTTGTCATGCAAGGGATTATACGGAACCTGGTTACTCTTCAGGTAATGCCAGACCTCGGCCTCGGTCCAGTCGGCCAGCGGATTGAACTTCTGCATGCCGTGTGCGGCGTCGTCTTCCTGCACCGCCAGTTCGGAACGGGTGGTCGATTGCGCACGGCGCTGTCCGGTGATCCAGGCGGTGTTGCCGGCGAGCGCGCGATTCAGCGGCTCGACCTTGCGGATGCGGCAGCATTCCTTGCGCATCTCGACACTGTCATAGAACGCGTTCAGGCCATTGGCCGACACATAGGCATCGACCGCCGCCGGCTCGGGCTTGTACAGCGCAACCTCATAGCCATAGGTGTCGCGGATGCGGTCGACCATGCCCAGCGTCTCTGCGTGCAGTCGACCCGTCTCGAGCGTGAAGATCCTGATCGGCAGCTTCGCGCGCAGGATCAGGTCGGCCAGCACCATGTCCTCGGCGGCGAGGCTGGACGCGAACACGGCTGGCGAAAACTCGGCGGCAATGCGCGCCAGCGTCGCCTTCGCATCGGCGAGCACATGGTCGAAATGTACGCTGTCGATGTCAGCAGCAGTCAGGTCGGTCGCGCTCATCATGCTTCCTGCGCCGCGGGACGTGCGAAGCGGCGGAACAGCGGTGTCTTCTGGTCCCACGAGGTCTGGTAAGCGTCCGAGAAATCGGACAGGCCTTTCAGTGCATCCTCGATCGAACGGTCTTCACGGGTGGCGAACGCATTGAAGCCCACGCGCGACATGTAGAACAGCTGATCGCGAAGTACGTCACCAACGGCACGCACCTCGCCGGTGTAGCCCAGACGCGCGCGCAGGTTGTACGCGATCGAATAGCCACGGCCATCGGCAAAGGTCGGGAAGTCGACCGCGATCAGCGGCAGCGCTGCGGCATCTTCCTTCAGTTGTTCGGGGCGTTCGTCGCTGGCGAGCCAGACGCCGATCTCGGCACCACGGGTGGCCAGCGTGGTCTTCTGCGCGAGCCAGACGGCCAGCGGCACGATCTGCTTGCCAGCAGGGACAGTCACGCTGTCGGCCGTTTCGCCCTCAGCCAGCTTGAAGAGATTCCAGTCGTCGTTGACGATGGCTTTGTCCTTGATGATCTTACGCATACGCGTCTTCTCCTGCCTGGTACGGATGGCCCTCGATCGGGGTCGCATACACATGAGTCTTGAATGGTTCGACGCCGATGCGATCGAAGGTATCGATGAAGCGCTCGTCTTCATGGCGCTCGCGCACATAGACCTCGAGCAGTCGGCCGATCACTTCCGGCATCTGGCCGGCCGAGAACGACGGGCCGATGATCTTGCCGACCTGGCTGTCATTGCCCTGGCGGCCGCCGATCGATACCTGGTACCACTCCGAGCCATCCTTGTCCACGCCCAGCACGCCGATGTTGCCGATGTGGTGGTGGCCGCAGGCATTGATGCAGCCCGAGATGTTGAGGTCGATATCGCCGATGTCGTGCTGGAAGTCGAGGTTGTCGAAGCGCTCTGCAATCGCTTCGGCAATCGGGATCGACTTCGCGTTCGCCAGCGAGCAGAAATCGCCGCCCGGGCAGCAGATCATGTCGGTCAGCAGGCCGAGGTTTGGGGTCGCGAGACCGTGGGCCTTCGCTTCCTGGAACAGCGCCAGCAGCTCGGATTGCTTCACATCCGGTAGCACCAGATTCTGCTCGTGCGTGACGCGCAGCTCGCCGAAGCTGTAGCGGTCGGCCAGATCAGCAACGAAGTCCATCTGCTCGGCGGTCGCATCGCCCGGCGGCGTGCCGGTCTTTTTCAATGACAGCGTGACGATCGCATAGCCCGGCACCTTGTGCGGCTTCACGTTACGGCCCAGCCAGTTCGAGAACGCCTTGTTCTCGCCGCGCTGCTGCTGCAGTAGTGCGTCGCTGTCGTTCAGCTTTTCATACGGCGGCGGTGCGAAGTATGTCGCGACGCGCGCCACTTCCTCGGCGGTCAGCGTGCTCGGGCTGTCTTTCAGGTCGGCCCATTCGGCTTCAACCTGGCGCGTGAATTCCTCGACGCCCAGTGCCTTGACCAGGATCTTGATACGCGCCTTGTACTTGTTGTCGCGACGGCCGTACTGGTTGTACACGCGCATGATCGCTTCGACATAGCTCAGCAGGTGCTGCCATGGCAGGAATTCGCGGATCACGCTGCCGATGATGGGCGTACGGCCAAGCCCGCCGCCAACCAGCACCTGGAAGCCGAGCTCGCCGGTCTCGTTCTTCACCAGGTTCAGGCCGATGTCATGCACCTTCACTGCGGCGCGATCCTCGGCGGCGGCGTTGACGGCAATCTTGAATTTGCGCGGCAGCCATGCGAATTCCGGATGGAAGGTGCTCCACTGACGCAGGATCTCGATGAAGGCGCGCGGATCTTCCAGCTCATCGGCCGCGACGCCGGCGAACTGGTCGGTGGTGGTGTTGCGGATGCAGTTGCCGGAGGTCTGGATCGCATGCATCTCGACCGAAGCCAGATCCGCCAGGATGGCTGGAGTTTGCTCGAGCTCGATCCAGTTGTACTGAATGTTCTGGCGCGTCGTGAAATGTCCATAGCCACGGTCATACTTGCGCGCGATGTGCGCGAACATCCGCATCTGCTTCGACGACAGCAGGCCATAAGGCACGGCCACGCGCAACATGTATGCATGGCGCTGCATGTAGAGGCCATTCTGCAAGCGCAGCGGGCGGAACTCGTCCTCGGTCAGTTCGCCGGACAGGCGGCGTTCCACCTGACCCTTGAATTGCGCGACGCGTTCCTTGACGATCTGGTGGTCGTATTGGTCGTAGCGATACATGGTCTTCCTTTGTGAATCTCTTTACAGCACGAGCTTGGCCGCGACGCCGGTCAGCGTGGTCGCTAGCAGTCCGCGCAGGAATTTTTCGGGCACCGCTCGCGCGGCGAACGAGCCTATCGTGATGCCCGGCAGCGAGCCCAGCAGCAGCATGCCAAGCAGCTCCCAATTGATCGAGCCCAGCCACCAGTGGCCGACTGCGGCGATGGCCGTCAGTGGCACTGCGTAGGCGATATCGGTGCCGGCGATCTCGGCCGGCGACAGCTTCGGGTACAGCAGCACCAGAATGGTCGCACCGACGGCGCCGGCCCCGATCGATGACACGGTGACCAGTACGCCGATCGCGGCGCCGGCCACGACGGTCGCGACCGCCTGCTTGCGGCCATGAAACTGGCGGCTCGGGTGCGCCTGCATCCACGTCTGCATCCGGCCGCGGAAAATGATCGCGATCACGGTCAGCATCACCGAGAAGGCGATGGTGTAACGGATGATCTGCGTAATGTTCTTGTCTAGCGCGCCGTAGTACTTGAGTGCGATGGTGGCTGCCAGTGCGGCCGGCAGCGCCCCCCAGCACAGGCGCTTCACAATGTCCCAGTGCACGGTATTTCGGATGCGATGGGTCAGGGTGCCGGCGCTTTTCGTAATCGACGCAAATGCCAGATCGGTGCCGACCGCAACGGCCGGGTTGATGCCGAACAGCAGGGTCAGCAGCGGGGTCATCAGCGAACCGCCCCCGACACCCGTCAGCCCTACCAGCAAGCCAACGGCGAAACCGGATGCTACATAAGTCAAAGTCATAAATCCTCGCGCGAAGAACGGCGGATGGTAATAAACTTCTTCCTTATTCCAAACAACAGAACTCTTATTTGCTTATATGCGTTTCAGATATATAAGCGAGGCGGCGACCTGACGTTGCACCAAAAGCAATGAAACGGATGGCAAGTTCCGACGTCGCCAACGCTAATTACTGGGAAGTGCCCGTTAAATTCTTTTAAATGCGGGGAAATTCAAGCAAATAAGCGGTAAAACATCGGCCATGAACCTTCACCAGTTCCGCTTCGTGCGCGAAGCCGTACGCCAGAACTTCAACCTGACCGAGGCGGCGAAAGCCCTGTTCACGTCGCAACCGGGCGTGTCCAAGGCCATCATCGAGCTTGAGGAAGAACTCGGCATCGACATCTTCACCCGCCACGGCAAGCGCATCCGCGGCCTGACCGAGCCCGGCAAACAAGTGCTGAAGTCGGTCGAGACCATCCTGCAGGAGATCGAAGGCCTGAAGCGCATCGGCAAGGAATTCGCGTCGCAAGACTCGGGCAGCTTTACCATCGCCACCACCCACACGCAGGCGCGCTACTCGCTGCCGACCGTGGTGCAGGCCTTTGCGCAGAAATTCCCCAAAGTGCGGCTGTCGCTGTTGCAGGGCAACCCGAAGCAGGTGGCGGACATGGTGCTGAACGACCAGGCGGATCTGGCGATCGCGACTGAAGCCATCGCCGACATCGACGGCTTGGTGTCCTTGCCCTGCTTCCAGTGGGAGCACATGGTAGTGGTCCCGCCGTCGCACCCGCTGGCGGCATCGAAGTCGATCACGCTCGAAGAGCTTGCGACCTATCCGCTGATTACCTACGACGCGGCTTTCGCCGGCCGCAACAAGATCGACCTCGCGTTCCAGCGCCGCGGCCTGAAGCCCGACGTCGTACTGGAAGCGATCGATGCCGATGTGATCAAGACCTATGTCGAACTGGGCATGGGCGTGGGCATCATCGCGGGCCTGGCGTTCAATGCGAACCGCGATACTGCGCTCAAAGCAATACCGGCCGGCCAGCTGTTCGGCATGAACCTGTCGCGCGTCGCGCTCAAAGAGGGCGCCTACCTGCGCGGCTATGTCTACACCTTCATCGAGCTGATGGCGCCCGCCCTGACGCGCAAGCTGGTCGAGCAGGTGCTGGCCGGCGAGCGCGACAGTTACGAATTGTGAATCGCAGGCGAATTCAGCATTGCGTTCAGTGTCAGGACGCGCGCTTGAACTCGGCGGCGCCGCGCGCATAGCCGGTGACCAGTTCGTACTGCGGCTGCATGATGACGGCGAATGCATCTCTGTCTGCGCCTGAGCCTGCGGGTGGTACCAGCACCGATGGCTTGTCGAGCGCGAATTGCTCGAGCAGGGCCTGGCCGAACTGGTTCGCAAGTTTCTCGCCGGCCTCAGTGTTGATGAATGATTCATCGCTTATCTCGCCATTTTGAATGAGTAGCGACATCATGTCCGTCCGAGGCTGGCTCACTGATGCCCAAGCGGCAACGATGCGCAAGACCAGCGGCTCGAAGAATCCCGCTCCGACGAGGAATGCACGCAATGCTTTCGTCGCATCCAGGTTCACGTTTTCATATATAGAGGGCTGAGAAAAATAAAGACACCGAGCGAGAAAATTTTTCATATCCGAAATCAAAAGCGAATCGTTGCTGCTGTCACGCATCTCCCATCTAAGACTGGAGGCGGCTTCCATGGCTTGGCGCTGCATTAAGATGGCAAGATTTTTCTGGGTCGACACAGATAATCCGGATTTCACATAGATTGCATTCGCTTTGGTACTCAATATCGGATCATTGGCCAATCCCTCGAACAAGTGAATGACGCATTCATATATTTGCGCGTTGAACGGGGCACCTCCTTTGAGCGCAATAGCGTCAAGGAGATTATTCTCCGTACCAAGCAAATCCGCCACTGCCAACATCAGTCCGGAGCATATACTGCATTCTGCCATGGCGCGGATCAGCTCGTTTTTGTACTCTTGTGCCGACAAATTGGTATCGGAAAAAACCGTTCGATAAGTTAAACGAAATGGATAATCAATGTCGTCAAAAGCCCAAATTTCTCTTGTCGTATCCCGGTGATTCAAAAGATCACGGATAACCGGATCTGGAAAACGATCCGGATCCATCGTATCCACTGTTTGAGGAAATTTTTCGCGGGCGGTCTCATTCCGCAGGTCAAAGCGCAACTGTTTTTCCAGTAGTGCGATATTGTTCGTACGGCAAGCTTTTTCCATCGCGCCTCTGTCATGCACGATACATCCGGCGTCTATGACTAGCTTTAAGCATGTCGAGATAATTGCAAGACGTTCTTCAGAGCCGGAATCTTCCTCAGCGATCTCGAACTTCATCTGAAGGTAATCTGGCAGGGATTGGCCATCAACATCATCATCATCGTCATGATCAATTATCCAGATGTTGGGATTTGCACCAGCGCCGAGAAATAATTTGAAATCTTCTATGGATTCAGGCTCTCCGCCAGTCCTAAACATATAGCTGCCCAGCGCACTATCGATGACAGGGAATTGTCCTCGCTGTTCCACAGCGAAGCCCTCAGTCAACATCTTTCGGATTAATTTTGCCCAGTCACTCGACCGCACTCCGACTACCGAGGTCGCGGCGATGAGATGTCCTTCGTCCATTTTTTCCGCCGCTGCGGCCGGGTGTAGCAGCAATACATCGAGTGCATCGATGCGGGCCTTTTTGATCGCCATCAACAGAGGCAAGATGGATGTGGAAGTGATGTATCTGCCGGGGTAGCGGGTATCTAAAATCCCCGACATTGCTTGCGGACGCAGAGGTGCGCCCGCAAGAATCAGTGCAGCGATCCTGCCGAGGTTGTTATCCAACACAGCTTTCGTCAATTGATCCAGGCGCTCGGATTTAGAGACACCGGATAAATCCGGGATCGGTGTATTCGACTGGGTGCAGATGTTCCAGAGCCGCAGTAATGGTTGAGCCGCAGGACAAGCGGCCAGCCCCGGGGTGTTCTGGCCGGAAGCCGTCTGCGTTATCGCTGTCGTCGCCATTGCGCCGACAGGACTGCCGTAGGTCGTCGACGCCAGGGTGATGCTGGCGGATCCGGGGCAGCTGGCCGTGGTGTCAAACCCCATTGGCGGTGGAGACGATATTCTTGTGCGAACTACTGGCCCAAGCTCTTCATGCCCGCCACCGTCGTCGGGTGGCAAAGCGGTCGGGTCGTCTGTTCGTGCGTCGGAAATATTGTTTAATGATGAGCTAGAGTTCGTCCGTTTCATGGCTTTTCCCCTGGATGAGCGATCGAAAGCATGTTCGAAAAAATCAATGGGATACCAAAGCCAAAGTGTGTTGGCGACTCTCAAAGTTCCTGATTGCCAAAGAATGCTGATGCACACGTCCATCAGGCCTAAATTTCGTTGTGTAGATGCCGTAGTTACTAGAGACCAACTGTGGGTGGGGTCTTGTAGGACAAACACCGACAGCGCCGACAGCGCAGCGCTCACGAAAAATACCGTCTCACGCTGATTTATCCGATCCGGGGCCCACAGCACAATCCTGTCCAACGGGTAGGCCTTTTCCCGTGTCCCCCAAACAAGGAGAAGATCATGACGATGAGCGACATGCTGGCTGATATCCGCGATGCCAACCTGAACTACCTGATGCTGGCCCAGCAACTGGTGCGTGCCGATCGTGCGACCGCTATCTTCCGTCTCGGCATCAGCGCCGAGCTGGCCGACCTGATCGACCACCTGTCCCCCGCGCAGGTCGTCAAGCTGGCGTCGAGCACCATGATGCTGGCCCGCTTCCGTTTCGATGACAGCGCCGTGCTGGGCATGCTGACCAGCCACTCGAAGGAGCGTTCGCTGTCGCAGGCGCACGCCACCATCCTGATGGCCGCGCAGCCGGTCGAAGAGATTGCCTGATCGACGCCGCTGCTTCCACCCACAAGCATTACCCGCCATACATCGCAGCGAACAGCGCAGGAGACGGACATGGGCAACAAGAGCGTGGTATCGGAAGGGCGCCAGATCAAGCTGGCCATTGACCTGATCGAGCTGGGCGCGCGCCTGCAATTGCTCGAGACGGAAACCACCCTGTCGCGCGAGCGCCTGCTGAAGCTGTACAAAGAGCTGCGTGGCGTATCACCGCCGAAGGGCATGCTGCCATTCTCGACCGACTGGTTCGTGACCTGGCAGCCGAATATCCACGCATCGATCTTCATGAATGTCTACCAGCACCTGCTGCGCCATGCGCAGGTGTCCGGCATCGAAGCGGTGGTCAAGGCTTACCGACTCTACCTCGAACAGATGCCGCCCGCCGGAGGAGAGGAGCCGCTGCTGTCGCTGACCCGTGCATGGACGATGGTGCGTTTCTTCGACAGCAAGATGTTGACCCTGGTCGAATGCCGCGAATGCCACGGCCACTTCGTCAGCCATACCTTCGAGCTCAACAGCGGCTACCGCTGCGGCCTGTGCCATCCGCCTTCGCGCGCGGGAAAGAAGAAAAAAATCGAAAGTCATCAAGAAGCGCTGCCTGCATAGATTCGCGCTGCCTGTTCACGACGACTGCAGCACACCAGCGGCAGGGTAGCGACCAGCTCCCTGCCGTTTTGCATTTAAGGTCGGGCCATCGCAAGCCGTAACCGGTTCAGGTCAAGTCACTCAATCGGAATCGGGAGCAAATCGTGCTGGTCATCCTTGGATATGTGATCGTCGTCGCGTCAGTCTTTGGCGGCTTCGCGATGGCGGGCGGCCATCTCGCCGCGCTGTTCCAGCCCATCGAGCTGCTGATGATCGGTGGCGCTGCGCTCGGCGCCTTTTTCGTTGGCAATAACGGCAAGGCGATCAAGGCCACGATGAAGGCAATTCCGTCGCTGTTCAAGGGATCGGCGTACACGCAGGCGCGCTATCTTGAGCTACTGGCGCTGTTGTCCGAGCTGCTCGGCAAGATCCGCAAGGAAGGCATGATGGCGATCGAAAGCGACATCGAGAACCCGCATGACAGCGCGCTGTTCGCGAACTACCCCACTATCGTTGCCGACCACCATGCGATCGATTTCATCTGCGATTACCTGCGCCTCATGGTCTCCGGGAATATCGACGTGTTCCAGATCGAGAACCTGATGGACAACGAAATCGATACCCATCATCACGAGGCCGAAGTGCCCGCGCATTGCATCGCCAAACTGGGCGACGCGATGCCGGCCTTCGGTATCGTCGCCGCCGTGATGGGCGTGGTGCACACGATGGAATCGATAGGCATACCTCCCGAAGAACTGGGCATCCTGATCGCGCGCGCGCTGGTCGGCACCTTCCTTGGCATCCTGCTGGCCTATGGCTTCATCGGCCCGCTGGCCTCGCTGCTGGAGCAGAAGGCCAATGAAGCGACCAAGATGCTCCAGTGCATAAAGGCGGCCTTGCTGGCCAGCTTTCACGGCTGCGCGCCGGCACTATCGGTCGAGTTCGGCCGCAAGGTGCTGTACTCCACCGAGCGCCCGGCATTCGCCGAACTGGAAGCGCACCTGAGGAATGCCAAGGCTCGCTGACATGGCTGCTGCAGAACAAGCCACCATTGTTATCAAGCGCGTCAGGAAGACGGGCGGCCGGCACCATGGCGGCGCGTGGAAGATCGCGTACGCGGACTTCGTGACCGCGATGATGGCCTTCTTCCTGCTGATGTGGCTGATCAGTTCCAGCTCCAAGACCAGGCTCGAAGGCATCGCCGAATACTTCAAGACCCCGTTGAAGGTGGCCATGCAGGGCGGCTCTTCTGTCTCCGAGCGCAGCAGCGTGATCAAGGGCGGCGGCAAGGACGCCACGAAAAAAGACGGTGAAGTGCGCAAGGTGGTTGACCTGAAGAGCGCGCAAACCGAGCTTGAGAAGCGCGAGAAAGCACAGCTGGAAGCACTGAAGGCAAAGATCGAAGCCGCGATCGATGCGAATCCGATGCTGAAGCAATTCAAGAAGCAGATCCTGCTCGACATCACCAGCGAAGGCTTGCGCATCCAGGTGGTGGACGAACGGAACCGCCCAATGTTCGCGACCGCCAGCTCGCAGCTGCAGCCCTACACGCGCGACATCCTGCGCGAGATCGGTCGCATGCTGAATGATGTGCCGAACCGCATTGGTTTGTCCGGCCATACCGATACTGTCGTGTTCGCCAATGGCGAGCGCGGTTACGGCAACTGGGAACTGTCAGCCGACCGTGCGAATGCATCGCGGCGTGAACTGGTACAGGGCGGTATGCAGGATGCGAAGGTCTTGCGCGTAGTTGGGCTGTCGTCGGCAGTGCCAATGAACAAGGACGATGCGCGCGACCCGATCAACCGCCGCATCAGCATCGTCGTGATGAACAAGCGCGCCGAGCAGGCGATCACGGGCGAACAGGCATCGCTGGACGTGCACGGCGGCGCCGAGCTGGGCGCCGGCATCCAGAACGCACAACCCGGTTCAACGAAGGGAGGAGCGCGATGACGCAAGTCTTTCACGAAGAAAGAACGCCGGATGCGCTGCAAGACGATTTGCTACAGCTCGACCTGCTGCTGAAAGAGGCGATTGCCAAGCTGTCCGGCAGTTTCATCGGTGCGCATCAGGCCCTGTCACGGCAGCAGGCCTTGCCGGATCAAGACAACCCCGAATGCGGGGCGCTGGCGAAGCTGGCCAGCGACCATCTCGAATCAGCGCTGACCGCGCTGCAGTTCGAGGACATCGCCAGCCAGCTGATCGCGAGCGCAATGCGTCACATCGGTGAGGCCGGCGGGGCCGGCCGCGATGGCGGCGGTCGGGGCGCCTGCGCGGTCAACCGCAGCGTGCCGCAGCAGCACATGGAAAGCGGCAGCGTCGAATTGTTCTGAACATCGTCAAAAGTCATACGGAGAATTACATGGGCAAGAAAATCCTCGCAGTCGATGACTCGGGTTCGCTGCGGCAGATGTTGATCTTCTCGCTGAACAATGGCGGCTATCAGGTGGTCGATGCCGTTGACGGCGTCGATGGCCTGGCCAAGGCGCAGGGAACCCAGTTCGATCTGGTGCTGACCGACCAGAACATGCCGAACATGGATGGCCTGAGCCTGATACGCAGCCTGCGCGCGCTGCCGGCCTACCGTCAGGTGCCGATCCTGATGCTGACCACCGAATCCAGCCCCGAGTTGAAAAA
>CAZCDW010000004.1:25453-29956 GCA_964497485.1 uncultured Bifidobacterium sp.
GCCAATGGCTGGCTGGTCAAGCCCTTCGACCCGCAGCGACTGCTGGAAGTGGTCGGCAAATGCATCGGTCCGGGAGTGCCGGCATGAGCATCGAGATCAGCCAGTTTTTCCAGGTATTTTTCGACGAGGCCGAAGAGCTGCTGGCGGAGAAGGAGCGCTTGTTGCTGGGGCTGGACCCGGCTGCCTTCGACATGGCCGACATTGATGCCATTTTCCGCGTCGCGCATTCGATCAAGGGCGGCGCCGCCACCTTCGGTCTGGCTGACATGACAGGCGTCACCCATGTGCTGGAGTCGCTGCTCGACCGTCTACGCAAGGGCGAGATGGCGTTGACGGCCGAGCATATCGACTGCTTCCTGCAGGCCAAGGATGTGCTGCAGATGCTGCTGCGCGGACATCGTGACGGCGCCCCTGTCGATCAGCCCGAAGTCGACGCGCTGCTCGCGCGGCTGCATATGCTGGCCGAGCAGACAAGCAATGCCGGAGCTGCCACTGTCACCACTGTCACTGCCCCGCACGTAACCTCAGCCGCACAGAAGGGTATGCGCAGTGTGCGCATAACGGTGCCTTCGATCACCGAGCGAGACTGCGCAGCGCTCGCGGAAGAACTGGGCCTGCTGGGCCGGATTACGGTGGCCGATGATGCCGATAGCGGCAAGCTGTTCGTGCTTGAAACGGTCGAGTCGCTGGAGGACATCGCAGCGCTGTGCGCTTTCGTGGTCGATCCTGCGCAGCTGAAGCTCTGCGAAAGCCGGGCAGAGCAAGTCTGCGCAAGCTTCGCCGGACAAGCACCGTATGAAATCTTCGATCTGCCTGCCATTCCGGTGGCAAGGGAGAACAAGCCCGCTGACAAGGGCGGCGACAAGCCTGCAGACAAGCCCGCAGACAAGCATCCTGCAGCTGGCGCAGAATCCTCATCCATTCGCGTGTCGGTCGAAAAGGTTGACCAGCTGATCAACCTGGTCGGTGAACTCGTGATCACTCAGGCCATGATAGAGCAGCGCACGCACGGCCTCGATCCCATGCTGCATGAAAAGCTGCTCAATGGGGTGTCGCAGTTGACCCGCAACACCCGCCATCTGCAGGAAGCCGTGATGTCCATTCGGATGATGCCGATGGATTATGTGTTCTCACGCTCCCCGCGCATGGGGCGCGACCTCGCGGCCAAGCTCGGCAAGAAGGTCGACTTCGTCACGCAGGGCGCGGCGACCGAGCTCGACAAGGGCCTGATTGAGCGCATCATCGATCCCCTGACCCACCTGGTGCGCAACAGCATAGACCACGGCATCGAACTGCCGGCTGTGCGCCAGTCTGCCGGCAAGGAGGCGGCAGGGCGGCTGACGCTGTCGGCCATGCACCGCGGCGGCCATGTGGTGATCGAAGTCTCCGACGATGGCGGCGGCCTCAAGCGCGAACGCATCCTCGCGAAAGCCAGGCAGCAGGGCTTGCCAGTGTCCGACGCGATGAGCGACGGCGAGGTCTGGCAACTGATCTTCGCGCCCGGCTTCTCGACCGCCGAAACCGTCACCGACGTCTCCGGGCGCGGTGTCGGCATGGATGTGGTCAAGCGTAACATCGCCGCGCTCGGTGGCCAGGTGGACATACGCTCGGTGGCGGGCGCCGGCACCACGGTGTCGATCGCCTTGCCGCTGACGTTGGCCATTCTCGACGGCATGTCGGTGCGCAGCGGCGACGAGATCTACATTCTGCCGTTGAACTATGTGCTGGAGTCGCTGCAGCTGCGTCCGCAGGATATCAGCGATATCGCTGGCCAGGGCCAGGTCATCCGCGTACGCGGCGAATACCTGCCGCTGGTGTCGCTGCGCCAGGTGTTCTCGACGACGGGCCGGCAGGATGCAGCGCGCGGCATCGCAGTGATTCTCGAAGCCGAAGGCAACAAGGCGGCACTGCTGATCGACGAGCTGGTCGGGCAGCAGCAGGTGGTAGTGAAGAACCTCGAGGCGAACTATCGCCGTGTGGCCGGTATCTCCGGCGCCACCATTCTTGGCGATGGCAGCGTCGCACTGATCCTCGACGTCAGCACGCTGCTGCGTGCGAGTCGCGTACCCGTAGTTCATTGCTGACCCCACAACAAGGAATACGACAAGGTTTCCGATACCGGTATGAACAGCCGTCGAAAACCGGTCCTGCTCTGCATATTCCGCCTGAACGGGCTTGGCTAAGCTGCCGTAAATACATGCAGGCAGGTGCGTGCCGTTGACGCAGCCACCGCGCACCTGCCTGCATCCGTTGCCGCGCCGGCGTCCAGTGACCGTGCCGGCACGAAGGCCAACATCAACACCGACTCAGGAATTTCCATGTCCATCGAACTTCAAGACGCCCCCGACGATGTGTCGGCCAATGATCCTGCCTCACGCGAATTCCTCGCGTTCAAGCTGGGCAGCGAGGAATACGGCATCGATATCCTGAAGGTGCAGGAAATCCGTGGCTATGAAGCCGTTACGCGTATCGCAAATTCGCCTGATTTCCTGAAGGGCGTGGTCAACCTGCGCGGCATCATCGTTCCCATTGTCGACATGCGCATCAAGTTCCGGCTGGGCGAGCCGAGCTATGACCAGTTCACTGTCGTCATCATCCTCAACATTGGCGGCCGTGTGGTCGGCATGGTGGTCGACAGCGTGTCCGACGTCACCACGCGGGCGCCGGCGCAGATACGCCCCGCGCCCGAAATGGGCACCGCGTTCAACACCGATTACCTGATCGGCCTTGGCACGCTGGACGAGCGCATGCTGATCCTGGTCGACATCGATCGTCTGATGTCCTCCTCGGAAATGGGCTTGATCGAGAGCCTGACGTCCTGAACCGAATTTTCGGCGATACGTCCGTGCTCGGGCGAAACCGCAACCCTGTCATTCGCGACACCTGAATCATCGCACCTGCCATCGGAGCCTCCATGAATTTCTCCCAACTCAAAGTAGGCACTCGCCTGTTTTCCGGCTTTGCGCTGCTGCTCGTCTTCCTGGTCGCCTCGCTGCTGCTGGGTCTGAATCGTATGGCCAGCATGCAGGGAAGGATCGATCAGATCACCTACGTCAACAATGCACAAGTCCAGCAGATCATGGCGATGCGCGCCAGCGTGTTCGACCGCATGATCGCCGTCCGAAACGTGGTGCTGCTGACCCAGATGAATGAGATGCAGCCCGAGGTCGACCGTGTCAAGGAAGGCGAGAAGAAATTCGCTGTCGCTGATGAGAAACTGCTTCATTTGTTCGAGCATCCCAGCACGACCGAGCAGGAGCGTTCCTTGCTCAAGAAAATTCACGAGCAGCACGCAGCCATGTTGGCGCCCCTCAATCGTGGTATCGAACTCGGATTGCAAAACAAAGCTGTCGAGGCTACCAAGGTGCTGATCGACGAGGTACGTCCGGCGCAGCGCAAAATTCTGGACGATCTGTTCGAACTGGCGACGCTGGAAGACAAGTTGTCGCATGAAGCCAGCACTGAAGCCAGGGCATCTTACGAAAGCGCGCAGCGTCTGATGATCACGCTTGGCGTCATCGCCGTGCTGTCCGGTCTGCTGGCTGCATGGTTCATCACCCGTGGCCTGACACAACAACTGGGCGGCGAGCCGACGACGGCCGCGGATGTGGCATCGCGCATCGCGTCTGGCGATCTCGACGTGCAGATCGATACCCAGCCTGGCGACAACAGCAGTCTGCTGTTTGCGATGAAGACGATGCGCGAGAAGCTGGCCGACATCGTGCGAAATGTTCGTAATGGTACCGACACCATCGCCACCGCCTCCGGGCAGATCGCCGCCGGTAACCTCGACCTGTCGTCGCGAACCGAGCAGCAGGCGTCTTCGCTGGAAGAAACGGCGTCGTCGATGGAAGAGCTGACCTCGACCGTGCGCCAGAATGCCGAGAACGCGGGCCAGGCCAACCAGCTGGCGATCAATGCGTCCGAAGTCGCGCAGCGTGGCGGCAGTGTGGTGTCCGAAGTGGTGCAGACGATGGAGCAGATCAATGAATCGGCGAAAAAGATCGTCGACATCATCGGCGTCATCGACGGCATCGCGTTCCAGACCAATATCCTCGCGCTGAACGCCGCCGTCGAGGCCGCCCGTGCCGGCGAGCAGGGCCGCGGATTCGCCGTGGTCGCGACCGAGGTGCGTAGCCTGGCGCAGCGCTCGGCCGCAGCGGCGAAGGAAATCAAGTCATTGACTGGCGACTCGGTGGACAAGGTCGAATCCGGCAGCCAGCTGGTCGCGCAGGCTGGCAGCACGATGGATGAAGTCGTCGCCAGCGTGCGCCGTGTGACCGACATTATCGCCGAGATCTCGGCGGCCAGCCAGGAGCAGAGCGCCGGTATCGAGCAAGTCAACCAGGCGATCACGCAGATGGACCAGGTCACCCGGCAGAACGCGGCCCTGGTGGAAGAAAGCGCCGCCGCCGCCGGCAGCCTGTCGCAGCAGGCCGAGAGCCTGTCTCGCGCGGTGAGTGCCTTCCAGGTGCAACAGGAGCGCGCCGCCCCGGCCTACGT
>CAZCDW010000004.1:29966-35653 GCA_964497485.1 uncultured Bifidobacterium sp.
TCACGCAGCAGAACGCGGCGCTGGTGGAGGAAGCGGCAGCCGCTGCCGACAGCCTGCAGGAACAGGCGAGCAGCCTGTCAGAGACGGTCAGCGTGTTCCGCGTGTCGGGCATGGGTAACAGTACGACTCGCGCGGTGAAGAAAAAGCCGTCAACGGTGATCGCGCTGCCGCAGCGCGCCAAGGCACCGGCAGCCGCAGCGCGTTCGGCGGCTCCTGCACCAAAGAAGTTGGCAGTCGGCGGTGGCGCCGGCGAGTGGGAAGAGTTCTGATCGCAGGCCGCTGTCATCGATACAAGTCGGCGGCAGCGGTTCCCAGCTCTGGAATGTCGAACTCTACCCGAGGCGGCTTCCCGAGCCTGACATCCTCTTGTCTTTGAATAGCCGATGTCCACACCCAAGACCAAGGTCCTGATCGTCGACGACTCCGCGCTGATACGCAGCGTGCTGCGCGAAATCATCAGCGACCAGCCCGACATGGAAGTCGTCGGCGTCGCGCCCGATCCGCTGGTGGCGCGTGAATTGATCCGACAGACCGATCCCGACGTGCTGACGCTGGATGTCGAGATGCCGAAGATGGATGGCCTTGATTTCCTCGAGCGACTGATGCGGCTGCGGCCGATGCCGGTCGTGATGGTGTCGTCACTGACGGAGCGCGGCTCGGAGACGACGCTGCGCGCGCTGGAACTGGGCGCGGTCGATTTCGTCGCCAAGCCCAAGATATCGATCCAGAGCGGCATGCGCGACTATGCGGAGCTGATCGCCGAAAAGATACGCATCGCGTCGCGTGCGCGAGTACGCGCTCGGCCGAGGCAGGCAGATGGCGCGCACGTCAGCGGCAACCCGGCTGCGCATGGCGCCGGCGGCGATGCAGCGCGTCCTGTGGGTTCGCTGCGCATGCCTTTCGGCTCGAGCGAGAAATTGATCATCATCGGCGCATCGACCGGCGGGACCGAGGCCATCCGCGAGTTCCTGCAGCAGATGCCGTCCGACTGTCCCGGCATCCTGATCGTGCAGCACATGCCAGAGGGCTTCACGCGCTCGTTCGCGCAGCGGCTCGACAGCCTGTGCCGGATCTCGGTCAGGGAAGCCGTGCATGGCGAGCGCGTGCTCCCCGGCCACGCCTATCTGGCTCCGGGTCATTCGCATCTATTGCTCGCTCGCAGCGGCGCCAACTATGTGACCGCGCTCGACCAGGGACCACCGGTCAACCGGCATCGACCGTCGGTCGATGTGCTGTTCGAATCGGCTGCCATCAATGCTGGCAAGAATGCGCTGGGCGTGATCCTGACCGGCATGGGCAAGGATGGCGCGGCCGGCATGCTGAAGATGCGCGAAGCCGGCGCATTCAATGTCGCGCAGGATGAAGCCAGTTGTGTGGTGTATGGGATGCCGCGCGAGGCAGTGGCGGTCGGCGCAGTACATGAAGTGGCGCCGCTTGTGCAATTGCCCGAGCGGGTGCTCGGGCAATTGGCGAGGGAAGGGGAAAGGGCGCTCAGGGTGTGAGCGCCGATCTATGACCCCCGCCCCGTGTCTCGCGTTGACATACGCGATCGTCGCAATCACAAAAATCACCCGCTATCCCCAAGACCCGATTCAATCACCTGCATTCAAGCGCCGTTAACAGATCCATGGCGCTGATCTTTTTCTACGGAGTACCCGATGGCTGACCCCAAGACCAAATTCCTCGTCGTCGACGACTTCTCCACCATGCGCCGTATCGTGCGCAATTTGTTGAAAGAGCTCGGCTATTCGAATGTCGACGAGGCCGAAGATGGCGCGATGGCGCTGTCCAAGCTGAAGAACGAGAACTTTGACTTCGTGATCTCCGACTGGAACATGCCGAATATGGACGGGCTGGAGATGCTGAAGAATATCCGTGCCGATGCCGCGATCGCATCATTGCCGGTGCTGATGGTGACGGCCGAGGCCAAGAAGGAAAACATCATCGCCGCCGCGCAGGCCGGCGCCAACGGCTATGTGGTCAAGCCGTTCACGGCTGCGACGCTGGATGAGAAGCTGTCGAAGATCTTCGAGAAGCTCGAAAAAGCAGGAGCCTGAACATGAAAGCGGCAACGATGGATACCCTGACGTTCGACTCGGCGCGGCATGATGAATTGCTGACACGCGTTGGTCAGTTGACGCGCAGCCTGCACGAGAGCCTGCGCGAGCTGGGGCTGGACAAGGTGCTGCAGCGCGTCGCAAAGGATGAGATACCGAATGCGCGCGACCGGCTGCTGTACGTCGCGAAAATGACCGAGCAGGCCGCGCAGCGCGTGCTCAATGCCACGGATGCCGCATCGCCGTTGCAGGAGCAAGTGGAACAGGGCGCCAACGAGCTGATCGCCGAATGGCAAGCCTTGCTGTCCGAGCGCGGTTTGCCGTCAGCCTGCGACCTGCAATGCCGGACGCTGGCCTATCTGGAGCGGACACGCGACGCGGCGTCCGCCACCCGAGGCCATCTGCTGGACATCATGATGGCGCAGGACTTCCAGGATCTGACCGGCCAGGTCATCAAGAAAGTCACCGAGCTCGGGCACAGCCTGGAGTCGCAGCTGGTGCAATTGCTCATCGAATTCTCGCCGCATGACGCTGCGCGTGACACAGACAATGGCTTGCTGAATGGCCCGCAGGTGAACCCGGCCGGCAAGGCTGATGTGGTAGCCGATCAGGAGCAGGTCGATGACTTGTTGGAGAGTCTGGGTTTCTAATTGTTTGGTTCGAGGTATGCGTCGAGCGCCATTTGCTGTACCTCCGCGATGACCTTGCCGAAATTGTCGGGTGTGCAGTCTTTGACCGTGGTTTCGAAGTTTGCGAGGAATTCACCAGAAACGCCGGCTGCAGCGATTCGGCACAGAGCGATCTGTGTGTTGGCAAGCTGGGTATTGGTTTGCAGTGTGCCTATTTTATTAAGTCGATGTTGAATCAGATTT
Organism: uncultured Bifidobacterium sp.; assembly: GCA_964497485.1. Lineage (GTDB taxonomy): Bacteria > Pseudomonadota > Gammaproteobacteria > Burkholderiales > Burkholderiaceae_D > Pernthalerella. The sequence goes on from CAZCDW010000004.1 coordinate 32,896, forward strand.
GGCACACCCAAGTGGGCAGCGAAGGTCCTGGGCTTGTTGCCATCGGCCCAGCCTGATGCAATTGAATGCTTATCTTCCAGATTCAATCCGGAAATCTCTGCATTGGACTGAAGCAGCAAGCTGGCAAGAGCTTCCTTGCCCATGATCTTTTGGTCTTTGAAGAACTCCGCCCGGCCTTTGATAGCTTCGGACAGGTCTATTTGCTTGGCTTCGAAATTTTCAAAATCAGGCATGCGTTCATATTGACGGATATTCAGTTTCGGAGCGCTTGATGCGGCCTGATGGGCATCTGCTCCTGCAGTTCTTTTGGCTGAGCCCAGGCTTTGCATGATCGCCTGCTTGATATTCTGGAGGAATTGCATGGCAGGCTTTAGCTTGGCGGCGATTCGACTGCCGAAAGTCCGTGCTTCAATGTTTGCTCGCGCCGCGTCCTTGCCGGTGCTCAGATTTTTTATCGCTTGTTGCGCCGGAGCTGATGAATTTCTGGCGTTGGATCGAGAGAAGGTGAGCTGGACCTCAGCCGAACCCGTTCCTTCCTTGGCCGAAGTCCCCACATTTCCCGGCGCGGGATGATGGTGGGTCACCCTTCCTGGCATTTGACCGATAGACACAAGTGGCTCCAATGATTGCTGCCGATGGGTCAAATTATCCGCACTGCAGAGGCGGATCGCTATCGTGGTGATGTACTTGCCGGCGTTGTTCCTATCCAACGACAGGGGCGCGGCGATGAGCAAGGTTTTTCGCGGTTTGTTCCTCCAATGACATTGTTCCCCCGGCCCCAATAATCGTCCCATCCCCCACCCCGGGCAGATGGAGCGATGCATGGCCGCGCAGGATAGCGACCTCGAAAAAACCGAACCCGCGAGCCAGCGCCGGCTGGAGCAGGCGCGCGAAGAAGGCGACATTCCGCGCTCGCGCGAGCTGGCGGCCTGCGCTTCGCTGCTGGCCGGTGGGCTGCTGCTGTGGATGATGGGCAGCCGCCTGCAGGGCGAGCTGTCGGGCATGCTGCGCGAAGGGCTGTCGCTGCCGCACGAGCTGGCCTTCGAACCCGCGCTATTGCTGGAGCACGGCGCCCATCTGGCCGGTCGCGCGCTGTGGGCGCTGCTGCCGTTCGCGGCCATCCTGCTGGCCGTCGTGATCGCGGCGCCGTTGCTGGTCGGCGGCTGGCTGTTCTCCGTCAAGTCATTCTCTCCACGCTTCGACCGGCTCGATCCGATTGCTGGCGTCACTCGCATGTTCTCGACCCACGCGCTGGGTGAACTCGGCAAGGCGCTCGCAAAGTCTGCACTGCTGGGTGTGGTCGGTTACCTGATCGTGATGCAGCAGACCGATGCGCTGGTCGGCATGGCGGTGGTACCCGCTGGAAGCGGCGACAGCCAGCTCGGGCACCTGATGTTCACCGCTTTCATCGCGATGGCCGGCGTGCTGGTCGTAATCGCCGCGGTCGACGTGCCCTGGCAGCGCTGGCAGTACGCCAAGAAGCTGATGATGACGCGCGAAGAAGTGCGGCAGGAACACAAGGAACAGGAAGGTAATCCCGAGATCAAGGGCCGCATACGTGCGCAGCAGCGCGAGATGGCGCGCCGCCGCATGATGGCCGAAGTGCCCAAGGCCGATGTCGTCATCACCAACCCGACCCATTACGCGGTGGCGCTCAAGTACAGCGAGTCGCGCGATGCAGCGCCGGTGGTGGTTGCGAAGGGTGCCGATGAACTGGCTGCGAAGATCCGCGAGATTGCATCGGCCAACCAGGTGCCACTGCTCGAGGCGCCGCCACTGGCGCGCGCACTGTATCGCCATGTCGAGCTGGGCGAGGCCATCCCCGAAAAACTCTACACCGCCGTCGCGCAAGTGCTGGCCTGGGTGTTCCAGCTGCGTGCCGGCCATCGCGCCGAGCAACCGGCGGCGCTCGAGGTACCGGCCGACATGGACATCCCGCCGCATCTTCGCGTTATTGATGCGGCACAGGCCGGAGCCGTGTCATGAACGGCTTCGCGCTTCCCGCATGGATGAAGGCCGGCGGCACGCAGGCGCTGGCCGCGCCCGCGCTGATCATCCTGATGCTGGCGATGATGGTGCTGCCGCTGCCAGCGTTCGCGCTCGACCTGCTGTTCTCTTTCAATATCGCGCTGTCCATCATCATCCTGATGACCAGCCTGTACACCGTGAAGCCGCTGGACTTCATGGCGTTTCCGGCCGTGCTGCTGATGTCGACGATGCTGAGGCTGTCGCTCAACGTGGCATCGACCCGCGTAGTGCTGACCGAGGGCCATACCGGCGCTGGCGCCGCAGGGCAGGTGATCGAAGCCTTCGGCCACTTCCTGATCGGCGGTAATTACACGGTCGGCATCGTCGTCTTCGTGATCCTCACCATCATCAACTTCACCGTCGTCACCAAGGGCGCGGGCCGCATCGCCGAAGTCGGCGCGCGCTTTGCGCTGGACGCAATGCCGGGCAAGCAGATGGCGATCGATGCCGACCTCAATGCCGGCCTGATAGGCGAAGCCGATGCGCGCGCGCGCCGCACCGAAGTCGCGCGCGAGGCCGAGTTCTACGGCGCGATGGATGGCGCCAGCAAATACGTGCGCGGCGATGCGGTGGCCGGCATCATCGTCACTGTCGTCAACGTGGTAGGCGGGCTGGTGGTCGGGCTGCTGCAGCACGACATGGCCTTTGCCGACGCATTGAAGAACTACACGCTGCTGGCGATCGGCGATGGCCTGGTCGCGCAGGTGCCTTCACTAGTGATCTCGATCGC
>CAZCDW010000004.1:35753-40896 GCA_964497485.1 uncultured Bifidobacterium sp.
AGCGAAGAAGCCGGCTGGCAGGACGTGGTGCCGGTCGATGCGCTGGGCCTCGAAGTCGGCTTCCGCCTGATCCCGCTGGTCGACGCCGCGCAGGGCGGAGAGCTGCTCAAGCGCATCAAGGGCGTGCGCCGCAAGTTCGCGCAGGACATCGGCTTCCTCGCGCCGCCGGTCCATATCCGCGACAACCTCGAACTGCGTCCCGGCGGTTATCGGATCACGCTCAAGGGCGTCGAGATCGGTGCCGGTGAAGCGCAGGCCGGCCAGTTCCTCGCGATCGACCCCGGCATGGTCAGCGGCCCGCTGGAAGGTAGCAAGACGACTGACCCCGCGTTCGGCCTGCCCGCCGTCTGGATAGACGAAGGGCAGCGTGCGCATGCACAGGCGCTCGGGTACACGGTCGTCGATGCATCGACCGTGATCGCGACCCACCTGAACCATCTGGTCAGTCAGCACGCGGCGGAGCTGCTCGGCCGCATCGAAGTGCAGCAGCTGGTCGAGCATGTCGAGAAAGAGACGCCCAAGCTGCTCGAGGACCTGGTGCCGAAGCAGTTGTCGCTGTCGTCGCTGCAAAAGGTACTGCAGAACCTGTTGTCCGAGGGCGTGCACATCCGCGACATGCGCACCATCGTCGAGACCCTGTGCGAGCACACATCGCGCGTCACCGATCCCGCCGAACTGACCGAGCTGGTGCGCGGCGCGCTCGGCCGCGCGATCGTGCAGCAGCTGTTCCCGGCGCCGGCTGAACTGTCGGTCATCACGCTTGATTCACAACTGGAGCGCGTGCTGATGACGGCGCTGCAGGCCGGCGGCGCTGCGATCGAGCCGGGCCTGGCCGACACCTTGTCGACGCAGGCCGAAAAATCCGTGAAGCGCCAGGAGCAGTCGGGCCTCGCACCCGTGCTGCTGGTGCCGGCGCCGTTGCGTCCCTTGCTGTCCCGTTTCCTGCGCCGCGCACTACCGCAGCTGGCGGTGCTGTCGCACGCTGAAGTTCCCGAGTCCCGCATGGTCAGGGTCACCGGCCTGATTGGAGCCCAATGATGAATGTCCTCAAATTCTTTGCGCCGACCCCGCGCGAAGCCTTGCGCGCCGCGCGCGCCGCGCTGGGCGAGAACGCGGTAGTGCTGTCGTCGCGCAGCGCGCCCGGCGGCGCCGAGCTGGTCGTGATGGCCGGCGACGATATCGATGCGCTGGCCACCGGTGCGGCACCGCCTCCGCCTCCGTCGATGATCACCTCGCAGTCCGGCATCACGCTGGGCGCCTTCGGCGGCAAGGCCGTGCCGGGTTCGTCGCGCAGCCATGACGCTGTGGTCAACATCCCGCCCGCCACCAGTATCGAGGGCTATGCGAATGAGCTGAAGGATGAACTCAAGAGCGAGTTGCAATCGATGCGCGGCATGCTCGAAACGCAGTTCGCGACGCTCGCGTGGAACGGCCGCCAGCCCGAGGCACGTGCGCGCGTGTTGCGCGCAATGCTGGCCGCCGGTTTTTCCGCGGGCCTGTCGCGCTACCTGGCCGAGCACATGCCGGAAGCGGCGATGGACAGCGAGGCCACAGGAGACGCCTGGCTGCGCGATATCCTGCAACGCAACCTGAGCGCATTGGACAGTGACCAGCGCCTGCTGGAGCAGGGCGGGGTGTTTGCGCTGGTCGGGCCGACCGGCGTCGGCAAGACCACCACGACCGCGAAACTGGCCGCGCGCTGCGTCGCCCGCCATGGCGCATCAAAAATCGCGCTGGTCACCACCGATGGCTATCGTATCGGCGCGTTCGAGCAGCTGCGCATCTACGGCAAGCTGCTGGGTGTGATGGTGCACTCGGTGCGCGATGCGTCCGACCTCGAGATCGCGCTCGACGAACTGCGGCACAAGCACATCGTGCTCATCGATACGGCCGGCGCCAGCCAGCGCGACAAGATGGTCGCCGAGCAGATCGCGATGCTGGCCGCCGGCGGCAGCCGCGTGCAGCGCCTGCTGTGCCTGAACACCACGGCCACGGTCGAGACGCTGGATGAGGTGGTGCAGGCGTTTCGCGGCGACGGCCTGGCCGGATGCGTGTTCACCAAGCTCGATGAAGCCAATGGCATTGGCGGCGCGCTCGATGTCGCGATCCGCCACAAGCTGCCGGCTGGCTTTGTCGCCGACGGCCAGCGCGTGCCGGAAGACCTGCACCTGGCCGACACCCGACAACTGGTCGAGCGTGCGTTCGCACCGCCACGCGAGCCACGCATCTTCGGTGTCGGCAATGGCGAGCTACCGCTGGTGGCTGCCAACAGCGCCGCCGCGATGCGCGACCCGCTGCTGCAGGAGGTGCGCGTTGGCTAGCGATCATGAAAGCGGCCTGCGCGATCAGGCCGATGGCTTGCGTCGGCTGATGACCTCGCCGCTGGCTGCGCTGTGCACCGTGCTGTCGGCCGACGACCGCGCGCACAAACCGGCGCTGGTGAACCGACTCGCGGCCAGCATGGCGCGCCGCGGCCATCCGGTGATGCTGATCGACACGGCTGCTACCGCAGGCAGCGACTGCGAAGGGCGACCCAGTCTGCTCGACGTCGTACGGCAAAAAGCATCGCTGGACGAGGTACGCATGTTGGGCGCCGACGGCATCGCGCGCTGCCGGCTCGACCTCGTACCCGGCGCACATGCAGGCCGGGATACAGACATCCACGAGCTCGCGTCGCTGCTGCGAGGCCTGGCCGCCGATGGCATGCGCGTGCTGGTGAATGCCGAGCTCGATGCGCAGGGCCAGCTGCCGCTGGCCATGCTGGCCGATGGCGACATCGTGGTTCAGCTCTCGGGCAGCGCCGACGCGATACGCGACGCCTACGCGATGCTGCGCCAGCTCAAAAGCCTGTGCGGGCGCGGCACCGTGTCGCTGCTGGTGACCGAGGCCGATCCGGTGCGCGCGCGCCATGTTCACGCCAATCTCTTCCATGCCGCCAGCCGCTATCTCGCGCTGCCGGTGCGCTCCATCACGGCGCCGCCGTCATTACTTCCCTCAGGCCGCACACGTTCTGTTGCGGCCATCGCGGCCGTCAACGTCCCCGCGACCGACCCGACCCTGCGAGGAAACCGCCATGTATAACGCCCGGGGAAAATCCTCCACGCCGCTCCAGCTCGACCACTACGCACCGCTGGTCAAGCGGCTCGCGCACCAGCTCAAGGCGCGCCTGCCCGACAATGTCGAGGTCGATGACCTGATCCAGGTCGGCATGATGGGTCTGCTCGACGCGCTGAACCGTTACGAGGAGCAGGGCAACCAGTTCGAGACCTATGCGGTGCAGCGCATCCGCGGCGCGATGCTCGACGAACTGCGCAGCGTCGACTGGCTGCCGCGCAGCGTGCGTCAGAACATGCGCAAGATCGAGGCCGCGATCGGCAAGCTGCAGCAGGTGTTGCAGCGCTCGCCGACCGAGGCCGAAGTCGCGAAGCAGCTCGGCATCGGTGTCAATGACTACCAGCAGATGCTGGCCGACGGCGCCGGGCACCAACTGGTTTACTACGAAGATTTCCACGATGCCGAACCCGGCGAGCATTTCCTCGACCGTCACTGCAGCAGCGATGGCGACGACCCGCTCGCGCAATTGCTGGAATCCGATTTCCGTGGCGCGCTGGCCGACGCGATCGGCGACCTGCCCGAGCGCGAACAGCAGCTGATGGCCATGCTGTATCAGGAGCAGATGAACCTGGCCGAGATCGGCGCCGTGCTTGGGGTATCGGCGTCACGCGTATGCCAGCTGCACAGCCAGGCCATCGCGCGGCTGCGGGCAACGCTGCGGGAACAGGCATGGACTGGCGCAGCCTGACCGGGCTCGTCATTGCGGTCGGCGCGATCCTCGCCGCGCAATGGGTCGATGGCGGCCATCTTGCCGCCTTGCTGCAGCCGGCCGGCTTGCTGGTGGTGGTCGCCGGCACCCTGGGCGCGGTGCTGCTGCAAAGCGGACCATCGCGTTTGTGGAGCGCACTGCGCCTGCTCAGGACCGGCTTCGGCAAGCCGCAACGTGCCGAGCCGGAATTTCGCAGGCTGGTGCGGCAGTGGGGCGCGATCATGCGGCGCTCGGGTGCGCTCGCGCTCGAAGCGTCGCTGCGCTCGGTGCAAGATCCGTATGTGGCACGCGGCTTGCGCATGCTGGTCGATGGCGTGACGCCGTCGCGCATCGGTGACATCCTTGCGCGCGACACCGATGCGTTCGAGCGAGAGCGCCGGCAGGCGATACGCGTGTGGGAAACCGCGGGCGGCACCGCCCCGACCATGGGCATACTCGGCGCGGTGCTGGGGTTGGTGCAGGTGATGGAGCAGTTGTCGGATCCAGGTAAGCTCGGCCCCGGCATTGCAGTGGCCTTTGTCGCGACCTTGTACGGCGTCGGTTTTGCGAACCTGGTTTTCCTGCCCATCGCCAATCGTTTGAAAGAACAGCTGGCGATCGAATTGCACGAACGCGACCTGCTGGCCGATGCGATCGTCGCGATCGCGTCCGGCGAGCCCGGCCACCTGATCGAGGAGCGCATTGCGCCGGCTGCCGGACCGCAGCACCTCGCCGTGCGGCAAACAGAGAAAAGCGATGCGGCAGCGGCGCGCTGAAGAGCCGCTCCCGTCAGCTGACCGCTGGCTGCTGTCGTGGTCGGATTTCATCACGCTGCTGCTCGCCTTGTTCGCGGCCATGTATGCGGGCGCGTCGGTCGACCTTGCGAAGACCAAGCTGCTCGCGCAATCGGTGGGTACAGCGCTCGGCAGTCCCGCCCGGGACAAGCAAGCGCCGCCGCTGACGCCAGCATCGAAACCCTCCGGCAGCTACAAAGACGCCGATAGCGACTCCGGTAGCGAATCCGACAGCGAACGCATAGCGGCACTGGCCGCTGCATTGCACGGTGCGATGGATGGCATCGCCGGCAGCGATCGCGTGCGCATCGTGCACGAAGCGGGTGCCGTCGGCATCGACATCGATGCGACGTTGTTGTTCGCGACTGCCGATGCACGGCTGGCGCCACAGGCCGAGGCCGCCTTTTCGGACATGGCTGCATCGCGATTCATACCCGCAGCGGCCAGTCGCCGTTCGTAATCGGCCCAGAGCTCGGTTTGTTGGCTGCCAAGGAAATACAGGTAGTCCCAGCTGAATATGCCTGTGTCATGACCATCGGAAAACGTG
>CAZCDW010000005.1:0-21603 GCA_964497485.1 uncultured Bifidobacterium sp.
TGGCGAGGTTGAACACATAGGCGATCACCTGCGCGACCGCATAGTACAGGTCTTCGGGCACCGGATGCTCGACCTCGGTGGTGTAGTACAGCGCACGTGCCAGTGGCGGCGCGCGGAAGATCTCGATGCCGTGTTTGGTCGCTTCTTCGCGGATGCGGGCGGCGATCTCGTCCGTGCCCTTGGCCAGCAGGATGGGGGCGCTGTCACCATTCGGATCATACGACAGCGCGACGGCGAAGTGCTCCGGGTTGGTGATGATGACATCGGCGTCCTTGACGCGGTCAATCATGCGGCCGTTGGCCATCTCGCGCTGGCGGCGCTTGATCTGCGCCTTGACCTCGGGTCGACCTTCCATGTCCTTCATCTCGTCCTTGATCTCCTGCTTGGACATGCGCATCTGCTTCATGAACTGCCACTTCTGGAAGGGCACGTCGATCATCGCGATCACGACCAGCGAGCAGGCCATGATCAGCGCCGATTTCGACAGCAGCTTGCCCGCCACCGCAATGCCGGGCTCGAAGGACATGCGGCCGATCGCATTCAGCGTCGATATGTTGTCATACAAGACGTAGGCCACCACACCGCTCACGAGCATGAATTTCAGCAGCGCTTTGCCGAGCTCGACCCAGGCGCGGGTGCCGAACATGCGCTTGATGCCGTTCAGCGGGTTCAGCTTGTCGGTTTTTGGCGCAATGGCCTTGGTCGCGAACAGGAAGCCACCGGTCGCGCCTGATGCGGCGACCGCGACGACGGCGGTCAGTACCATCAGCGGCGCGATCAGGATGAAAGCTTCGAACAATTCGTGACCGAAGATGGCTGGCATCAGGTTGGGGGAGTGCACCAGCTTGCGATCGAAATGGAAGCCGGAGACGAAGGCCTCGGCCAGCTTCTTTACCAGCCAGTCGCCCGTGATGTAGAGCATGCCAAGCGCCGCGATCGTGACCGCGGCAGCCGGCAATTCGGTGGATCGCGCAACCTGTCCCTCTTCTCGTGCCTTGGACAGTTTGCGCGAGGTAGGTTCTTCGGTCTTGTCTTCGTCGGATCCGCCGGCCATCTCAGTTCACCAATCCGACGAGATCCTTCGCATGGCTGAAAGCCTGCATCCACAGCCACGACATGCGGCCGCCTATGCTTTCGAGCGACAGGATCAGGACAAGAAAACCGGCGGCGATGGATGCGGGGAAGCCGACGGAGAAAATATTCAGGCTGGGCGCGGCGCGGGTCACGATGCCGAGGCCGATGTTGATGAACAGCAGGGATACCATGACCGGCAGCGCGATCAGCACGCCACCGAGGAACATCATGCTGCTCCAGGCGACCACTTTGCCGAACGCGACCTGGCCCAGGATGAACTTGCCGATCGGGACCGACGTGAAGCTGTCGACCAGCATCGAGATCATCATCACATGGCCACCGAAGCCGAGGAAGATCAGCGTGCTCAGGATGACCAGGAATTGCGAGATCACCGGCACGTTACCGACATTGGGGTCGATCATGGACGCCATCGACAGGCCCATGGAACCAGCGATGGTCTGGCCGGCGACCACGATGGCGCCGACCGCGAACTGCAGCATCAGGCCCATCATCGCGCCGATGAACAACTGATTCACGATCTCCAGCATGCCTTGCGCACTGATGGGATCGATCACGGGCCATTCCACCAGCGGGTAGATCAGGAAGGTGATGACCAGCGCCAGCATGATGCGGATACGCAGGGTCAGCGCATCCAGCGAGTACAGCGGCGCGGCCAGCAGCAGCGCGGAGATGCGCAGCATCGGCCACAGGAAGGTGTAGAAGCGCTCAACGATGTCGGCAGCTAGCAGTGTCATGGCGTCGTCGGGGCTTCGGTGGAAATGGGGCGGTCAGTCCTGCGCCACCGCGGCGTCAGGAAAACATCGCGGGTATCCGCTGGTAGATGCCACGGGTGTAATCGACCAGCATGCCGAGCATCCAGCCGCCGAACAGCGCCAGCGTCAGGCCCAGCGCGATCAGTTTCGGGATGAAGGACAGGGTCTGCTCATTGATCGAGGTTGCGGCCTGCAGCACGCCGATGAACAGGCCCACGCCGAGCGCGACGACCAGCAGCGGGGAGGCGATCAGCACCACGGCCCACAGGGCGGAGCGTCCGAGGTCGACGACGGTGGCGATTTCCATGATTGTCCTTGTCTCTTCTTCTTGGTGTTGTCGGTTCAGGGCATCGCGAAGCTGGACGCGAGCGAACCCATCAGCATGCTCCAGCCATCGACCAGCACAAACAGCATCAGCTTGAACGGCATCGAGATCATCATCGGCGACAGCATCATCATGCCCATCGACATCAGCACGCTGGAGACGATCAGGTCAATGACCACGAACGGGATGTAGATCAGGAAGCCGATCGTGAACGCGCTTTTCAGCTCCGAGGTCACGAAGGCCGGCACCAGCGTCGTGAACGGCACCGATTCCGGGCCTTCGAGCTGGGTCTTGTTGCGCGAGATTTCCATGAACATCGCGATGTCTTCCTCGCGGGTCTGCGCGAGCATGAAGCCGCGGATCGGCTTCTCCGCTTCTTCCAGCGCCTGTTCGAAGGCCATGCCTTGGTTCATGTAGGGCAGGATGGCGTTGTTGTACACATCGCTCATCACCGGCTGCATGATGAACAGCGTCAGGAACAGCGCGAGGCCGGCCAGTACCTGATTCGGCGGCGTCTGGCCGGTACCCAGCGCCTGGCGCAGGATGGAGAACACGATGATGATGCGGGTGAAGGCCGTCATCATCAGCAGCATCGACGGCAGCAGTGTCAGCACCGTCATCAGTGCCAGCAGCTGCAGCGTCAGCGAATAACTCTGCACGCCACCCTTGCCGGCGGCGACGGTCACGACCGGCATGCCGCCGGGTACCGCCTGCGCGAACGTATCAAAGGGCAGGGCCAGCGCCAGCAGCGCGAACAGGGCCAGCAGTGCGGGCAAGGTCGGACGCAGCGGGTTCAGCAGTCGCGTCAACATGATCAGGCCTTGTCCTCGCCGGACTTCGGCGCGTTGGTCGGGGATGTCGGCGTATCGGCCGGCTTGTCCTTGACGGACTTCAGCAGCTCGGCGAGCTTGTGCGCCAGCGGCGCGAGATGATTGTTGCCCTGCAGCTCGGTGGCGGCATTGACCTCCGGTGCGGCTTCATCGGCGCCGACCGGGAAACTGGCCAGCGTGCTGATCTGCTGCACGGTCACGCCCAGCAGCAGGTCCTGGTCCTTGACGCGTACCAGTACCAGCTTCTGGCGCGGTGCCAGCGATGCGCTTTCCAGGATGCGGATGCGACGCTGCGGCATGCCGAGCAGGTTACCGCTCTGCAGGCGCTTCAGGCCATACAGCAGCGCACCGAGCAGCGCGAGTACGACAGCGAAGCTGAAGCTGAAGGATAACCAGTCGGTGGCGTGCATGCGTGGCTTTCGGTAAAAGGGAAGGTGCCCGAGCTTACAGGTTCTTCATGCGATCCGACGCCGGTACGACGCGCGTCAGGCGAATGCCGTAGCGGTCATTGACCAGCACCACTTCGCCCTGGGCGACGACGGTGTCGTTGACCAGCAGGTCCAGCGGCTCGCCGGCGATGCGCTCGAGCTCGACCACCGAGCCTTGCGTCAGGCGCAGCAGATCGCGGATCTTCATTTTCGTGCGGCCCACTTCCACCTTGATCGCGACCGAGATGTTTTGCAGCACCTCGGGGTTGATGTGATGGTCGGGCATCGCCGCCGGTTGTGCTTCCGCGACGGCGTTGTCTTGTTCGGTGATGTCGCTCATGTTGCTTCCCCAGTCAAGGTAAGGGTGTCAGACAGTGTCAAAGGGTTTCGGGGCTGGTCGCTTTTTCGATCCGCACCGCCACGTTCGGGCCGGCCATGCCGACCTGGCATTCGAAGGCGGGCAGGCCGCCGATCAGCATGGTGGCCAGTTCCGGCTTCTTGAAGAACAGCAGGTCGCCTTCTTTCAATTGCTTGACGCGCGAGTAGTCGTCGACCACGGTGCCCAGCAAGACTTGCAGTTCCAGCTGCGAGTCGCCGACGGCGGTGGTCAGTTCATTGCGCCACTTCATGTCGGACTCTTCGCTGCCATCGGCCTGCACGCGGTTGCGCAGCAGATCGCGCAGCGGCTTCAGCGATGCGTACGGATAGACGAGGTCGACGAAGCCCTTGGTGCCACCCACGCTCTCGGTCTCGAAGCGGGACATGATGACCAGGTCATTCTCGTCGGCGATCTGCGCGAACTGCGGGTTGATTTCCGAACCCACATGCTCGAATTCCACCGGCAGCAGCGGTGCCCAGGCTTCCTTCAGAGAGCGGAAGAAGACTTCGAGGATGATCTTGATGATGCGCGACTCGGTCGGCGTGAACATGCGGGTCGGCGGCAGCCAGTTGGCCGGCAGCGGCTCGCCATCCTTGTCGCTGGCGCGGCGGCGCGGCGTGCCCGGCATGCCGGAGCCCGAACCACCGAAGAAATTGTCGAGTGCGGAGAAGACCAGGGTCGGCTCGATCGTCACCAGCGAAAACCCGCGCAGCGGATTGATGCGAATGGTGTTGACGGCCAGCGGCGGACGCAGGTCTTTCAGGTAATCGCCGAAACGGACGATCTGTGCGCGCGACGGATTGATACGCGGGCTGGTGCGCAGCACGTCCATCAGGCCCATGCGGAACAGGCGCACGAAACGCTCGTTGATCATTTCGATCGACGAGGTGTTCACGCCCAGTGTGCTGTCCTCGCTGGCGAGGTCATGCTTCTTGACCCGCGTGGTCAAGTTGAAGCCGGTGTCGATGGCAATAGAGCCGTCGTCGATGCCCTGGGCGAGGGCAGCGAGTTCTTCCGGTGACAGCAGGTTGCTCATATCAGCCATGGCGCGATCTTCCGTGCTTGCTCGTGGTCGTTACTGGGTTACTGGACGACGAATTCGGTGAACATCACTTCCTCGATGCCGCCGAAGCCTTCATACTTCTCGAGCAGGGAGTTGATGGTCAGGCGCACTTCCTCGGCCATCTGCTTGCGGAAATCCGGCTCGCGGATATCGGCTTCGGTCTTCTGGCGCATCACATCCAGGATACCGGCGCGCAGTGCCAGTTCATGCGTCTTCACGTTCTTGATCACGCGGTCGTCGTAGTGAGTCATGATGGTCAGCGTGACCTGCATCACCTTGCGCGAGCCGGCGACATTCGACAGCAGCGGCTTTTCGAGCGCGTAGTAGTTGAACTTCCAGCGCTGGTTGTCCGCGTCCGGCGATACCAGTTCCTTGGCCGGCGGCTCGGCGCCCGGCTTGCCGTGGCCGTCATCTTTCTTTGCGTCGCCATGGCCATCGCCATGACCGTCGCCATGACCGTCGCCGCCCTTGGCATCGCCGTGACCGTCACCATGGCCGCCGCCATGATCGCCCTCGAGCTTGTCGAGCTGCGCATCCACGGCTTCCTGGGCCTTCTCTTTCTTCGAGAAGAAGCCAGTGGCCAGCAGGGTGCCGGCGACAGATGCCGCGATGATGAACAGGACCGCCACCACCATCAAGATGATCTTGATCAGCGGGCCTTTCTTTTTCGGTTCGCCTTCGGCTTGTTCTTCCGTTGCCGGTGCTGCTGCTTCTTCAGCCATCACATCCTCCAAGGATTCTGAATGTTCCTATTGCTTGTTCGTCTCAGGCCAGCAGATCCAGCCCGTCATTCGTGATCCCGCCGGAGCGGGGTGCAGGCGCCGTGGCTGCCGTGGCATTTCCGTTGTCGCCGCGCTTGTTGCTGACGCCGGCGACACCCGAGGGCTCGCGCCGGGGTGTCGGATTTCCGCCATTTTGGCCTTGTTGCCTTACGTTAACCTGCATCGAAGCAACTTCCATGCCCAGTTGTGCCAAGACCTCTTTCAACTTGGGCAGGCCGTCGGCGATCAGTGCCTGGGTGCCGGGCTGGCTGGCGCTGAAGTTCGCTTCCAGCTGGCCCTTCTTCATGTTCAGCTCGATGTCGATATTGCCAAGTTCGGAAGGGTGCAGTGCCATCTCGACCTTCCAGTCGCCCTTGGCGATTTGTGCCGCCAGTCGCTGGCCGAGTGATTCGGCCAGTCGCTCCGACAGGCGCTCGTACTGCTCGGTACGCACATCGATGTTGCTGCGCGCAGCCGTTGCCGAGCTGCCGCCGGCGCCATCCTGCTGGCCGCCGCTCATCTTGCCTTCGGCCTGGCGGTGCTGCCACAGCAGCTGGGCATCGCTGTCTGTCAGGTCGGGGTCGAGCACCAGGGTCTCGGCCGGTAACGGGGTTTCATCCGCAGACTCGACCCTGGCATCGGTGGCGGTCGGCAGCGAGAAGCGCGCCTCGGCCTTGCTTTCTGCTTTGTTCGTGACCAGTTGCTTCATCTGCAGCCGGCGCGCGAACTGGCTGGCCTCGGCCGAACCGAGGATCAGACTGGCTGCCAGCGTCTGATGTGCCGATTCCGGCGTGGCAGCCGGCTCGACCTTGGCAGTTGCCGCGGCCTGGTGGGCGCTGGGCAGCATTGCGCGCACACCATTGAGGCCAAACATGAATTGCGGCGCCTGTTTGTCGCCAGCGGCTTGCTCCTGCGTCTGGCCCACGCTCCAGCGCAGGCTGGCATCGGGGCCGAGCTCGACGCTGCCGGTGGCTGAAGTGGCGGACGCGTCTGCGCGAGCCTTGGCCAGCGTCGCGTCGATCGCGGTCGTGCCGGCCAGACCTTCGCCGTTGAGGCCCAGGCCGGGCTTGAAAGCGGTCGCTCCCAGACCCTGGCCGGGCAAGCCAAAGCCGGTGCCATCGTTGACGCTGTCGTCATTCGCCGGCGGCTGATTGCCGAAGATCAGCGACAGCGCGCTCTCATCCATGCCTTGTGCGCGCGCGAAAGCCTTCAGGCTGTCGTCGCTGGTGACCGGGGCGGTGGTCGTGATGATGTGGACGGCCGGGCCGAGTATCTCGGACGCCAGGCCAACCGGTGAAGCCTTGCCAGCGGCATCTGCCGCAGCGGCAAGATCTTGCCGCCCGCTGCCATCGACCATGGCACTGAACATGTCGCCAAAGGCATTCTCGAAGCCGTCGGCGGCTGCGCCATGCATGCCATAACGACCTGATTTTTCAGGCTTTTTTGCGTGATGTGCGGCGTTGACTGACGAATTGTGTACGGTGGTCATCGAGCTTTGCATCCCAGGGTTGCGTGAATTGACCTGTGTTAATGCAAAAACCGTGTCAGCCCGTTCACTGTGGCCGTGAATCGTGCTGAATGGCGCGATTATATTTACTGGAGGGAATTTTTGCGCGCTTGGGTAAGCGCACGGCGGCGGGCAAAAAAAATCCCGCAGCGGGCTGCGGGAGGGAGATTATGTTGCTGAATCCGGGCGGGGCAGTCCCCGCAGCGGTCCTCAGTTGAGGACCGGTTTGCGTGCGGCCGGCGGTACCAGCTGCGGCACCATCTGCCATGCGCCACGGATCTCGCTCATCAGGTTGTGGACTTCCTTCAGCGCTTCGAGGTCATTGTGCGCGTTCACATGGAACAGGCGGCGGGTCACATACGCATACAGGTCGTTCAGGTTGCGTGCGATGTCGCCGCCTTTTTCAAAGTCCAGTGCACCCTGCAGGCCAACCACGATACGGCCGGCGCGTGCCAGGCTCTTGCCCTTGTCCGCGATTTCGCCGCGCTCGATCTGGCCGCGTGCCGTCGCCAGGCTTTCGATCAGGCCGTCAAACAGCATTTGAATCAGCTGAATGCTGTCGGCACCGGTCACGCCAGTGGTCACTTTGACGTCGCCATACGAGGCGAGGGCACGTTGTCTCATGTTCATGGTCTGCTGCTCCTGAGTGGATCATTGCTACAGACCTAGAATCGGACGAACGGCGAAAAGCTTGAGCCCGGCTTGCGTTTCGGGATCGTGGGGATGGTGCGGGTGATGCGGTGCAGCGATTGAAGGCGCGGCATTGCTCGCGCCAAACCTGATGTGCGGTATGGCCGGATCAGCCGGCGGCGGTCGGCTCCGGTTTGCCCGCAGCTGCGTCGAGCGCAGCAGCTTCGGCTTTATCGACAGCACCAATTGTTTCAACGGCGGCCTCGGCCTCAGCGTTGGCCGGTGCTGTTTCGGTGTCGACGGCTTCGCCATCAACTGCCATCGCAGCATCGGTGTGTGCTTCGCCCGCTTCCGCTGCTTCACGGTCGACCGGCAGCAATTCGCCATCCGGCGTGAGCTGCGGTTCAATCGTGTCAGGGTCTTCCGGCGCCGGCAGTGCAGCGACGGCATCGCCGGACAGCGGCACTCCGTCGTCATCGACAGTGGCCATGCCTTCGCCATCGGCGCCCTCGATGCCTTCTTCGCTCGCGTCTTCAGGATTCTCTTCTTCGTCCTTCTTGCGCTCGGGGCGCGGCGGCGGCATCAGCAGCTTGGACAGCGGCTGCGGCGGCAGGCCGGCAGCGACATAGATCGCTTCGCCCAGCATGTCGACCTGCTCGCGGATCACGTCTTCTTCGACATCGGGCGTGGCCACCAGCTGAAAGCCCGCGTTGTACAGGCCGGAGGCGAATTCATGCGGTATCCAGGATTCGACCTCGCCACGCAGCGTGGTCACCATGCGGTCGCTGCGCACCGGCGCGGAAAAACCTTCCTTGCCGTCGAACTTGCCATCTTCGAACAGCAGTTCCATATGCTTTTGCAGCACCAGTTCATAACGCGGGCGCAGCTCGGCCAGCTTCTTCTGGCTCCAGCCGGGGCTGGGAATGCCGATCATCGCGTCCCACAGGTTCTTGCCGGTCAGGCCGCCGAAGGTCTGGTCTTTCTTGACTTGTCCCTTGCCGAAATTGGTGGCCTTGTGCAGGTCGTTCACACGGTCGAGCATGAAGAAGACGACCAGCAGCACACCCACCAGGCCGGTGAACATCAACAGCAGCAAGATGGTGTTCAACTGATGTTCCATAACATTCCCGCGGGACTATCCCTGTTCAATAGGTACGGCTCAACGCGCCAGCGCGGCCGATGCATCGGCCGACAGTTGCGCGCGCAGTTTCTTCACGTTCGCCGACAGGATCTGCGATACGCGCGATTCCGACACGCCCAGCACTTCGCCGATCTCGCGCAGATTGAGCTCATCGACGTAATACAGCGAGATCACCAGCCGGTCACGTTCGGGCAGGCCATCGATCGCCTCGGTCAGCGCTTCCATCATCTGCGACTCTTCGACGATCGCCTCCGGCTGGCGCGACGACTGGTCGGCAATATTCATCACTTCTTCGGTCACGACCTCGAGCGAGTAAGTCTCGAACTGCTTGGCCGCGCCACGATCTTTCTCGAAACTGTCGATCTCCATGCCCATGAACTCGGCCAGCTCCGCTTGCGACGGCGCGCGGCCCAATTCAGAGGCCAGCGCCTGGTTGGCGGCGCTGTGCGACTTGTTGAAGGCCACGGCCGAACGCGGCAGGAAGGACAGCCTGCGCACCTCGTCGATCATGGCACCCCGGATCCGGTTGTGCGCATAGCTCTCGAAGGCCACGCCTTTGGCCGCGTCAAACGCGCGCGCAGCCTCGATCAGGCCGATCATGCCCACCTGCACCAGCTCGTCCACTTCCATGAACGGCGGAATGCGTGCTTTCAGGTGCACCGCGATGCGCTTGACCATGCCCAGGTGCTCAAGAATGAGCGCCTCGGACATGCAGCGCGCGTCACTGCGGTTTCCCGTCTCTTCGTATAGTCGGATGGAGGGTGGCATGACTTAAGCCCCGGCTTTCTGCTTGACCAGCCTTTCCATGAAAAACTGCAGCCCGCCCGAGGCGTGCTCGATTTCCGGAAGATTGGTGATGGCATCGGCCAGCCGCCGGAAATCCCGCGCGCCGGCGCTGCCGGGTGCGAATTCCAGGATCGACTGGTACTTCTTCAAAGCGGCGAGCACCAGCTCGTCGGATTCAACGGAGGTCAGGTATTGCAGGGTCTTGCCGAGGAAGCGGTCGCAGACCTCGTTCACCCTTCTATAGAGATTGGCACCGGCAGCCTGGCTGTCGACCATGTTCGGGATCAGGTAGATCTCGTCGAGCTCGACGTCGCGCGTCATCACCTTGATGATGCCGTAGGCGTCGGCGATGGAGGAGGGCTCGTCCTTGACCACCACGAAGCGACGCTGGCAGGCTTCCATGAAGGCCAGTACCGACGGCGCGATGCCGGCGGCGGTGTCGACGATCAGGTAATCAATGTCGTCTTCCAGTTCGGAGAAGGCTTGCACGATGCCGGCAGTCACGGCCGGGCCGATGGCTGCCATCTGGTGCACGCCGGACGCGCCGGGCACCAGCTTCACGCCCTGGCGGGAGGTGACGATGATGTCCTTCAGCGATTTCTCGCCGGCGATCACGTGTGACAGGTTGTACTGGGTCTGGCAGCCGAGCGCGATCTGCGCATTGGCCAGGCCCAGGTCTGCGTCGAGCAGCATCACGCTCTTGCCCATCATGGCCAGTGCGACGGCCAGGTTGGACGACAGCGTGGTCTTGCCGACGCCGCCCTTGCCGCTGGCGATGCCGATGACTTCGGTCTTGCGTTTAGCTTGTTGCATGGGCGCTTTTCTCGATGCGGGCGACCAGGGCATGGGCCGCGGTCACGACAGAGGGATCGTTGATGTCGTCCACCAGCTCGTCGGCGACGAGGTGCTGGTGCTCGGCACAGTGTTGTTCAAGGCCCAGGCCACGGATGGCCAGCGACACCAGTTCGGTCGCGGTCAGCACCTGGCAGCCGTCGGTGGCCGACGGGCTGTGGGATGCGGCCGACAGCGGCACCGGCTTGTCGCACAGGACCTGCAGCAGCGCCCACGGCTGGGTCGCTTCATCCATGCGCGACGCCATCAGGCTGGCCCATTCGACTTTTGATTCAATCAGGTGCTTCCTCACGGTCGTGCCCGACGCATCGGCCGGCAGCACGAGATGAATGGCGATGTCAGGCGAGGCCTGAGCCAGTTGTTCGGCGCGCGCCGCGACTTCGACGCCCGGGGTATCGATCAGCACCAGATGGCGGCCACCGAGCTCACCCAACAGCATCTTCAAGGTGTCGGCGTCATTGGCGCGCAGGCAGTCGACGCCCGCTTGCGCGCACAGCATCTGGATCTGGCTCCATGCGCCTGCGCGCTGGTCACAGTAAGAAATCACGGCCACCGATTCGGGGCCTTTGCGTTCGGCGGCCGCGCGAGCGAGGCGCGCCACCATCATGGTCTTGCCCGAACCTGCCGGGCCGGCGATCGCGTGCACGCCGCGCTGCGGCAGCTTGGCCCAGTGCTCGCCGATGCTCTTGACCAGCTGCGCCTTGAGCGCATCCTGTGCCTGCTGCAGGTCGTCCATGGTGCTGACGGTGTCGACCAGCAGGGTGCGCAGCGAGACCGGGATACTGGCTTCGGCCAGCGCGGTCACCAGCGGACGCACGGCGGAGTGCGAAGGCGTCTCGGTCTGCCATGCGGCGACACGTTGTGCGAGCTTGAATTCTTTCCTGATCGCTGCCAGTTCATCGCGCACCATGTCGACGATCTCGCGGCCACGGATGTAGTCGCGATGGTCTTCGGCCTGGCGCATCGCGGACGAGGAGGGCGCTGCTTTCGCGGCCGCCTTCTTCGCCTTCAGCGGCGCTTCATACGTGTGCTCTTCCTCATCGTCATCGATGACGGTATCGGTCGCGGTGGCGCCGCCTTCGAGTTCACGGAACGATTGCTGCAGCGCTGCGCCGAAGCGGGCGGCATCGCCGCGATCAGTGGCCAGCTCGACCGACTCCGGTGCGAGGTCGACCGCGACGATCACTTCGTGCTGGCCATTTACCTTGGCGTTCGAGACGAACAGCACGTCTTCACCGTAAAGCTTGACGGCTTTCTCGGTCGCGCGGCGCAGGTCTTTGGCGAGGATGCGTTTCAGTTCCATGGTGGTTCCGATCAGGATTTGCTTTGTGCTTCAACCGTGTAGACGACCTTCACTGCCTGGTCATCCGGGATTTCGGTGTAGGAGAGCACCGTCATCTCGGGGATGCGGTGACGTACCATCTTCGACAGCCAGGGGCGGATGGTCGGTGCGACCACCAGCACGGCCGGGTTGCCCATGTCTTCGACGGTGCGGCCGGCCTCGCGCAGCGCGGAGAACAGGCTCTCGGCGAGGCCGGGCTCGATCACGATCTGCTGGCCCGGGGCGCCGTTGGTCAGGACGTTGTGCAGCAGTTGCTCGAGATCGGGCGCCAGCGTCATCACCGGCAGGTTTTCCTGCATGTCGAGCAGCTGCTGGACAATCATGCGGCCGAGCTTGGGACGCACATAGTTGGTCAGTTGTTCGGGGTCTTGCGTCTTGCCGGCGGCCTCGGACAGCGCCTCGACAATGGTGCGCATGTCGCGGATGGCGACGCCTTCGGTCAGCAGGTTTTGCAGCGTGCGGGTGATCACGCCGAGCGCCATCTTGCCTGGTACCAGGTCCTCGACCAGCTTCGGCGACTTCTGCGCCAGCTTGTCGAGCAGCTGCTGGGTCTCGTCATGCGACAGCAGGTCCGAGGCATTCTCGCGCAGCACCTTGTTCAAATGGGTGGCCATCGCGGTGGCCGGGTCGACCACGGTATAGCCGAGCGTGCGTGCATAGTCGCGCTGCGACGGATCTATCCATACCGCATCCAGGCCGAAAGCCGGTTCCTTGGTGGGGAAGCCCTCGAGCTCGCCATAGACCTTGCCCGGGTTGATCGCCAGCTCGCGACCGCTCTTGATCTCGCCTTTGCCGCGCACCACGCCATTGAGGACGATGTGATACACGTCCGGGTCGAGGTTGAGCGCATCGCGGATGCGCACCGGCTGGATCAGGAAGCCGAGTTCGGCCGACAGCTTTTTGCGCACGCCTTTGACGCGCGGCATCAACTGGCCACCGGTCTCCGGGTTCACCAGCGGGATCAGGCCATAGCCGATCTCGAGGCCGATCAGGTCCACCTGGTCGACATCGTCCCAGCCCAGTTCTTTCGGTTCTTCCGGCTTGGCCTCGGCCGCTTGTGCCTCGGCCTCGACCGCAATCTGTTCATCCTTGCGGATCAGCATCAGGCCGAGACCGGCCGACACCAGTGCCAGTGTCAGGAACACCATGTGCGGCATGCCCGGCACCAGACCCAGGATGGTCAGGATGGAGGCGCTGATGAACAGCGCCGACGGATTCGACAGTTGCGTCACCGCCTGCTCGGTCATGGTCTCCGAGGTCGTCACGCGGGTGACGATGATGGCGGTGGCCAGCGACAGGAACAGCGACGGGATCTGCGCGACCAGGCCGTCGCCAATGGTCAGCAGGGTATACAGCTTGCCGGCATCGCCGAACGACATGCCGTGCTGGGCGACGCCGATGGCGAGGCCGCCCACGATATTAATAATGAGGATCAGCAGGCCGGCCAGCGCGTCGCCGGACACGAATTTCGATGCACCGTCCATCGAGCCGAAGAAGTCCGCTTCCTGCGCGATCTCGTCGCGGCGGGCCTTGGCCTGCTCTTGCGTGATCGAGCCGGCGTTCAGGTCGGCGTCGATCGCCATCTGCTTGCCGGGCATCGCATCGAGGGTGAAGCGGGCATTGACCTCGGACACGCGGCCGGCACCCTTGGTGACAACCACGAAGTTGATGATCATCAGGATCACGAAGATGATGAAGCCGACCACGTAGTTGCCGGCAATGACGAATTCGCCGAAGGCCGCGATCACCGCGCCGGCGGCATGCTCGCCTTCATGCCCGTTGACCAGCACCACCCGGGTCGATGCGACGTTCAGCGCCAGCCGCAGCATCGTTGCAAAAAGAAGAACGGATGGGAAGGACGAGAATTCCAGCGGCTTCTTGGTGCCGATCGCGACCATGATCACGATTACGCTGACCAGGATGTTGAACGTGAACAGCACGTCCAGCAGCATCGGGGGCAGCGGCACGACCAGCATCGCCATGATCAACAGCACGAGGAACGGGATACCGAGCCCGGAGAGCTCAATTCCCGACAAGCGCTGTCGAATAGTTGACATGGTGAGGGTGGTCATTTTTTTGTGCCGTAAAAAGCTCTTTTAAATCAATTACTTAATAAATTGATGCTGTCATGTTGGGTTTCCACGCGGAACAATTAAGCAATTGATGTGCCACCAATCGCCCGGCGCAGACAGGGCGCGGCAGCGGCACACTTAGGCCGCCAATGGGCCGGGGGAGCGCGATTTACGGTCTTTACAATTACCCCGATGTAATTAAAGAAGCCCCGGTACCTGCCGATTAACGGGGAGAGCAAAGGCTTTATTGCCTTTCGTTAATGAATTGGAAAGCGGTGAAACTGGCGGTCTGATCGGGCATCATCCGAAAAGGTTGCCTCCAGTTAATAACTGGGGAGCCGCAAAACGCAAGGGCTGTGGCTCGCTGCCAGACCACGCTGCTGACTACAAAGGGGTGATTCTCATGAACAAGATGTCCAAATGCTCAATGGTGTCGCTGGCTGTCCTGCTGACGGCCTGCCAGTCGATGCCGTCCGTCGCGGTCGCCGACAATGCATCGGCCAAGGCCGAGGTGAAAGCCGCTGAAGTCGCTCCGGCACCGGCGGCTGCGCCGGTCGTCGCTGCCGCCCCGGCCCCGGCGCCGGCACCGGCTCCGGCGGCCGTCGAAGTGAAGCAGGCTGCCAAGGAAGAGCCTGTCAGCATGATCACGCCGATGTCCGAGCGTAACGCCACGATGCGTGCGACCGGCTATGCGGTGATCAGCACCCAGAACCACAAGAACAGTGCGCAACAGCGCCTGATGGCGATCCGTGCGTCCAAGCTCGATGCTTACCGTGCCCTGACCGAACAGGTTTATGGCCAGCAGCTCGACGCCACGACCACCGTCGCTGAAATGATGATCACCAGCGATACCTTCCGTACCCGCGTGCAGGGCATCATCTATGGCGCGGTGCTGGAGTCCATCACCCCGATCGGCGACGACACCTATGAAACCACGCTGTCGCTCGACGGCCGTGTCGTCAACGATCTGCGCGTGCTGTACCTGACCCAGCTGGCAGCTCGTCGTTGATCGACGGCGCATAGCCAAATCGAACCCGGGCCATCATCATGCGCACCCGTCTGATTCCACTGCTGATCGCTTCGGCTATGCTGGGCACGCTGCTGCCCGCATCGGCCGGCGATGTCGTCAGCAACCTGCCGACCGAGCCGAAGAAACGGCTTGAAGCGATCCAGCACGCGCTGGTAAATGCAGCGATGGAAGGCAATACCCGTGTGCGCAACGCGGCCTGGGTCGACAGCAATGGACGCTTGCACGAGAACACCCGAATCACGTCGGACATGAAGGTGCGCAATGTACGCGTGCTGAATTACCTGACGGTCGAAGACGGTGTGTCGGCCGCCATCGTGGCCGAAGGCCGCGGCGTGACGCCGGATGAAGAAGTGTGCCGCGCGAACCTGCAGCGCTATCGCCGCGAGGCGACGCTGGATGTCGCGCAACGCATCCCGGCCAATGGCATGGATGCGTATGAATGGCAGGGCTTCCTGGCCCAGGCCCGTTCGCGTTTCGTCGCGCGCGCGCATGCCGGTCGCAAATGGCTGTTGACGGCGTCGACCCCGATACCGGCCACCAGCTACGAGCGCAGCCTGCTCGGCTACACCGCCGACATCACGCCTTACCAGATGGTGCTGGACGTGCTGCCGGCCGGCGCGCTGGGCATCGAGCCGGT
Organism: uncultured Bifidobacterium sp.; assembly: GCA_964497485.1. Taxonomy (GTDB): domain Bacteria; phylum Pseudomonadota; class Gammaproteobacteria; order Burkholderiales; family Burkholderiaceae_D; genus Pernthalerella. The sequence continues at coordinate 15,631 of CAZCDW010000005.1, forward strand.
ACGTCCGCAGCAGACGCGTGACCAGCAAGTACGCCAGATGGCCAAGGCAGCCAAAGACTATGTGATGGACGAGCCCGAGAAGCGTGCACCTGTGCCTTTCGTCGTGCGCCTGTCCGTCTATGAGCGCGTGAACCAGCGTCTGCTGTGGCAGGACGCGGTACCCCTGTTCTACCCGGAGCGTGCGGTGAAGCATACGTCGCAGGCGATGCCGGCCGGGCTGCTGTCCGAACTCGACAATGTGATCGGCCGCTGGCAGCAGCGTCTCGACAATGAATTTGCGTGCCGTCCGCAGAGCTTCAATGTGCTGCAGGACAGCGGCAAGGGCTGGGTCATCAATGGTGGTCAGGCTGCCGGCCTTGCGATCGGCGACCAGATGCTGCTGATGAATCGCGAACAACTGCCGGCACGTATTCTGGAACCCGACAGCGGCGAACACATGGCGCTGGTCGAAGTGGTCAATGTCGGCCACGGTCGTGCGGTGCTGCGCAAGCTTGCCGGCCCGGCCAATGCAGGCCGCAGCGGCGACTGGGTCGCGACCCCGTTCTAACTCAATTCCGAATCAAGAATAATTCGTGGAGAACACCATGAAACTCGCACATCGTCAGATCCTGATCGCCAGCCTCGCCGCCAGCATCGCGCTACTGTTCAACGGCGCCGCCCTGGCCAATGATCCGCCCAAGGCCGATGCCAAGAAGGAAGAGAAGAAGGACGATCACGGCAAGAAGGACGATCACGGCAAGGACGCCAAGGCCGAGGCCCCGGCCGAGCCCGAGCTGCCTTCCAAGCCCTATCCGACCAATGCGAGCCCGAAGGCTTTCGCTCCCAAGGGCGAGCCGAAGAAGGATGTCGCCGCTGCCGAGAAATCGGCAGAGAAGTCGGCAGAGAAGCCGGCCGACAAGGCGGCAGCGAAGCCTGCGGACAAACCGGCAGACAAGGCCGCGGCGAAACCTGCAGACAAGCACGCCGACAAGCACGCTGAGAAGGCTGCAGACGACAAGGTCGCCGACAAGCATGAGCCAGCCCATGACAAGCCGGCGATGAAAAAGAAAAAGATGGCCAAGGCCGTCAAGCCGGTGACGGATCCGGTGCTGGCCCAGGTCGCACGCGAGACCCTGCACGGCAATGCGCCGGCCGGCGGATACAAGGTACAACAGGGCGACAACCTCGACCGCGTGATCCGCAAGACCATGCCGAACTCGCCGTTCTCTATGGAAGTCATGCGTGAAGCGTTTGGTCGCGCCAACCCGCAACTGTTGGCGGCCGTGAAGGACGTCAAGCTCAAGCCGGGCTCCATGCTGAACCTGCCTAACGCGGCTGTCATGCGCTCGGTCGTGCTGGGTGATCCGCAGCCGCAGGTCGAGGCGACTCGCGTGCGTGCCGCCGAGCTGCATGCGAAGGCGCCGGTCGTGAACCCGACCATCGCGCCCACAGCCAATGATCTGAACCCGCCGATCGCGATACCACGCCAGGCGGTCAATGTGGCTTCCAGCGCGAACCCGGCACCGGAAGTGTCGGCCGAAGAAAAGAAAAAGTGGGTGCGCTTCCCCTGATGCACGGGTAGCGTCTACAGCGCCCACCCCACTCATTGCGCCCGGCATGACGCCGCTGCTGCAAGGAGTCGAACAGGCGGCCCTGCCGGGTCGCCTGAATCCTTTTTATCTCGAAGGCCGGCCACTGCCGCTGGCCATGCCCATCGCGCAGCAACTCGGCCTGCGTGACGGCCAGATCGTGCAGGGCACGATCGAGCTGCGTGGCGAGATGCTCAAGCTCCTGTTGAATGGCCAGCTGATCGACTTGCCGCCCGGCCTGCGCTTTCGCCCGGGCGAGGAAGTCTGGCTGCGTGCGTTGCGCGGTGCCGGCGGCTGGTTGCTGAAACCCGTCGATCCCGATGCCGCTCAAGCTGCGCCGCTGGCTGCAGATGCCTCGGCTACCGGCGCGGAAGCGGCGACCGAATCGCCTGCCTTGTCGCGTCTGCTGGCGCTGTCACTGCGGCCGCCGATGTCGCCGACGCTGCTGCAGCTGTTCCAGCCGGGTGTAATGGATGCGCTGCTCAAGGGTAGCGGTGACGCCGGCCTTGCATCGCTGTTCCAGAGCATGCAGCTGGCTATGCGCGGGCTGACACCGAATGCGCTGCAGGGTGCCGTGCTGTCATCCGGCTTCTGGCTGGAGGCCTTGCTCGGGCGCGGCCAGCTGGCCGGCGCTGTCGATGGCAAGAGCTTGCTGCGCCGGCTGATTCGTTCATTGTCGGACAAGGAGCCGGGTTCGACGGCGCCGCTGCACAAGGCACTGGATGACATCGAATCGGCCCAGGTCGAGTCCCTGGCCGCGCAGGCGCGTGGTGAATTGTCGTTTGCGATGGTGCTGCCATTTCGTGATGCGAACCCGGTCGAGATCCGCTTTTTCCGGCCACCGCGCAGGCCAGGCCAGCAACCGCCGCCATTCTCGGTCGACATCCATACCAATAACGACGTGCTGGGCGAGATCTGGCTCAAGACCTCGATTGCGAAGACTGCGCATGTCGACCTGATGATGTGGGCCGTGAAAGACAGCGTGGTACGCCTTGCGCGCCGACACACCGATGCACTCGGCAAGCGGCTGGCCGACGCCGGCCTGACGATGGATTCTTTCCGTGTGTTTCATTCGGCCCGCGAGGAACAGCCCGAGCATGCGGTCGCCGCGCCGGGCACGATGCTGGATGTCTCGGCATGATGCGGCGCGCACGCGAAGCGGTGGCGCTGGAATACGGACAGCGCGACACACCGGTGATCTCGGCCAAGGGCCGTGATGAACTGGCCGATGCCATCATCGCCGAGGCGCAGCGGCAGGGCATCTACATCACCCAGGACAAGGAGCTGGTCGCCGCGCTGTCACGACTGGACCTGGAGCAGGAGATTCCGCGCGACTTGTATACGGCAGTGGCGGTGGTGCTGTCCTGGGCTTACTGGTTGCGCGGCATGCAGCCGGGTGATGAGAAATCCTGAGGCCGGCGGCGCGCGACCAGGTCATTGCGTACGAATTCGGGGAAGGGCAGGCAGGAAAGGGCGCGTACCCGTTCAGACTTCTTCATAGCCGCGTCCGCCGCGCATGCGCGACACGCGACCGAGGCGGTCATAGACTTCAACGGAAGCGGTCGGGTCCGAGCCACGCAGCGTTTGCAGCGTGCCACGGATGGCGTCGAGCTTGCGGTTGATCAGTACTTCATTGCGGCGATGCAGATCGCGGCAGTCGGCCATCAGGCCCTTGAAGCCATCCCATTCCGGATGGTCGATGCGGCTCTCCGGCGTGCCTGCGCCGGTCAGCCGGTGCAGCTGTTCGAAGATGGTCAGCTTTTCGGGTTGCAGGCCCTCGAAGGTATCGAGGTCCTGCACGCGCAGCGCCTCGAATTCTTTTTCAAGAATGCCATGCAATACATGGCCGAACTCCAGCGCGGACACCAGCTCGGGACTGGCGGCCGGGGGAGGCACGACCTCGGGACTGCGTGCAGTGGTCTGCAGCATCGGCGTTGTCAGCAGTTCAGGTTCAGCCGTTCGGGATCAGCCGATCAGCTTTTCCATCGCGGCGAAGCTTTCGGCAATGCGACGCGAGTTCATCGGATAGCTGCCATCCTGGATGGCCTGCTTGATGGACTCGACCTTCGCACGGTCGAAGCTGGGCTCGGCCATGGCGCGCTGCGCGACCTCGGACAGGACCAGCTGGTCGTCCTTCGGTGCAGCGGCTGCGCTCGACGCCTTCGCGCTGTCAGTCTGACCGTCCACAGGACGCTCGACCGCACGGCGCTTGGTCTTCTCGAGGCTGGCCTTGTCCAGCGCCGGACTGCCGCTGAAGATGCTCGAAATAGGGTTGCTCATGGTTTTCTCTCACTTTCGGCCAATCCTGGCCTGGTAGGAGTTTTCACTCCTGTCACAACGAGTATCGGATGCAGTGTCGCGAACTTTAGCATCCGCTATAAAAAAATTCAGATTCCCGAAATAACATCATTTTTGTTGCCATTCCCTGCTTGTCTGCGGCTCAGACGCCGCGCGCCTGCCCCTTGCCGGTCACGATCGCCGACAGCGTGCGGCCGGATTCGGTATTGCGCAGCCTGATCTGTTCGCCCATCTTCCCGTCCTGCAGCGCCTCGGCCTTGACCGAGATCTGGAAGGTCCCCGGCGCGCCGACCGTCATCACGACCAGGTCACCGCGCCGCACGAGCGTGGCTTGCCGCAGGTCCGACATGCGTATCGCTTCACCGGCGCGCACCGCGCGCACCAACTCCTGTCCTTCCAGTCCCGCGATCTCGAGGTAGTGAGACCTGCTTATCTTTTCGGCATCCAGCTTCTCCAGCTTGAGGTGCTCCGGGTGTAAAACCTGTCCAGCTTGTAAATTAGCCGTCGCCACCACGACCTGGCCCGGTGTCGCGACGCCGGTCGGTGCCGCCGGCTTGTTGGGACTGGCCGCTGCGGCCGGCGGTGGCACGACCGCTCCGCCGGGTGTCGTAAAGCCGACTTTGACAAACAGTTGCCAATTTGGCTTCGTGCAGCGCACGCGCACGCTTTCGCGGCTCACGAACGGGTAATCAAATACAAAGCCGCCCGCGCAGGGCTGGACGGAGACCCGCGGATCTAGCGGCGCCACCGCCACCTGGCTGGCTGGCACACCATGATTGGCCGCCACCCAGTCCACCAGCGCAGAATGCATCGCCTCCTGTGGCGTCGCCGCTTGCGTGGCGACGCCACAGGCGAGCAGCAGGGCGCCTGCGATCGCTCGCATCATTATCAAATTCAGTACTTCCAGCAGTGTTCGCGTCGTTTTCATCACATCGTCTGGTCTGGAACGAGCCTTGCTAAACCTTGGTTATCGGGGAAGCCTGCTGTTGGACTTCCGACAGTTTCCCCAAGTAGTGCAAAAACAATACCAGCCCTGCCGGCCAGCAATCACGCCAGCCTTAAGGGCACCGAAGAGGAAGCCATCATGGAAATTCGCCCGCATCTCACCGACACCGCCGCCACTGGTGGCCCGGAACAGACTCGCGCGCGCGAACGGGCGATCTCGGGCTCGAGCTTCAAGCAAGCGCTGGCCGGCCTGAAAACCGACATGCAGATGGTGACGGTACAGCGTGGCGACACGCTGATGGGGCTGGCCCGCCGTCAGCTCGGCGAGGTCGCCGGCCAGTTCAGCAATTCACAGATCCTTGAAATGGCGCGCACGGTCGCGCGCGAGAACGGCCTCGATGACGCGAACCGGATCAAGGCCGGGCAGGCGATCAACATGGCACCGATGACGACCATGGCCGCGCTGAAGCTGCGCCAGACCGCAGTGGCGGCAGTGCAGCTCAATCTCGAAGGCGCCAATGCGTCGACGCCGGTGCTGGACACGACGCTGGCGCGCGCCGTCTCCCGGGGTTATGTGCCGGCGGCCGAGCAGGCGGCGGTGAAGGACAAGATCCTCGCACTGGCGACCAAACATCAATTCACGCCAGATGACTTCGCGCGCATGACGCTGATGGAATCCGATGGCATGAACCCGAGGGCGACCAATGGCAGCTGCCACGGCATCATCCAGTTCTGTGCGGGCGGCAACCGTGGCGCGGCCAGTGCCGGCTATGGCAAGAATCCGAAAGAGATCCTGAACTTGTCAGTGCTCGATCAGCTCGACCTGGTCGACCGGTACTTTACTGACACGCGACTGAAGGACTACGGCCCGGCGGCGCTGGATGACTTGTATCTGACGGTGCTGACACCGGCGGCGCGCAGCGTGACACGCTCGAACGTCGCGCTGAACATCCCGGGCAAGCAGGCCAACATGCTGTACGAGGGCAGGGATCCGTCGGGTGTCATCACCCGCAATTCCATTATCGCGGGCCTGAAGTCGAATGCGCGCGATCGTCTGAGTGATTACAACGGCAGCTTCGCGAAGGTGGAATTGCCGGGTATGTGAGTGGATCCGATCAGGAAGTTGAGGCGGATTCACATTCATTAAAAGACACTGGATCCC
>CAZCDW010000005.1:21613-28152 GCA_964497485.1 uncultured Bifidobacterium sp.
AACACGGTGATCGCCTTATAAGGTGATCGCTCTGCATGGTGACCGCTTCAACAGAGGCTTCACCGGTTTTGTCTATATAGACGGCTGACTGCAAGGTCGTCCTGGTCTTCAGGGCGGCAAGGCTTTGCCTCCCCCGGCGTTCCGGCCATGCGGCAAACCCTTGCCGCCCCTCGCGCAAACACGCGCCATTCCCGTCAAAAAACATTCTGGCACGGCCTTTGCAATGGTCGGTACGACAGCTGAAAACTTTAGCGGCCTGTCGGTAAACCGGCGGCGGCATGGAGCAGGGACATGGATGTTTTAAGTAACGCATTGGGCATACACGAGAAGGCACTGCGCGTGCGCAACCAGCGCATGGAAGTGCTCGCCCGGAATATCGCCAACGACGATACGCCGCACTTCAAGGCGCGTGACCTCGACTTCAAGACCGTGATGGCGAAGTTCGAGCCGCAGGACCTGATGGCCAACACCCATGGCACCCACTTCGATTTTGCCGATGACGTGAACGAAGACGACGGCATGCGCTATCGCACGCCGTTCAACGCTTCGGTCGACGGCAACACGGTCGAACTGACGGTCGAACAGGCCAAGTACGGTAAGGCTGCTGCGGATTACCAGGCGACGCTGTCGTTCCTGGAAAACCGTGTGAACAGCATTCGCAAGGCACTCAAAGGGGAGTAATCGATCATGCCAATGTCTATCGATAACATCTGGGGCATAGGCGGCACTGCGCTGCATGCGCAGATGATCCGCATGAACACCACCGCTTCCAACCTGGCCAATGCCGGCACCACGGCAGCCACCGAGGACCTCGCGTACCGGGGCAAGCGCACCGTGTTCAAGGCCATCATGGATGAAGAGCAGGCGCATGCCGGTGCTCCGTATGTGGGCGGCGTGAAGATCGACAAGATCGTCGATGACACCAAGCCCATCCCGAAGGTCTATGACCCGAACAATCCGTTGGCCGACAAGGATGGTTTTGTCTATCAGGCCAACGTCAACGAAGTGACGGAAATGGTCGACCTGATGGCCGCTTCCCGCTCCTACCAGAACAACGTCGAAGTCGTGAACACGGCGCGCGAGCTGATGATGCGCACCCTCGACATCATCAAGGCCTGAGGACTGAACAACCATGGCAACCGTAGCGACTGACAACAGCCTGCCGTCCAACATCATGACGACGGCGCAGTACAAGAAGCAGCAGGAACAGGCCGTCATCAATGGCAAGGGTGACGAGATGGGCCAGACGGCCTTCCTGACCCTGTTCACCACGCAGCTGAAGAACCAGAATCCGCTGGACCCGATGCAAAACGAAGCTTTCGTGGCACAGCTGGCGCAGTTCTCTCAGCTGGAAGCGACGACCAAGATGTCGACCAACATCGACACGTTGGTCAAGTCGATGTCGAACTCTCAGATCTCGAATGCATCCAGCATGATCGGCAAGACGGTCGCCATCGCCGATGGCAAGGCCATCAAGTACGGCGAGCCGGTCGAGGGCAGCGTCACGCTGGACAAGGACGTCGATGGCATCACGCTGAAGGTCTTCGACTCGAAGGGCAGCGTGGTCCGTACCGGCCAGATCGGCGCGCAGAAAAAAGGCGATTACCCGTTCACCTGGGATGGCCTGGACAACGATGGCAATCCGGCGGCCGATGGCATCTATCGTATCGAGGCCACGGTCTCCCGCTTTGGCCAGAACAGCAAGGCCGCGGTGCAGACCATGGCCGCCGTGCGCAGCGTCACCACTGACACTACCACCGGCGACATGAAGCTGGAGCTGGCCGATGGCACCAAGGTCAGCCTGTCCGAAGTCAAGCGCATCGGTAACTGAGCGCCCGAACCCGAACGAACGAATCCCTGAAGTCCTGTAAAGAACACAGCCCACACGCAATCCAGGAGAAGCACACATGTCTTTCTATACCTCGTTGACCGGTCTGAACGCGGCAACTGCACAGCTGTCCGTCACCAGTAACAACATTGCCAACGTGGGCACCACCGGTTTCAAGCGCTCGCGCGCCGACTTCGGTGACATCTTCGCGACCTCACCGCTGCAGAAAGCCTCGTCCGTCATCGGTCAGGGTGTGGCGCTGAAGCAGGTCAGCCAGGAATTCAGCCAGGGCAACATTCAGTTCTCGGCAAACTCGCTGGATATCGCGATTACCGGTGACGGCTTCTTCCCGTTGAAGTCCGCCGATGGCCTGCAGGACATCTACACCCGTAACGGTACGTTCATGCTGAACGACTCGTACAACGTGGTGAACTCCGCCGGCCAGGCCCTGATCGCAGCGGCGGTTGACTCGTCCGGCAAGGCCGACCTCGAGAACCTGTCCAAGCTGCTGATCCCGCGTAAAACGACCGGCGATGCCGTCGCCACTTCGCAAGTGCAGCTGGGCCTGAACCTGCCAGCCGATGCGAAAGTGCCGACGCTGCCGTTCGACCGCAATGACGACACCACCTACAACAAGACCACCGCCGTCACCGTGTATGACGCTGGCGGCAACGGCTATCTGGCCACCGTTTACTACCGCAAGACCCAGGGTGCGACGCCGGAAGATCCGACCAACAAATGGCAGACCTATGTCTACATCGGCGACACCAAGCTGCAGGAGCTGCTGATCCAGTCGTCCGACAAGAAGACCGGCGAAAAACAATATGTGAACAAATACGGTGAAGTGCGTGCCGAGAGCCAGATCCCGCCGCAGGACATCGCGCGAGGCGTGACCAAGCTGTTCAACCTCGATGACCTGAAGAACCCGATCGCGTCTGCGCCGGCCACCGTCAAGAGCGGCAACCTGTCGCCGACCCTGACTGGCGAATGGAAGGCCGGCATTGAATTCCCGGCCAAGGTCGATGCGCTGGTGGCCGACAATCCGACCCAGGGCGCAGTATTCCGTGCGCCGGTGAATGCGGCCGGCTATACCTTCGCGACCCGCGCCAAGCAGACCGCGACCGACGAGACCAAGATCACGACCAAGGTGCAGTACACGCCGGATGCCGGTACCAGCGACTTCTCGCTGACCATCGGCTCTACCACCGGTACCCCGGCCACGTATGCGGGCGCGACGCTGGACGAGCTGGTGGCGAACATCAACGCAGGCACCGAATTCCAGGCCACCGTTTCGAACGGCAAGCTGAGCGTCGAGGTGAAGGGCACAACAGCCGATATCGTCGGTACGCCGCAGCTGCAGTCGAGCGCAACCACGACGCCGGTACCGTTCGACCCGACGCTGACCGAGAGCATCCTCGATGCGACCTTCACGCCGGCCACCGATGCCAAGAGCTACATGCTCAAGATCGGCAACGAAACCTACACCGGTGACACCCTGACCGACATCACCGGCGCCATCAACGCTGGCGGCAAGTACCTGGCGTCGGTGAACGCGGGTACGCTGAAGATCGAGCTGACTGGTGGCAATGGCGACCCGACCAAGATCGACGCCAATTACAAATTCACGGCGATCGAGACCGATCCGCTGACTGCAGGCAGCCTGCAGGAGCTGGCCGATCTGATCAACGCCAATGACGCGGTTGATTACACCGCGAGCCTGAACGCTGCAGGCGACCTGGTCGTGCTGCCGAAAGACAGCGCCATCGCTGTCGATGGCAAGATCTCGCTGCCCGAATTCTCGATGACGGCGTCGTTCAATGGCACCGGCAGCTATATCCAGCCGCAGTCGCAATCAAAATCGGCGATCACCTTCAATGTACCTTACCTGTCGGGCAACCTGACGCTGGATCTTGACGGCACCCAGTACCCGAGCACGCCGGCTGCCAATATCGACGAACTGGCCACGGCCATCAATGGCGAAGTGCCGCAGAAATACGTCGCCACGCTGAGCCAGCTGTCTGATGGCAGCAAGACCCTGAAGGTGACGATCGCCAACCCGACCACCAGCCCGCTGAAGATTCCGTCGAATACCTCGCTGACCGCGCGTGCAATGGGCATCGATGACAATCCGGAAGGCATCGTGTTCGACCTGAAGGTCGATGGCTCGACCGATCCGGTGACGATCGACTTGTCTTATTTGTCGAAGCTGAGCGGTACCAAGAAATTCACCGGTATCGAGATCGCCCGTGAGATCACGAACCAGATCAACAAGGCCTACGGTGACGAAAAATACTTCGACTTCACCAGCTTCAAGGCCGCCGAGTCCGATACGTCGGCACCGGTATTCCGCCTGAAGGTGGGCGACCAGGAGAAGACCATCTCGCTGGCCGAGAACCAGTATGGCATCGGCGATCTGTCCAAGGTCAAGCTGGAAGATGCGATCAAGGCGCTGCAGGCGCAGGTCGACAAGGAAACCGATTTTCCGGCCAAGGTCACTGTCGGCTACGACCCGGTGCGCCAGAGCTTCACGTTCAAGGCCGCTGACGATGCACAGGTGACGATCCGTTCCGCGACCACTGCGCGTAATGAACTGTTCGGCCTGACCAACGTCGAGACCGTGGTTGACGCCAGTACCGGCACCTGGGGAGCTGCAGTACTGCCGAACGGCGCCAGCCTCCTGAATGAATCCGAGCGTCGCTATGGCGTCGAAGTGAAGTTCGACGAGGCCAACAACATTTTCACCATCAGCTCCGGTACCACCGGCGATACCTCCAGCATCGAGATTTCGCGTGCGTCGGCGATGGCCAATGCCTTGTTCGGCCTGCAGCGCTATGAGGAGCCGGCGACCGTCGACACTTCGGCTACTCCGTTGCGTGGCATCACGTCGGAGCCGGCTGTCCTGAACGGCAACACCATCGGTATCAACCTCGACAACAAGTTCCGCGTCGATGCATCCAACAACCAGTTCGTCGTTACCGTCGACAACGTGACCGGCCTGATCACGATGCCGCCGAAGGCCGACTACACGATGGAAGAATTCCGTGCCGAGCTCGAGCGTCGCATCAACTCGCTGGCCGATAACTTCGGCCGCACCGTGTCCGGTGTGAAGGTCGACATCAACACCGCCGAGGGCACCAACAAGAAATTCTTCACCTTCACCACTGGCACCACCGGTGACAGTTCCTTCCTGAAGGTGTCGGCCAACTCGATCTGGGGCCTGTCCGACCTGCCATCGGCACGGGGTACCACCAGCAAGTGGATCGAGCCGCCGCAGGCCAAGAACGCCGATGGCTTCCCGCTGTACGTCGACCGTGACGGCATGGAGACCTCGGACCCGGGCACCTTCTCGGAAGATGAAACCCGCGACCTGTGGTCGCCGATCTTCCTCGACAAGGGCGAACTGACCTTTGACACCGCCGGCAAGCTGTACTCGCCGCTGGAAGCGATTGCCTTCAAGTCGACCACCATCGGTGCGTCCGGCGCGACACTGCAGTTCTCGATCGACTATGCATCGTCGACCCAGTACTCGTCGCCGTTCTCGGTGCTGAAACAAGACCAGAACGGCCGCCCGGAAGGCGACCTGATCGGTGTGGACATCGGTGACGATGGCCTGGTGTCGGCGTCGTACTCGAACGGTACCCAGAAGTCGCTGGCCAAGATCGTGCTGGTGAACTTTGCCGCACCGACCGGCCTGCGCCAGATCGGTGACGCCAGCTACTACGCGACCTCGAAGTCGGGCGATGCGAAATACGGTGAAGCCGGTTCGGCCGGTTTCGGTACCGTGCGTGCCGGTGCCCGTGAACGTGCCAACGTCGACCTGACCAATGAACTGATCGAACTCATCACGGCCCAGCGTAACTTCCAGGCCAACGCGAAGGCGATCGAGACCAACAACACCCTGACCCAGGCCATCATCAACATCCGCAGCTAAGCGGAGCTTGACTGAGCCTGTAAGTCAATAAGGACCGGAGACCGACATGGACCGCTTAGCCTTCACCGCGATGGCGTCGATCAATGAACGACGCCTGCTGCGCGAACAGCTCAACAACGAGCTGGCCAACGTGTCCACGGTCGGCTTCAAGAAGAGCTTCGACAATGCGATGGTGGCCGTCAAGGCCAAGGGCGATGGCTGGGATTCCCGCATCCAGCCCTACATCGAGAAGATGAACGCCGTGTCGCTGGAGCCCGGCCACCTGATGGCGACCGGGAACAAGATGGACATCGCACTGCAGGACAAGGCGGTGATGGGCGTGCAGGCCAAGGATGGCACGCTGGCCTTCACCCGCCGTGGCGACCTGCACCTGAACAGCGACGGCGTGCTCGAGAACGGCTCTTACCACCCCGTGCTGAGCGAGGACGGCGGTCCGATCACGATCCCGACCGGCTTCGATGTGGAAATCACGGCCGAAGGCGATGTCTATACCCGCAACCCGGCCGCGCCCCTGAACGAACCTCAGGTGCTGGTCGGCCGCATCATGATGCGCGACGCCAGCGCGATCACGCTGCAGCGCCGCCCGGACAGCCTGTTCGCCCCGTATCCCGAGAACGCGACCGCCAACGGCGACTTCGCGACCGGCCCCAAACAGCCCAAGCTCGTGCCCGGCGCGCTCGAGAGCAGCAATGTCAATGTCGTGACCGCGATGGTCAAGCTGATTGATTTCTCGCGCTCCTTCGAGACCCAGGTGCGGACCATCAAGGAAGCCAAGTCGCT
>CAZCDW010000005.1:28252-40403 GCA_964497485.1 uncultured Bifidobacterium sp.
AGCGGCAAATCCTTGCCGGTCCGGGCCCCGGAACCCGGGCAGGGCGGGGTGACGGAAGTCCGGGCACGCAATTTGCAATAAGTCGGAAAACGCGACACTAGAGAGGGAATCATGGACGCATCGATGTGGGTAGCCAAGACGGGCCTGGACGCACAGCAGACCCGGCTGACGGTCATCTCGAACAACCTTGCGAACGTCAATACCACGGGCTTCAAGCGCGACCGCGCGATGTTCGAAGACCTGCTGTACCAGAACGTCCGACAGGCCGGTGGCCAGACCGCGGCCGCGACTCAGGCACCGACCGGCCTGATGCTGGGTACCGGTACGCGCGTGATCGCGACCGAGAAGATCCACGCCCAGGGCAACATGATCAACACCCAGAACGCGCTCGACATCGCCGTCGCGGGCGAGGGCTTCTTCCAGATTCAGCAGGCGGACGGCACCACTGCGTACACGCGCGACGGTACCTTCAAGCTGTCCAATACCGGCCAGCTGGTGACCAACCTCGGGCAGCCGCTGGTACCGGCGATCGCGATTCCGGCCAACGCCTCATCCATCACCATCGGCCAGGACGGCACGGTGTCAGTGGAACTGTTCGCCGGCGGCGGCGCGCAGCAGGTGGGGCAGATCCAGCTCGCACGCTTCGTGAACCCGGCCGGCCTGCAGCCGCTGGGCGACAACCTCTACAAGGAAACCGTCGCCTCAGGCGCCCCGGCCGTGCTGGTGCCCGGCACCGCAGCCGCCGGCACGCTGCGCCAGGGCATGCTGGAAGCATCGAACGTGAACGTCGTCGAAGAGATGGTGAACATGATCGAGACCCAGCGCGCGTATGAAATCAACTCGAAGGCGATCTCGGCAGCCGACGGCATGCTGCGCTTCCTGAACAACAACATGTAAGGCCGGATTGATCAGCCCTGACTGAGCGAAGAAAAAACAAGGACGACGATGAACAAGCCGAATTTCAAGCCGGCCATGACAATACTGGCCGCGAGCCTGATGCTCGCCGCCTGTGCCGGCCCGATGCCGGTGGCGCTGTCGCCGGAATACACACCGGTGCAACCACTGCCGCGCGATGCCAATCGCATCGCGACCGGCGCCATTTTTGCGACCGACAGCACCGACATGTGGCAGGCCCGTCGTCGCGAGTATCGCGTCGGCGACGTGATCACCGTGTTACTGAATGAATCGACCCAGGCCGCCAGAACTTTAAACAACGAGACCAGTCGCGAGTCATCGAACAATGCGGTGCCGAGCGGACTGACCACGCAGCTCGGTGAATTGCTGCCGTCGACCTCGGGCATCAAGACCGATGGCGCCAAGATCTCGAACAAGGGCAAGGGCGTCGCCGACCAGCAAGCCTCGCTGACTGGCTCGATCGCGGTCACCGTGGTCGAAGTGCAGGCCAATGGCAACCTTGTGATCCGCGGCGAGAAAAAGCTCGCGCTGTCCGAGGGCGGTGAAGTGATCCAGGTCGCCGGCATCATCCGTCCGGACGATGTCAGCGCGATCAACACCGTGCAATCGCGCCGCCTGGCCAATGCGCAAATCGCTTACCGTGCCGTCGGCGACCACGCCGCCGCGACCCGCTCCGGCTGGGGCACCAGCGCGCTGCTGAAATGGTGGCCATTCTGATCCGGGAGCCGCAGAGACCTGAGAACACGACGGAGCAGACCATGATCTCGCGCTTCTTCCTGATACTGGCGACGGCCCTGGTGGCCGTCATCGCCACGCCGCCCGCGCATGCGGATCGCGTGAAGGACCTCGCCTCGGTTGCGGCGGTTCGTACCAACCAGCTGGTGGGCTACGGCATCGTAGTTGGCCTGCAAGGCACCGGTGATGGCGCCGACGTCTCGTTCACGGTGCAGACCGTGCGCGCGATGATGAACAAGATGGGCGTCGGCATGGATGGCCCGTTGTCCGACTTCGAACGTTCGGCGACCGCTGCCGGCCGTCTGGATGTGAAAAACGTCGCTGCAGTGATGGTGACCGCCGAGTTGCCCGGCATGTCCAAGCCCGGCCAGCGTATCGACGTCAACGTCGCGACCTTGGGCAAGGCCAGCAGCCTGCGCGGCGGCACCCTGATCCTGACCAGCCTGCGCGGTATCGACGGCGAAGTCTACGCACTGGCACAAGGCGTGGTGAACACCACCGGCATCGACGCCAACGCCGCCGGCTCGAAGGTGGCGATCGGCGTGCCGACTTCGGCGCGCATCCCGAACGGCGCGACCGTCGAGCGTATCGTCGACAATCCTTTCGACAAATCCGAATTCGTCGTGATGAACGTGCGCGAGCAGGATTTCACGACTACCCGCGCCATTGTCGATGCGGTCAACAAGACCTTCGGCGCTGGTACCGCCAATGCACTGGATGGCACTTCGATTTCCGTGCGCGCGCCGATGGATATGTCGCAGCGTGTCGCCTTCATGAGCATGATCGAGAACCTCGACGTGGTGCCCGGCGAAGCGCCGGCACGCGTGGTCGTCAACTCGCGTACCGGTACGGTCGTGATCAGCCGCAACGTGAAAGTCACGCCGGCTGCCGTCTCGCACGGCACGATCTCGGTCGCGATCGCCGCGACCAACGAGGTCAGCCAGCCGGGTGCCTTCTCGAACGGCACCACGCAGCCGGTGCAGAACGCCAATATCGCCGTGACCGAACCGAACAAGCCGGCCTTCCTGTTCCAGGCCGGTGTGGACCTGCGCCAGATCGTCGATGCGATCAATCAGGTCGGCGCTTCGCCGTCGGCGCTGATCGCCATCCTGGAGGCGCTGAAGAGCGCCGGCAGCCTGCGCGCCGACCTGGTCGTGATCTGACCGACGACCTGAATTCATTCACTGGACCGACATGGCAGACAGCCTCGACAGCCTCGGCACCGCCACCCCGCAGTCCGCACTGGACTTTGCGGGTCTGGGCGCTTTGCGTGGCAAGGCCCAGCAGAAGTCGGACAAGGCGACGCGCGAGACCGCGACCCAGTTCGAGGCCATGTTCATCCAGGAGATGCTCAAGTCCATGCGTGCGACGGTGGAAAAGAACGAGCTGATGGGCTCGGACACCGAAGACCAGTTCCAGGACATGTATGACCGCGAACTGTCGATGCAGATGGCCAAGCGCGGCTCGTTCGGCGTGGCCGACATGATCGTCAAGGCGGTCGAGCGCAACAACGGTCCGCAAGTCGACTTTAAGGCCAAGGCCGAGCCGATGCCGCTGAACCCGCCGCAGGCACCGCTGGAAATCCAGCGCAATGCGCCGGCGATGAAGCTGGTGCGTCCGGCCAAGTTCAATCTCGACCTGCGCCAGGTCACGCCGCTGAAGGGGAGCGCTGAATGAGTGACTTGCTCAGTATCGGCAGCTCGGGTGTTGCCGCCTACCAGCGCGCGCTGTCGACCGTATCGAACAACATCGCCAACGTCGGCACCGAGGGCTATGTCCGCCAGGAGACCTCGCTCACCGAGAACATGCCGCGCCAGCAGGGCCGCGTCTATCTGGGCACCGGCACGTCCGTGACCGCGATCAAGCGCGCTTACGACCAGTTCCTCGAGACGAACCTGCGCAACAGCACCAGCGAGCTCAGCACCCAGGGCCCGATGGTCAACTATGCGAACCGGGTGGTCGACATCCTCGGTAGCGAAACCATCGGCCTCCCCGGCGCACTGGACCAGTTCTTTGCGACCTCGCGCTCGCTGTCGGCCGATCCTTCGTCGACCATCCTGCGCCAGCAATTCCTGCGCGATGCCGACAGCCTGGCCGGTCGCTTCAACGAGCTGTCGACCCAAATGGCCGGCGTTGATAATGAAACCCGCGACGCGATCAATGCGCGCGTTGCCGACATCAACACGCTGGCCAGCCAGATCGCGACCGTCAACAAGCAACTATCCAAGCATCCGCTGGTGGACCGGCAGCCGCCGGACTTGCTGGACCAGCGCGACCTGCTGCTGAAAAAACTCTCTGCGCTCGTCAAGGTGAATGCGACCACGCGCGCCAATGGCGCCGTCGATCTGACGATCGGCAGTGCGACCGGCGGCAGCAAGCTGGTCGATGGCGACAAGGCCGTACCCCTGGAAGCGCGCTTTGATGAAAAAGACTTGTCGCGCGTGAGCATCGTCGCCGACCCTTACAGCAAGACACCGACCGCCGTCGTTGGCGTATCCAGTGGCGAACTGGGTGGCCTGCTGGGATTCCGCGAGCAGGTGCTGCAGCCAACCTTTACAGCACTCGACTTCCTGGTGACGACCTTCGCCGGTGAGATCAATGCGATCCACCGCAATGGCATCGATGTCGAGGGCAATGTCGGCAAGGACCTGTTCCAGATCGACCAGATCACAAAGACTGATCCCGTCAGCGGGCAGTCGGTGAAGATCGACCGTCCGTCGGCCGGTCTGAAGCTCGCCGTCAATGACCCGAACAAGGTCGCTGCCGGTGGCTTGTTCCGCGTGATCGAGAACGCCAATAACCTGTCCGGCGCCGATGCATCGCTGAGCTTTGCCACGGACTATGCGGACCCGGCGCGCGTGAAGTCGCTGTCGCAGGTGATCCGCAACAACCCGGACCCGTCGGCTGGGGTAGCTGCGCCGCGTGACTGGCTGCTCGGCCAGATTCCCATGGGTGCCAGCAACTGGTCGCTGTTCCTCGATAACGCCAGCGACAAGCAAAACATCCAGGTCTTCACGCGCGATGGCCGCCAGCTGCTCGGCGCACCCATCACGGACGATGCGACGCTGCGCTCGCTGATCACGACCAAGAATGGCTTCATCGGTGGCACCACGTATTCGTCGGATTATCTGAACAAATCCGATGACATCGGCTACAAGCAGATGTCGGTGTTCTATGGCCTGATGTCCAAACCGATTTCGCAGTACGACAAGGCGACGCAGTTCACGCCCGAGCATGACGTGTTGCCGAGCACGATCGAACACATCGAAGTGGCGGGCTCGACCATCCCGGCCAATATGACCTATATCGGCGCGAACCATCTGACCATCAATGGTCGTTCGCTGCCAGCCTTGTACCCGACCCAGCCGGCGCAGAGCATCCAGGCCAGCGATATCGCGCAATGGCTGAACCGCGCGGCCGAAGGACTGGATCCGCCGGTCGGCGTCAATGCGATGACGATCACGCCCGAACTCGCGCTCGATCCTGCCGCAGGCGCGTACATCAACGGTATTGCCATTCCTCCGGAAGCTGGCCGCACGCTGGCCGACCTGGCGCTGCAGATCAATTCGCAGTACGCGAACGAGACCAATGTAGTCGCAACGGTCAACGCCGCCGGCACGGGCTTGGTGCTGCGCAATGCCGATGGCTACGGCGGCAACGATATCCGCGTCGCCGAGATGGATGCCGATGGCAAGCTGACGAACCAGATGTCGTATCGCGGCAAGCTGAACTTCGGCGATGACTATGCGATCACTATCGGCTACGGCAAGGATGGCGTGGCGGGCGATCTTGACTTTCTTGGCACGCCCGAGGGCCGTTACTACACTGGCCTGATGCCCATCGTGCCCATGTCGGCATCGATATCGGGCGCACGCATCCCGTCGAACGTGGATGCCATCGCCGCCAACACACTGACCCTGAACGGCAAGGCGCTCGGCGCGCTCGACTACAACCGCCGCCTGAAAGTGCCAGACATGGTGAGCTGGCTGAACAGCGTCGGTTCGACACTGGAGCCGCCAGTCGTCATCACCGGTTCGAACGAACTGCGTGCGTCGGCCAAGAACATCAAGGACGGCCTCGACAAGGGCCTGCCATTGCAGATCAACGGTGTCAAGATCACCGGCAGCAACAGCAATGGCAGCTTTGCGTCGGCCGAGGACATCGCGGCAGCCATCAATCAGGCCGACACTGGCCGGGTGGTGGCGGCGCAATCGGTACAGAACCTGACACGCAAGCTGTCCATCAACGGCGTAGCCATCAACGGCAGTGGCGCGAATGGCACGTTCACGACCCGCGCCGACATGCTGGCAGCCATCAACGCGAATACCGCGGATACCGGTGTCACCGCAAGCATGGATGCGACCAGCGGTGAGATCACGCTGTCCAATGCAGGCTCGTCCAAGGCCGGCGAAGACATCGTGCTGGGCCCGCTGGATGACGGCAATGCGCTGGGGGTCACCAGCGGCACTTATTCAAAAGTGTTTGCCGAGATCGATGCCGATGGCTCGATGTTGGTGCGCAATGGCAGTGGCGCCGACATGTCGATCACGACCCTGACCGGCGGTAGCAACGTACTGGGCCTGGGCAATGGTACGTATCGCGGCAAGCTGGATCTGGCATCGACTGACGAGATCCGTATCGGCTTCACCGCCGAGCATGCCGAAGACGGCGCGGCCGAACTGGCCAAGCTGGGCCTGCGCACCGGCGTGTATATCGACGGTGCGGCGCAGGAAGACTTGCTGGTATTCGTGACCGAAGGCTCGGGCACGGTGGCCGGCAGCTTTGATGCGTCGATGACGGATCCGGCATCACTGGACAAGCAGCGCATCGATGCGCTGCGCGGCCAGAAGTTCGACATCACGTTCACCGCCGCTAATCGTTACCAGATCACCTGGACCAACCCGGCCAATGGCCTGGTGACCCAGCTGGCCGAGCGTGACTATGACCCCAAGGCCGGCATCGAATACCAGGGCGTCAAGCTGACGCTGAACCGGTTGCCAATGGCAGGCGACAAGTTCGTCATCGATGGTAATCAGGACGGTACAGGCAACAACCAGAATATGCTCGACATCGTCGCGCTGCAGACCCGTGGCTTCATCGGTGGCAAGGGGGGCGGTGGCGGCAAGACGATATCGCAGGCCTATGAAGAAGAAGTCGGCAAGGTCGGCAACTTCTCCAGCCAGGCCACGATTGCGCAGAAGGCGCTGCAGGTCGTCAACGATCAGGCAGTGGAGGCGCGCGACAAGGTGTCGGGCGTATCGCTTGATTCCGAAGCGGCTGACCTGATCCGCTTCCAGCAGGCTTACCAGGCCAATGCGAAGGCCATGCAGATGGCCAATGAATTGTTCGACTCCATCCTGCAGGCGGCTCGCTGAGTGGCGGGCGGGATGGACTTTGAAGATACCTAGAGACGAATAAAAGCGAGCGTCGACCATGCCCCAGATCTCGACCACCCTGAAATTCGATCGCGCGATCAAGCAGATGAGCGTGACGCAGGACCGTTTGTCCAAGACCCAGCTGCAGCTGTCGACCACCAAGCAGGTGATCAAGCCCAGCGACGCGCCCGACAAGTCGGCCGAGATCTCGCGCCTCAAATCCGCTGTCGGCCGCCAGGAAAGCTATGTTGCGACGATGAAGCAGGTACAGGACAAGCTCTCGCAGCAGGAGTCGGCGCTGGATTCGGCGACCACCATCATGGCGCGCCTGAAGGAACTGACCGTACAGGCGGCCAATGACACCTACCAGGCCAAGGACCGCAAGTCGATCGACATTGAAGTCAAGGAGCTGCGCGACCAGTTGCTGTCGCTGGCGAATACACAAGACGTGAACGGCAATTACATCTTCTCCGGCACGCGTGTCGGCAAGCTGGCCTTCGCCGCCAACGAGCAGGGCAGGGTGGTGTACCAGGGTGACCAGACCATCGCGCCGGCTGGCATCGGTGACCAGAGCCGCGTCGACACCAACCGCCCCGGCACCCGACCGTTCGACAAGATCGTGCGCACCGACGACGCCGGCAAGCCGGTACCGGTGGGCTTCTTCGAGGCCATTCAGGATCTGTCGGCGGCGTTGCAGTCGAATGACACCAAGGGCATTACCCGTGCCGTCGGCGAGATGACGACACTGCAGGACGGCTTGTCCGACAGCCTCGCGGCCGTCGGTGCAGCGGGCAACAAGATCGAGAACCAGCTCAATGTGGCCGACGAGAACCTGCTGCGCATGAAAGAGGTGTTGTCAAATGCGGAAGATGTCGACTACACCGAAGCGATCACCAAGATGAACAAGGACATGCTGGCGCTGGAAGCAGCGCAGAGCAGTTTCGCGAAGATCTCGCAGCTGAACCTGTTCGACTACATCAAGTAAGTGAAAAAACTGCTCAAGGATACCGGGCACCTGACGATTAACGCCGATAGAGCGCTTTCCCCGTAAAAAGACCATGGCCACGTCTCCCGTCAGCTCCACCACCAGTGCCGCCGCGACCGCCGCCGAGATCCAGAAGGCGAACAAGTCAGCGGCGCAAAAGCTGTTGACCTCGCTGAATGCCGGTTCCGGCGTGGATACCGCGTCGCTGGCGCAAAACCTGGTCGATGCGGAGCGCATTCCGAAAGAGAATGCGATCAATGCCAAGATCTCGAAAAACGAGAGCAAGATCAGCGGCCTGTCCGCGGTCATGTTCATGATGGACGAGTTCAAGGCAAAGCTCGCCGACCTGAAGGACAAGACGGCCTATAACTCGCTGACAGCGTCGAACAGCAACCCGACGGCGCTGAATGTCACGACGACCAATGCGGCGATCGCTGGTTCTTACAATATCAACATTGCCTCGCTGGCCAAGCCGCAGCGCAGTGTGTCGAATGGCTATGCGGCATCGACTACGCCCGTCAATGGCGGCTTGCCGTTCAACCTGACGCTGGGCTCGAACAGGGCCGGCGTTGCCACGGGCACGACAGCCAACCCGTCGACCGCGACTGCGAAACTGCTGGCACCAGCCTTCAGCGCGTCCAACCCCCAGGTCACGGACTTCAGCAATTTTTCGATCACGATCGATGGCAATCCGATCAGCTTCACGCCGACGCCAGGTGCTGCCAACCTGACGGCATTGGCCACCGATCTGCAGAACCAGATTCGCACTACCGATGCAACAGTCTCTGTCAGCGTTGACAGTGGCAATCTGGTCTTCAGCTCGTCCGATTTGTCGAAACGCATTTCCGCGATATCCCTGACAGCGGATGCCAACGTGAACGATGCCGCAACGGGTACCCAGTCGGTACCTCCGGCAGCGACGTTCATGGCCTCGCTGTCCAATATCAGTTTCGGCAGCTCACCGTCGGTCACGGATTTCAAGGCGTTCTCGATCATCGTCGCTGGCAAGCAGTTCAATCTGAAGCCTTCACCCGCCAGCGCCGACTTGAATGCGCTGGCAGCCGACCTGCAAAAGCAATTGCGCGCGCTCGACGGTACAGATGAGTTGTCCGTGACCGTCAGTGGCACCTCGGGCCTGCAGTTCCAGTCATCCAACTTCAACCGCAAGATCACCGCACCGACTTTGTCGCAAACGGCCACGATCCGTCTGGACACCGGTGCTGACGTCGGTGTGCCGACGGCATCCGGCAGTGGTATTACCGGCGTCAAGTTCGGCACCCTGCCGCAGGTGACGGACTTCAAGTCGTTCACGGTCAAGATCGGCGACAGCGTCCGCACCATCATCCCGGCGCCAGATGCGCCTACCTTGTCAGCATTGGCAGCCGACATCCAGAAACGCTTGCGCGTGCTGGAAGGCAGCGATGACGTGAGCGTGACCGCGACCGGTTCCAACCTCAGCATTACCTCCAAGAGCGGCAAGGTGATCACCAATGCCGCGCTGACCCGCACGACCTATGCGGACAGCCCGGATGGCATCATCGCTGCGATCAATGATGCCGGCCAGGGAGTGAGAGCCGAACTGGTCAATGACGGCAGTGTCGGTACGCCCTACAAGATCATGGTGACGGGTGCTTCGGGCGCGAGCGAAGGTTTTACGCTGAACTCGAACGCATCCAGCGGCCTTGCGTTTGCGACCTCGGCCGAGAATCAGGCCAGCGATGCGGTATTGAGCGTCAACGGCGTGTCTTATACCCGCAAGTCCAACACACTGGCTGATGTGATCAGCGGCGTCACGCTCGAGCTGCGCTCGACTACCTTGTCGCCCGCCAGCGTGGCGCTGACCCAGGACACCAGCGCAATCAAGGACAAGATCAAGTCTTTGGTCACAGCCTATAACGATTTCGATAACATCATCAAAGAGACCACGGATCCCAAGTCGTCGCTGGAGACCTATGGCAAGACCCTGGTCGGTGACCCGACGGTCAAGATGGTGCGGCTGCAGATACGTTCGATGTTCCTTGGTCAATCCAGCACTGCAGGCTCTGCAGTAACCAGCCTCGGCGACCTCGGCTTCAAGACGGACCAGAAGGGCGTACTGTCATTGGACGAAACCAAGCTCGACGCGGCACTGAAGAGCAATTACGGTGATGTGGTCAAAGCCATGACGGGCAACCAGAGCAATATCAGCTCGCTCAGCACGCAGCCTGCCGGTATCGCCGGGGATACGTTCCGTCGTTTGTCCAAGCTGCTCGATCAAAATGGCCCGCTGCAGTCGAAATCGACCAACGCTGAAACCGAAAACACCAAATACAACGCCCAGATCGAAAAGCTGAAGACCCGGATGGAGTCCGTCTTGGCGCGCTACACCCGTCAGTTCTCGCAGATGGAAAGCCTGGTGGGCAGCGTGAATGCGCAGAAGACCAGCCTCAAATCGACCTTCGAAGGGATGATGGCCGCTTACACAAACAAGTAATTGATCCAGTGCGCCAGCACCTACGGATTGATCCGATAGCAAGCTGATAACGGCAAATTTTTTCCGCCAGCCCCTAAAGTTTCAAAAGCTCAGACCGATTTCTGTGACTGAACGGGTGGGTTTTCCATTTCTCCGCCCGGAAAGGATGGAACCCATGGTCACAGCTATTCAATCAAGTGCAGCGCCCGCCGCCCCGGTCATCAGCCGGCCGGTCGCAGCTGCGCGCGAATCCGCTGCGCCCGCTAACGCGGATGCGCAGCATCCCGTCGTCATGCCGCCGCCCAAGGCCGAGATCCACATCGATACCGAGAAGATGCGCGCCAATCTTGAAGAAGCGATTGGTCGCATCAACGAGATGATGAAAGACGGTGGTCGCGGCCTGAATTTCAGTATCGACCATGCCCTGGGTCGTCCGATCGTCCTGGTCCGCAACCTCGAATCCGGCGAAGTCATTCGCCAGATCCCCAACGAGGTGGTGGTCAAGGTCGCGCACAGCATCGAAGACCTGAAGGGCATGCTGCATAACGAAGCCGTTTGAAGCTGAGCGCAGGCTTTCTGAAAGATTTCTCTCAAGTTTGTAACGCAGGTGCCGATTTTCGAATCCGTGGGGAAGCTAAACCCCAAGATTCAACGTGAAGAACGCAGTGGACTTTAAAGGAGAACCACCATGTCCGTGATTAACACCAACCTCAACGCGCTGGTTTCGCAAGAGTCCTCGCGTGCTTCGAACCTGAAGCTGTCGCAGTCGATGGAACGCCTGTCGACCGGCAAGCGCATCAACTCGGCCAAGGATGACGCCGCCGGCCTCGCCATCACCAACCGCATGACCTCGCAGGTCCGCGGCATCCAGATGGCCGTCAAGAACTCGAACGATGCGATCTCGATGACCCAGACCGCCGAGGGCGCTTACGGCCAGGTGGGCAACATCCTGCAGCGTATGCGTGAACTGGCCGTACAGTCGGCATCGGGCACCATGTCTGCTGGCGACCGCTCGTCGCTGCAGCTGGAAGTTGATCAGCTGAAGGAAGAGATCAGCCACATCGCCAAGACGACTAATTTCAACAACATCAACCTGCTCGATGGCAGTGCGAAGAATGTGGTCATCCAGACTGGCGCGAACCAGGCTGACAAGATCAAGATGTCGTTTGACTCGGTTCAGATCAACCACCTTGGTTCAGACGTGCAGCCTTCGGTGACCAGCATCAGCGGCAAACAGTCGGTGCTGGGTGCGCTGAATGCTGGCGATCTGATCATCAACGGCGTATCGGTCGGCCCGACTTATGCCGAAGACGATGCTGTCTCGACCGATCAGAATGCATCGAGCGCGATCGCCAAGGCAGCGGCGATCAACCGCGTGGCGGATCAGAGCGGCGTGACCGCGAAAGCCGGCGCAACTACGGTCTCCGGTTCGTCAATGACGGGTGCAGCCGTGACTGGCACCGTCACCATCAACGGTTACACGACCGCTTCGGTCACGACCAGCACGGATACCGCGCTGAGCCGTAAGCTGGTGACCGACGCGATCAATGCCATCTCGAAGGCTACTGGTGTTACCGCGACCGATACCGGTAGCGACACCAACGGTATCGGGCTGACCGCTGCAGGCGGCCGCAACATCAAGCTGACTAACGGTCTGAGCGCTGCCTCGACTGGGTTGGGGGCTGCTTC
>CAZCDW010000006.1:0-1102 GCA_964497485.1 uncultured Bifidobacterium sp.
GACGAGATCGCCGAGCGCCCTGCCGTGCAGCGCGGCGTGCAAGTGTTGGCCGACCTGCGCAAGCCGCTGCTGGATGACAAGTCGAAGGAAATGCTGTTCGGTGCGACGCAGTACCAGAGGCATTGACATCTCGCGCCTGCCGGAGGAAAGCTTCACCTCCTGAGCCGGCAGTGCCCTGGTCTGCACCTGCTCAGTAGTAGCGCCTGAGCACCGACTCCGCCACGCAGACCGGCTTGTCGCTGCCCTCCTGTTCGACGGTCATCTTCCAGACACTCTGGACGCAGTCCGGATGGCGCTCGACGGCCAGCAGCGTGAAGCGACCGCGTGCGCGGCCGCCGACTTTCATCGGTGATGGAAAGCGCACCTTGTTCAGCCCGTAGTTGATGCTCATGCGGCCGAACGGGAGTTCTATCTGTTCCTCGAAGAAGCGCGGCAGCAAGGACAAGGTCAGGAAACCGTGCGCAACGGTACCGCCGAACGGAGACTCCTTCTTTGCGCGCTCGACATCGACATGGATCCATTGCGGGTCATCGGTCGCGTCGGCAAACTGGTTCACACGCTGCTGGTCGATCGCTACCCATGACGACACCGAGACCTCGTTGCCGACTTCCGCCTCGAGCTCGTCGGCGCTGTGAAACTTCCTCATGCTTTTCCTTGAAGGTCAGGCCGGCACGAAGCCGGGCAAGGATGCGAAGCGCATCAGGTGATGGTCGGTGTCGCCCAGCATCAGCTCGATGCCGGCCAGCCGCTTGAACAGATGCGCAGCCGGCAATTCATTGGTGACGCCCATGCCGCCATGCAGCTGCACCGCTTGCTGGCCGATGAATTTCATCGCCTCGCCGATACGGGCCTTGGCCGCCGACGCGACGCGACGACGTTCGTTCGCATCAGCCGATGCATCTTTCACCGCGACCAGCATCGCCATTGAGCGCGCCTGCTCCAGCTGTATGAACATCTCGGCCATCCGGTGCTGCAGCGCCTGGAATTTGCCGATCGGCACGCCGAACTGCTGGCGTGTCTTCAGGTAATCGAGCGTGGCCTCGCACAGCGCTTCCATCACGCCGAGCGCTTCGGCGCACAGCAAGGCAATGCCGTGGTCGGC
>CAZCDW010000006.1:1202-34495 GCA_964497485.1 uncultured Bifidobacterium sp.
ATGTTGAACAATTCATGCCGCGCCTGACGCTCGCCGAAAGCACAGGCCAGTGTCAGTTCACCGGAAGCGACCTGCGACAGTAATTCGCCATGACCGCCCGCCCGCTTCAGGCAATGCGTGCCCATCGCGGTGGCCAGCACCGGTTCGACGACCAGCGCGCGGCCGAGTGCCTGCATCACCACCATCTGGTCAATGGCCGTGCCGTCGAAGCCGTCGTGTTCGGACGGCACCGGCAGCGCCGGCACGCCCAATTCGGCCAGCGCTTGCCAGGCCTGCGTCGATACGCCCTCGGCAGAAGCGATGATGGCCTTGCGCGCATCGAAGCCGTAGTCCTTGTCGGCCCAGCGCCGGATCGCATCGGCCAGTTGCTGTTGTTCGGGATTGAGTTCGAAGTCCATGTCGGGTCCTTGCGCCTCGTTACAGTCCCAGGATCATCTGGGTGATGATGTTCTTCTGGATCTCGTTCGAACCGCCGTAGATCGAGGTCTTGCGGTAATTGAAGTAGTAAGGCATCAGCGGCGCCGTATCGTCGTCGCCGCCGGCGCTATGTTCATGCTCGCCTTCCAGATACGCGGGATCGAAGGCCAGTGCGCCGGGGCCGGCGGCCTCGACCATCAATTCGGTCAGCCGTTGCTGTATCTCGGTACCCTTCACCTTCAGCATCGATGCCTCGGGGCCCGGCGCCTTGCGCTTCGCTTCCTGCGAGATCACGCGCAGCACCGTCACTTCCAGCGCCATCAGGTCGATCTCCACCGCCGCCAGCTTGGCTGCAAAAAGCGGATCGTCTGTCAGCGGCTTGCCCTGCTTTTCCATTTTCAGCGCCAGACGCTTGACGAAGGCCAGTTCGCGCTTGGAACGACCCACGGCAGCGATGCCGGTGCGCTCATGGCCGAGCAGGTATTTGGCATAGGTCCAGCCCTTGTTCTCTTCACCGACGAGGTTGGCGACCGGAACGCGCACGTTGTCGAAGAAGACTTCATTGACTTCGTGGTCTTCGTCGAGCGTGATGATGGGCCGCACCGTGATGCCGGGCGTCTTCATGTCGATCAGCAGGAAGGAAATGCCTTCCTGCTTGCGCGCATCGGGATCGGTGCGCACGAGGCAGAACATCATGTCGGCATGCTGGCCGAGCGTAGTCCAGGTTTTCTGGCCGTTGACCACGTAATGATCGCCGTCCCGTACCGCGCGCGTCTTCAGCGACGCCAGGTCCGAACCCGAGCCCGGTTCCGAATACCCCTGGCACCACCAGTCTTCGCAGGACAGGATGCGCGGCAGGTAATGGCGCTTCTGCGCATCGTTGCCGAAGGCGATGATGACCGGTGCCACCATGTTGACGCCGAACGGCAATATCGGTGGCGTACCGGCGCGCGCGCACTCTTCTTCCCAGATGTGCTGCTGCACCTTGGTCCAGCCGGTGCCGCCATGCTCGACCGGCCAGTTGGGCGCGACCCAGCCCTGACGGTGAACGATGCGGTGCCAGCGCACGAAATCGTCGCGCGTGAGTCGCTTGTGGTGAAGTACCTTGTGCTGCAGGTCTGCCGGCAGGTTGTCCTTCAGCCAGCCGCGCACGGTGTCGCGGAAGGCCAGATCTTCCGGCGCGTAGTTCAAGTCCATGCTGTCTCCGACGGTCTGTTATTTTTAAGCACGACCGTTCGGATTCTACATGAAGCCCGGCTGGCCAGCGCCGGGCCATGTCCGCCACGCATTCCCCATCCAGCACGCATCCCACAAATTCAAGCGGGCAGCGCTCCGAACCGGGCACGCGATGGCGCTTGCGTCGCGATGACGGGCTCAGTCGACGTACGAATGAAAAACATCCGGGTGCTGGACCTGACCGGACTGCGATGTCTGGCTCATCGGCAGATTGCTGCAGGCCGCCAGCAATGCAATGACCATCATGGCCAACAGGCTTGCGAGTGCTCTCATCGGGTTTCCTCTCGTTCATTACATGGTGGGTTATTTGCAGGCTGCTTGTCGGCATCGTCGACACCAACGGCAAGCCTGCGGTCTGAACCTGTCCTCCGGCGTTAGTTTCATCGCATCGCTGATACCAGATATCGACATTCCAGAATCGGCTATTTGATCGCCTATCGCATTGGACATCAAGGTTCAAGCTAGCAGGATATGGGGAGCTTTCCTAGAAATTAGCCGACTACAGAACAAGTTGTCGTAGCGATTTGCGACGGCTCAGGTCGTGTATCCGTTTTGATCCAGCGCAGATTTCAGGCATCCACGTCGTCGCGATGACGAAAACTGTCGGCACGCCATTGCGCGAGCTCCAGTTCTTCGGGGGTCAGCTTCTTTCCGAGATAGTCGAGGTTCTGCTTCGCGAGCGCATAGCCGCTGGCCTCGCTGATGGCGTACCACTCATAAGCCTTCAGGTAATCCTGCTCGACCCCCTGCCCGTGCGCATGCAGGAAACCGAGGTTGAACTGTGCCTTCGCATGCCCCTGCGTGGCTGCGAGGCCATACCAGTGCAGGGCCTGCCCGAAATCCTGCGTGGTGCCGAGTCCCTGCGCATGCATCTGGCCGAGTTCGTACTGTGCGTCCGTATGGCCGCGCTCGGCCGCGCGCGTAAGCCACGTGACGGCTGATGCAAGATGCGGCGCGCGGCGCGCTGCTGCCCTGACCGGCTTGTCCGCGGCGACCTCGCCCGAACGGTACAGCATCGCCAGCCGGTACATCGCCGGCAGATGGTCCGCCTGTGCCGCTGCCCGATACCATTGCACGGCGCGCGCATGCTGGCTCGCACCGGCCTGCCGCATCAGCAGCTCGGCGAGGTCATACTGCGCACCTGCATGACCCTGCTCGGCCGCCTGCTGCAACAGGCGCATGCCAGCGGCGACATCACGCGCCGCGCCGCAGCCGGTGGCTTGGGCCAGCCCGACCAGCCATTGCGCGCCCGGATGGCGCAGTACCGCGCTGCGCTTCAACCAGGCCACCGCCAGTTCCGGATCGGGGTCGATGCCGTGGCCATGCATCAGCATGTCCGCCAGATCGACCAGCGCATTGTCATCCTTCTGCAAACGAATGCGCCGGAACGCTTCCTCGGCGCGCGGAAAATCCAGGGCCATCCTGTAGCCCCGCTTGATGTCGGCCCGGGTCAGGTCTTCGGCCACCATTGCCAGATTGCCGGCAGCACGCGGCTCGTCGCGCGCGATGGCGAGCTTGAACCACATTAGCGCACGCAGCTTGTCCTTCGGGCAGCCTTCGCCGCGCAGGTTCATCACACCCAGCTGGTATTTGGCCGATGACTTGCCAAGCAACGCAGAAAAAGTGAACAGCCGGCGCGCGCGCACGTAGCGCGCCGGGCTCGCGTCCTGCGACATGCGGCAGTCCAGGCCCTCGTCATGCCAGCGTTGGGCATCGGCCAGCGGAAGCTGGTCCAGAAACAGGTCGACGGGATTCATGCAGCCATGCGCGACGCAAGAGGATTGAAACATGATGGATGGACTACCGAAGCAAGCCGAACGGAAGTCAGCGCAACGGCATGAGCCCCTTTGGCGCAAAGTATATCGTTGCCGTCGACTGAGTCGTCAGGCGGCGGCCACATCACTACGGTTGTGCAAGCGCCGCAGCATCGGCTGCGCATGATCGCCAGACTCACCGCTTGAGTACGCGCCGGAGTGCAAATACCTGCAATCACCCCGATTTCCGGTTGGCACATGGCTTGCATTTGCGAATGCGTGCCAATGGTGGCGCATGGCAGCTTCGAAGCTGCCGCACGACGATGGAGTCCCTGTTGAAATTCACTGCCCTCACCACCCTGCTAGGTGCCACAGCACTCGCCTGCGCCTTTCCTTCGCATGCCGACCCGCTTTCCGACCCGCTTGCCGGCAACGACGTAACCGCCCCTCAAGTGCATCCGCTGTACCAGGCCATCGCCAACGGCAAGTCTCTGTCGAGCTTGCGCTTGCGCGACGAAATCGTGCAACAGGATGGCAAGGCCCATGATGCGAATGCCGTCACGCTGCGCAGCCTGCTCGGCTGGCAGACAGCACCGCTGCACGGGCTATCGGTTGGGGCACAATGGATAAATGTCGCCGTGCTGAACGACGACTATGACAACGGCAAGAACGGCGCCACGCAAAGCGGCAAGGGCAATTACCCGCGCGTAGCCGACCCCGACTACAGCGGCGTCAACCAATTGTATCTCGACTGGACAGGCCTCGCGGATACGCGAGTACGCCTGGGGCGACAGTCGGTAAAGCTCGACAACGTGCGCTTCATCGGCAATGTCGAGTTCAGGCAGGTGATGCAGGTGTTCGATGGCGTATCCGTCGAAAGCAAGGGCCTGCTGCCCGCCACCACGCTGTTCGCGGCACAGTTCGACAAAGTCACGCAGGTGTCGACCCTGAAGCAGGATGCGAACATCAGCGTCGTCAATGCGCGGCATGCGCTATCACCCACCGAGAACCTGACCGGCTACGGCTATTTCATCGACTGGAATGCCGCGAACCTGAAAGCGACATCGACCCAGACCCTGGGACTGAGGCTCGATGGCGAACGTCCGCTGTCGTCGGAATGGAAGCTGCTATATACCGGCGAATATGCAAAGCAGTCGCCCTATGCGGATGGCGCGACTACCCTGGCCAACCATTACGCGCGTATCGGCGGCGGCGCTCGCTACACCGGCGCAGGCGCGGCGAACTGGTTTGCGCGCATCGACCATGAGCTGCTGTCGTCGAATGGCAGCAAGGCATTCCAGACGCCGCTCGGCACCAACCACCTGTTCCAGGGCTGGGCCGACCTGTTCCTGACCACGCCGAACGAAGGCATACGCGATACCTTCATCACCGCCGGCAGCAAACAGGGCGAGTTCGCATTGCTGACCGAGTACCACTGGTTCCATGCCGACCGCAGGTTTGCGCTGGCGACCGGCGGCACCGGAAGGAATTACGGCCAGGAACTCGACCTGTCAGCCAGCTGGTCCCGCGGCCTCTGGATGGCCAAGCTGGAATACGCGCGCTTCCGCGAAGGCGACCCCTACAGCGGCGCGCGCAAGCGTGATACCGACAAGCTGTGGCTGACCGGGATGCTGAGCTTCTAAGGACGATGAGCTTCTAGTCGTCGCCCGTCTCCGGCGTGCGGATCCGGATCGCGCCATCGGGGAAACGGGCGACGATATCAAGCTCACCGCCCATGGCCTCGACATGGCTTCGCAATGTCGACAGGTAGACATCGCTGCGCTTTTCGATCTTTGCCACCGAGGGTTGCTTCACGTTCAATACCTCGGCCAGCATCTGCTGCGACATGCCCCGCGCCTGCCGCAGCTCGGACAGCGGGATCTCTGCCATCATCGCGATCGCCCTCGACAGTGCTTTCGCTTGCGCTTCGGGCGACATGCCGGCACGCAGATCAGAGAACTTCTTAGCCATCTTTCCAGCCCTCCTTCTTCAATTCCGCCAGATGCTTGTCATACAGGCGCTCGGCGATCGGCACATACTGCTCGTACCAGCGATCGACACCCGTCTTGTCTCCGCCGATCAACAGGATTGCGGTTCGTCTCGGGTCGAATGCGTACAAGGTCCGCAACGGCCTGCCCTGGTGCTGCGTACGGAGTTCGCGGATATGTCCATGCCGCGCACCGAGAATTCCACTGCTGTGCGGGAATCGCAGACCGGGCCCCAACATTTGCAGCAGGTGCACGGAAGCAGCTACCGATACCTGCTCTTCCTCGGAAAGGGCTTGCCACCAGCGCTCAAATTCATCGGTGTATTCAACTTCCCAGTTCATGGACAGCATACCTCCCACGGAATATGCCGTCAACGGAATGGTTCGCGCTGACGTAGCGAATGCTCGTCGAAACCCTGAAGCTGGCGTAGACCTTGAACGGGGAAATGCGGGGAAAACCAGCGAGGCCGCGTGTCAGCGCGCGCGCATGACGTGAAGTCGCAACAAGACATGCCTTCCGTGTCTGCTCGAACGTGGTCGCGAACGGCATGCGCGCCAGCGAGTGCCCCTCAAGATCAGGCGTGAATGCCTGGTCAAATCTTCGGCGGAGAAATCCTTAGCCAGCAGTATCACTAGCGGAGGCCGGGACGCGGCTTCAGTCGATGCTGGCGTGGCAAGGGATACTCCCGTCGGGCCTCAATGAGCGCAGACATGATGGGCAATATCGCCGATAACTAGTCCCGCTTCTCCACTCATGCAGGCAGGTACGACTTTCAATTACTTCTCAATTTGAAAAGCCCGGTCGACAAGAATCAATCGGCCGGGCGCTTCCGGACGTCGGATTTTACTGATACTTAAGTATAATCAGGCGCATGTCGACCCCGGTACGCGCCCAGGACAGGGAGCACTTCTCCATCGTCCAGGAATCCCTCGCCCGCGATGGCCTGCACGTGGCCATGGTGGCGCACGACCGCCGGCGGCTGCAGGACTATGCGGGTGCGCTTGCGCGCGCGCTCGCCGGTCAGGCAGGAAATGGGCGCCTGCGCATCGAGGCCTACGACCCGGGCCGACTTGAATCCCTGATCGTCGACCTGATGCTGCATCGTTTCGATGCCGCGCTGTCCGACATTTCCGGCGCCGCCCCGCAGGGTGCCTCCGCCAGCGGATGGCGGGCCGACGCATGCCGGCCCGGCTGCGTGCTGTTCGTCCCGGATGCGCAGGCGCTGTCGCGCGCCGAATTCCGTCAGCTGCTGCGCATCGCCGCCGGCACACGTCGCAACGGGCTGCGGCTGGTCGCCTTGTTCGATGCCGATAGTCCCGCATGCGACGAACGCATCGCCGAGATGGGAACGCAGGTCGCGCGCTGGGACCTCGACGATGACACCGAGGTCGATGTCGGCCGCTCGATACTGCCATGGCGTCGGGGCCGCGATAGCGATACAAGCGCTTCGCGATTTGCGCCTGCGACCGGCGTGCGGAACGCATCACACCACGTATCGCCGTCGCTGCGCTGGCCACAGTCATCGTTGTCTGCAAGCTCGCATCGCGCGCAGACGCAGCGCGGCCTCGCGCGCAACCATGGCCGCTGGCTGGCCGCTGCCAGCGTGGCCGCGGCGCTGGCGCTGCTGCCGAACCTGATGCCGAGTCTGTTGCTCGGGTTGCTGACGTCGCTCGGCAACGAAGCGCTGCTGACACCCGCAGTGAATCACTCAGTGACACGCAGCGGTGTCGTCGAGCTTGCAGGCGAGCCGAGGCGCGATTTCGTGCGCGCCGCGATACTCGACGCAGAGCGCGGCACCGGCGATGGTGAGCGGTCGGATGCCGCCGGCATCGAACCGCCGGACAATGCTGGCGTGCGTCAGCCTGCAGTGCAAGACGGTGGCACGGAGGCCATGCCACGATGACCTTCAGCGCCGGCGCCATCATCCTCTTCCTGCTCGCCAGCGCCGGACTGGCAGCGCTCGACCTAGGTCGCAAGCCATCGGGCGAGGCCAGCCTCAGCCTGCGCTTCGGCTGGCTTGCCGTGCTGGCAGGGCTCTGCCATCCGCTGGCATGGTGGGTCGCAGACGCCTGGCGGATGGCGGGCGACCTGACGCCCTTCCTCGCTTTCGACATGGTCGCGGCCGGGGCGATCGCCGCCGCGGCCGCCAACCGCAGCCCAGGGGGCAAGGCCTTCCTGCCGCTGCTGCTCGCCGCTGCCTTGTCGCTGTCGCTGGGCGTGCAATGGCTGTCGTTGCAACGCGCCGCCATCGCCGGGCCGCTGATGGCCGCCGCCCTGCTGTGCACGGTCTTCATCGGCGCGGCCGCCGAATGCGCGCGACAAGCCAGGCTGGATCGCGCGGTGCGCCGACCTGCGACGCAACTGGCGCTCCTGAGCGGCGCCGCTGCGGTCGTGCAATTGCTGGTCGCCTTGCTGTACGCCTCTGGCCAGACCGGAACGGGAACGACCCTGGCTCCCTCCAACGGAGCGGTCAGCATGCCGCATGTCTCGCCATTGCTGGCGGGCGCCGGCATCGCATGGCTGGTGCTGAAGCTGATGCTGACCGGCGCGTTGCTGTCGCTGTTCGATGTGCGCCGCACGGAGACCATGGACAGGATCTCGCGCCGCCTGGTCGAACAGGCCAATGCGGCGACCCAGGATTTGCGCGTCGTCACGCAAGCTTTCTACCAGTTGCCGGGAAGAGCCATGGTCACCGATGGTGGCGGCCGCATCCTGTTCGCGAACGCCGATGCGCGACGCCTGCTCGCCTACCCGGAGACGCAGGGACGCACACTGGAAGACTTGTTCATCGCCGTGCAGCCCACCGGCCACCAGCAAGTGCGCGCACTGTTCGAGAGGCCCGACCAGCAGGCCGAACTGCTGCAGATACGCATGACCGGTGTCGAATGCGGTGGCCAGACTTATCACCTGATGCAGCTCGAGCCGCTGCCCTTCGACTATGCGCTGCTGCGCAGCCTGCTGGTCGATTCGCGCGACGATGCGCCACATGAGGCGACCGGCCTGCTCGATCATCATTTCGCGATCGCCGCGATGGCTGATGGCTGGTTCCGCCTGCTCGATCCGATTGACCGCTATGCCGCCTCCGGTCTGTTCTGGGACAAGCTGCGGATGCTGTCGACCAACGACAGCGAGATCAGCCATCTGGAAAATGGCATCACCACAAACAGCGAAGCGCATGGCTGGCTGACCATGCGCAATGGCGAAGGCCTGTCCGTAAGCTTGCGCAAGCTGCAGGCGCCGGACCACAAGCTGTTCTACCGGGTCGAGCTGCAACTGGTCGATGAAGCGCTGCAGGCCAGCGCCGGTGCACCCTGCGCCGATCCGGCGAAAGGACGGCCATGAACAAGCACCTGCAGGCCAGCGTGCTCGGCAAGGAGATCGAGCGTGCACGCCGCGAGCACAAGCTGGCGACGACCGTGCTGGCCATGCTGGCCGGCCTGACCGATGCGCAAGTGCAGGCCATCGAAGAGGGCAGCACTGCGTCCTTCGTCAACGAGGCGCATCGTATCGATTGCGCACGCCGCATCGCCGTCGCGATGGGATTCGAGGCTGACCACTTCCTGCAATTCGACGAGCCACCGGTGCAGCCGCGCCGCATCATCAACCAGGCGCCGATACGTGGCTTGCCGCGCGATGGCTGGGAGCATTTGCCTGTCGCCTCGCTCGATGTGCTGGCCACGCTGCGAGCCACCGACCTGCCGCCGGCAGCGGCGGAGCAAAGGCGCGGCTCGCCATTCGTGATCTCGCTGCTGGTGGCACTGGCACTGGTCGTGCTGATGCTGGCGCTTGGCACGCTGCACTGAGCATCGAAAACGCGTTGCTTCGATCGCATGCGCAGCACAGGTCCGCCCCGAATGGCGCTGGGTCAGTGCTGATTTCCGTGCCGCGAGTCCGTTACAATCACCATCAATGACGACACTACCTTCCCTGCTGATCATTGACGATCACCCGATGATCCGTGCCGCGCTGGCCGAGGCGCTGCGCGCGCGTTTTCCCAAGCTGAGGCTCGAGACTACCGGTGATGCCGAGTCCGGGCTCGCGCTGCTCAAGGCCGAACTGAAAAAAAAGAAAGACCATCCATGGTGGGTGCTGCTCGATCTGGGGCTGCCCGGCATCGGCGGCCTCGAGGCCCTGCGCCGCATGCAGGACATGGGGCCGTCGGTGCGCACGATCACGGTCTCGGGCAATGACGACGAGCTGCAGGTCGGTGCCTGTTTTGGTGCCGGCGCGTCGGCCTTCATCAGCAAGGCTGCGCCTATTGACGACACCGTCACCATCGTCGCACAGGCGATCGACGGCACCCTGATCAAGGGCACCTGGCTGTCGGCGCGCGGGCTGGCCGACAGCTCATCGCTGAACCGCATCGCGCTCACGGATCGCCAGTTGCAAGTGCTGTCCATGATCTGCGAAGGCAAGAGCAACCGCGAGATCGCAGACAGCCTCGGCATCTCCGAGATCACCGCCAAGTCCCATGTCGGCGGCATCTTCCGCGAACTGCATGTCGCCAGCCGCACGCAAGCGGTGCTGGTGGCGCAAAAGCTGGGCCTGTCGGCCAATAATCATTAGGAAGACAACGCCGACAGCGAGCGATGGATCGCATCGCGCAAAGTCTCCGCGCTGAATGGCCGCTGCAGCGGCGTCACTCGTGAACCGGACTGTCGACCGATATCGGACAGCGTCTCTTCATCGCTGCACAGGATCACCGGTATCTCCGCATTGAATTCATCGTTCAGGCGCGTGATCGCCTGCAGCGCCGGCTCGGACTGCAGCCGGGCATCGATCAGCAGCAATTGTGGCACCCGGCCCAGTTCCGCCAGACGCTGTATCGCTTCCGTACTGGCACCCGCGGCCAGCACCTCCACCCCCAGCCCCGGCGCCAGCAGGTGCAGCGCATGCACGACATCAGGATCGCTGTCGATGCACACCATCAGGGTCTGCGCCGGCGCTTCGACAACAACTTGTCCCAGCACCTGCTGCAGGATGCGCGCATCGCGCATCGCGACACGCTCCGCGTCTGACAGCGGCGAGGCTGACAAAGGCAAGTCGATGGAGAACACCGAACCGATGCCGACATGGCTGCGCAAAGCGATGCGGCCGCCGATGCGAGCGGCCAGCCGACGTGCGATCGACAGCCCCAGCCCCACGCCCTGGCTGGCCATCGCTGCCGCATCGCCGCGCGTGAACTCGTCGAAGATCTTCTTGCGCATCGCCACCGAGATACCTGTACCGCTGTCGACGACCGAAATGCGGCACAGCGTGCCGCGCGCAGTGATACGCAGCCGCAGTCCGCCACTGCGGGTGTAGCGCATGGCATTGCTGATGAAATTGCGCAGGATGCGTTCCAGCAGCCGCGGGTCGGTCTGCACGATGGCCTGCTCCATGCCGTCAGCGCGCATCTCCAGTCGCAGGCCGAGGTCATCGGCGACGCGCCGGTGCTGCTGCAGCACACGCTCGCAGAAAGCCACGGCCGGTACGCGCTCAATGCGGACTTCGAGCGCGCCACTGTCGAGGCGGCTGACATCGAGCATGCTGTCGAACACATCATTCATGTAGGCCACGCCTTGCTTCAGGCGCAGCAGGCTCTCGGTGGTTCGGGCGCGCTCGATATCTTCCATGCGCGCATGCGCAAGGCTGCCTTCCAGGCTGCCGAGATAGAGGTTGATGGCCTGCATGGGCTGCTTCAGATCATGGCTGAAGGCCGCGAGGAAGCGCGAGCGCTCGACCTCGATGTCGCGTAGCTCGGCACGTCTTTGTGCGAGCTCTTGCAGAAGCTCGGCAATCCGCGTGTGGGATGCCTGATCGCGCCTGCGGCGTCGCCACACCCAGGCGCCGCCGACAACGAGCAGCCATGCAGCGGCCCACGGCCACTCCGTGACCAGCAAGGTCCAGCTACCGGACAGCAGCGCCATTCCAGCCGGTTCAGGCACGTTCGGTCCTCCCGTCACGCAAGCTCGGGCCCCGCGCGCGAAGAAAATTTGACATCGATATGTTTCTTTGGAGATACACCGTGTATTATACTTTAGTGTGATTACAGGGTGTAGCCAAAGGAGCAACCGAGTCCATGCACAAGCCGCCACAGCCACCGCACCAGCCCTTCGGCTCGCACAGCGACCGTTGGTCAGGCGAGCCGTCCGAGGGATATCCCCCGGAGCGGACGGCCGGCAATGCGGGTCCGTCGGGCAATCCTTTCGGCCGTGCTTACCATGGCCCTGCCCCTGCCGCCCCGCCGTCACAAGCTGCGCAGCGCGCCGGCACGCCCAGCAGCTCCCGGCTGGACATGGATGGCGGCGACGACGAACTGCCCGGCCGGCTGCCGCCGGGCTTCGGTGACCTCGCGCGCCGCGTCGCCGAAACCAACCTGCTGGTCGACCGCGCTATCTCGTCGATCTCCTCTGAACAAGGGCATTCCCACTCGGCCGAGACGCTGGCCGAGCTGGGCGACAACCTGAACCTGCTGTTTTCCCAGTTATATGAAGGCGCGGCCGATGGCGGCGCCAGCCCGTGGCACAACATCACGGATTCGCTGCGCGACCTGTCCGAGAAAATCGACCGGCGCGAGCAACTGCGCGCCGAGCTGCAGATGACCCAGCATTCGATCGACAAGGCCAAGACCCGTCTGATCGACCAGATCCAGGATGCCGCCCGCGTCGAGCAGGAGCGGCTGTCGCTAACGCGCATGCGTAGCCGGCTGGCTGCGGTGATGGCGGACAAGCTGCTGAACAAACTGCGCTGAAAAAAGTTTCCTTGAGTACAGTTTTTCGCTTGCACTGATACTAAAGTATGATTAGTATTGCCACGAAGAACCAAATTTGCGGACCTGCACCTGCGGGTCCTGTGCAACCAAAGATGCTTACCGGAGGTAGCTAGCCATGGCTGAAAGCTTGCAGAAATGGGTGGGGCGCAATCGCCCGCCCCGCGTCCAGATCACCTATGACGTCGAGATCGGCGATGCGGTCGAGAAGCGCGAGCTGCCGCTGGTCGTGGGTGTGCTGGCCGACCTCGCCGGCAAGCCGGCGTCGGCACCGCCGAAGATGAAAGACCGTCGCTTTGTCGAGATTGACCGCGACAACTTCGACGAGATCATGACCAAGATCGCGCCGCGCCTCGACATGAGCGTGCCCGACACGATGAAGGGCGATGGCAACCTGAAGGTCGAGCTGAACTTCAAGCAATTCTCCGACTTCCATCCGGAATCCATCGTGCAGCAAGTGCCGCGTCTGCAGAAGCTGCTGGAGGCCCGCCTCGAGCTGCGCGACCTGCTGGCCAAACTGGACGGCAACGACGACCTCGACGGCCTGCTGGCCAATGTCGTCAAGAACACCGACGGTCTCAAGGAGATCCGCGCCGCCACCGCCACCGGCAGCAATGCCTCGGCCCCGGCAGCAGCAGGCGACAAGAAGGCCGAGGAAAAGAAAGACGACAAGAAGGCCGACGACGCTCCGGCCGCCGAATGACCCAAGGACGGACGTAATCCCGACCCCGCCCCCTGACTCTCACAGGTACTGACATGGCAGATACGAAATCCTCCGCTTCCGGCTCCGGCGCTGCAGGCTCCGGCAGCCTGCTCGACCAGATCGTCCAGAACGGCAAGATGGCCAACGAGCCGTCGCAGGAGCCGTACGCGAAAAAACTGATCGGCCAGTTCGCTGCGCAGATCCTCGACCAGGACATGAAGTTCAGCCCGGACAAGGGCATGGTCGCGATGATCAACGAGCGTATCGCCGAGATCGATGACCTGCTGACAAAGCAGGTGAATGCGATCATGCACCACCCCGAATTCCAGGCCCTGGAAGCATCTTGGCGTGGCCTGCACGAGTTCGTGTTCGGCACCGAGACCAGCTCGCGCCTGAAGATCCGCCTGATGAGCGTCAGCAAGAAGGAACTGCTGAACGACCTCGAGACCGCCGTCGACTACGACGTCAGCGTGTTGTTCAAGAAGGTGTACGAAGAGGAGTACGGTACCTTCGGTGGCAATCCGTATTCAGTGCTGATTGGCGACTACTACTTCGGACGTCACCCGCAGGATGTGGCGCTGCTCGAGCGCATCTCCAAGGTCGCGGCCGCGGCGCACGCACCCTTCATCTCGGCGGCCGCACCGGCGCTGTTCGACATGAAGAGCTTCACCGAACTGGGCGGCCCGCGCGACCTGTCGAAGATCTTCGACAGCGCCGAGCTGGTGAGCTGGAAGTCCTTCCGTGAAGGCGAAGATTCCCGCTACGTGGCATTGACCCTGCCGCGCTACCTGGCCCGCCTGCCCTATGGCGCCAAGAATGTGCCGGTCGAGCAGTTCGCGTTTGAAGAAGACGTCGATGGCAAGGACCATGACAAGTACCTGTGGGCCAACGCCGGCTACCAGCTCGGCCTGCGCATCACCGGCGCGTTCGCCAAATACGGCTGGACCACCGCGATCCGCGGCGTCGAAGGCGGCGGCAAGGTCGAGGGCATGACCGCCCATACCTTCAAGACCGACGAAGGCGATATCGCGCTGAAGTGCCCGACCGAGGTGCTGATCACGGATCGCCGGGAAAAGGAACTGAACGACCTCGGCTTCATCGCCGTCGTCAATTCGAAGGGCTCGAACTTCGCGGCCTTCTTCGGCGGCCAGACGGTCAACAAGCCCAAGGTCTACAACAAGGATAACGCGAACGCCAACGCACAGCTGTCGGCGCGCCTGCCCTACATGCTGGCCGCGTCGCGCTTCGCGCACTACGTGAAAGTCATCGTTCGCGACAAGATCGGCAGCTTCCAGACCCGTTCGACATTGCAGAATTACCTGAACACCTGGATCGCCGACTACGTCTGCCTCGACGAAGCTGCGCCGCAGGAAACCAAGGCACGCCTGCCGCTGGCCTCGGCCCGTATCGACGTCAGTGAAGTGGCCGGCAAGCCAGGCGCCTATTCGGCGGTGGTGTTCGTCCGCCCGCACTTCCAGATGGAAGAGCTGACTGCATCGATCCGCATGGTGGCCGAACTGCCGGCGCCGGCGGCCTGATCGGCACCGACAGCCTGAAACGCCACGTAAACGACCCGCCTATCCGGACTGAACCAAGGTGAATACAGTGAACATTCCCAACATGCCACGCACGAACACGTTCAACAATGAACTGTCGTCGTCGCCGGTCGCCGGCGATATCTACACGCTGACGCTGAAGAACATCAAAGGCGAGAACCTGCTGACCGGCCCCGATGCCGATGCGATGATGATCGCGACCTGGAATTTCGCGGTCGACCTGCCGCTGGACATGAACGTCGCCAACGTGAAGCGCACCACCGGCCGTGCCCGCTTCCAGGAAATGTCCTTCACCAAGATGGTCGATGCGTCGACCCCGGTGTTGTATGCCAACTGCGCGAAGGGCACCAGCCTGTCCGAGGCCAAACTGCAAGTCGGCCGCGTCTCCGATGGCACCTATGCGTCGGTACTGACGATCACCTTGTCCGAGCCGATCATTTCGCAGATCTCGACCGGCGGCTACGGCGAAGGCCAGTCCCCGATGGACACCTTCACCATCAACTTCACCGCGGTGAAGATGGAATACACCGCACAGAAGGTGGATGGTACTGCCGGTGGCAAGACCGATTTCGGCTGGGACCTGACCGCAAACGTCGCCGCCTGATCGCCGGGCGCGATGCCAGGCTGGCCGTAAGGTGAACCGCGATGTCGCGCCTCATACCGGGTGGTCCCATCCCGCTGTTCGACAAGCTCGACCAGCGCGCGATGCTCGCGGACCACGCCGACCAGGTACTGGATACCGATGGCGTTGAAGCCTCGGTCGTGCGCGAGCTCAGGCGCTTGCTGAACTCGCGCTCGCGCATTCCGCTGTCGGTCTTCACCGACACCGAGCTGACGGTGCTCGACTATGGCATTCCCGATTACGGCGCACATTCCGCGCAAAGCGAGGCGGATCGCCGACGCGTGGCCGCTGCCGTCCGGCATGCCATCGAGGCGTTTGAACCCAGACTGTCCGACGTCGATGTATCGCTGATCGACGGTGCGACCGGAAAGACCATCGCCCTGTTCTGCATCGAGGCCACGCTGCAGGTCGCCCATGCCGTGCGCCGCATTAACTTCACGCTCAACACCGGCGAATACCTTGCGTCGGTCACCGCGAGCGACAACATGGCCGTACCCGCCGGGGAGCCTGCCTGATGGACGCCCGCGCCAGCGACAACGACCTGCTGGACTACTACCTGCGCGAACTGTCATGGTTGCGCGAGCAGGGCCGCGAGTTCTCGCACCGCTACCCCAAGGTCGGCGGCCGGCTGGACCTGCACGGCGGCGAATCGCAAGATCCGCACACCGAGCGCCTGATTGAGTCAGTCGCCTTTCTGTCCGCGCGGCTGCGCCGTGACATCGATGCCGATTTCCCGCAAGTCGCGACCTCGCTGCTGGAAAACCTCTGCCCTTCGCTGCTGGCACCGGTGCCGTCGATGACGGTGGTACAGATGTCGCTCAACGACGCACAGGGCAAGGTCACCGCCGGACTGAATGTGCCGCGCCATACCGCGCTGGTGGCCGATGCCGACAGCGGCGAGGAAGTCCGCTTCCGTACCGCGTGGGACACCACGCTGTGGCCGCTGGAGATCATCGACGCGCAGCTCGATGACGAAGGCCGCATCGCACTGCGCATCGCGACCACCGGCGGCATCGATTTGTCCGAGCTCGAGATCGACATGCTGCGCCTGCACCTGTCCGGTGACTGGGGCATGGTCGGCGCGCTGTACGAATGCCTGGCCGTGCGCCTGCGCAGCCTGCGGGTCGAACAGGAAGACGGATATGTGACACGGCTGCCGGCCAGCGCCTGCCAGCGCGTCGGCTTTGATGCTGAACATGCGGTACTGCCCAAAGCCCCCGGTGCGCATCCGGCCTTCGGCCTGTTGCAGGAATACTTTGCATTCCCGGCCAAGTTCCATTTCTTTGACATCTGCAACCTGCGCGCGCAACAACTGGCCGGCTCGCAGTTCACATTGCGGCTCGATGTCGGCGGCGTGCCGCG
Organism: uncultured Bifidobacterium sp.; assembly: GCA_964497485.1. Classification (GTDB taxonomy): domain Bacteria; phylum Pseudomonadota; class Gammaproteobacteria; order Burkholderiales; family Burkholderiaceae_D; genus Pernthalerella. The sequence continues at coordinate 17,592 of CAZCDW010000006.1, forward strand.
CGTACTCCGCAACCTTTCAGCATCCCATTTCCGGCTCGGCTGCACGGTCGCGGTGAATCTTTTCCCGCGCACGTCGGAGCCGGTCCAGATCGACCATACAAAGCACGAGGTACTGCTGGTCGGCGACCGTGCGCGCGAGGCCTGGACCGAGATCCACAGCATCGAGCAAGTGACCGCATCCGACCCCGGCTCCGACCGTCCGCAGCTGATACCGCAGTTCTCGTCGCTCGATCATGTCAGTGACAGCCATGAGGGCGTGTACTGGGCCGCACGCCGCGAGCGCAGCCTGCGCCGCGACATCAATGGCACCGACGTCTTCCTGTCCTTCGTCGACCAGCGCAATACGCGCAGCGCACCCTCGTCGCCCATCGTCTATGCGCGCACGCTATGCACCAATCGCGGGCTCGCTGAGCAAGTCACGCCGCAGACCCGCATCAAGGGCGAAGGCATCTCGAACGGCCTCGAGATCCGCTGCCTGACCGAGCCTTCGCGCCAGCGCAACCCGCCGCTTGGCAACGAGACCGTGTGGCGCCTGTCGTCGCTGCTGACGCTGAACCATCATTCGCTGGTCAATGGCGATACCGGCCGCGACCGCTTGCGCGAGATGCTGTCACTGTTCGCCTCGGACCAGCACCGCGACCTCGAACAGATCCGCGGCATCAGCGGCATCAGCGCACGCCCGGTCACGCGCCAGATCGGCGTGGATGCATGGCGCGGCCATTGCCGCGGCACCGGCCTGCGGCTGGAGATGGACCCGGAAGCCTTTGTCGGCTCATCCGCCGTGCTGTTCTCTGCGGTGCTGGCGCAATTCTTTGCGCTGTATACGACGGTGAATTCTTTCGTCGAGCTGGGCGTCTGGCGCGGCGATGAATGCCTGGTGCAATGGAAGCCGATGGCCGGCGCACAGGAGCTGGTGTAAATGGCCGCGCGCGAACTCGACCAGGACCTGATCGGCCGCCTGCTCGGCCAGCCGCAGGGCTTCGACCTGTTCCAGGCGATCAGCCTGCTCGAACGCGACGGCATGGCCGATGGCCATGTGGCCATTGGCGAGACCGACGGCAGCGGCGGCAAGGAGGCCGTGCGCTTGTCCAGCCATGTGTCGCTGGGCTTCGAGGCCAGCGACGTGAAGAGCGCACGGCGCGGCGCGGCCACCGGCGAGGCCTATACGCTGTCCACACCGGTGCTGTCACTGCTCGGCCAGGCTGGTCCGCTGCCGTCCGCGTTTACCGAGCTGGTCATCGAGCGCAATGCGGCGAAGGATTTCGCGACCGCCGATTTCCTCGACATCCTGCATCACCGCTTGCTGTCGCTGTTCTACCTGAGCCGCAAGCGCCGCCGTATCGGCCTCGGCTGGTCATCGCCGCTGGCATCGACGGTGGCACGCGCCACTGATCACCTGTGCGGGCTGAACCTCGCTGCGCGTCCCAAACATGCCCCCTGGCTGCGTCATGCCGGCCTGCTCGGTGGCGCGCCGCGTTCGATGGCCTCGCTGTGCGCGATGCTGTCGGATCGCTATGCGATGCCCTTCCGCGGTGAACAATTCATCGGCGGCTGGCAACGTCTCGAAGACGACGAGCTGACCGCGCTCGGCCACGGCCCTGATGCGCCCGAGCTCGGCCGCACCGCCTTCCTCGGCCGTCGCGTCTGGGACCAGGCCGCCGCCATCCGGCTGCAAGCGGAGGGTCAACCGATGGCCCGCGTGATGGACTTGCTGCCCGGTGGCGCGGAGCATGATGATTTCAAGGCGGCGGTGCGCGGCTTCATACCGTCGGCGTTGCGAGTCGAGGTCTTGCTGACGCCGGCAACCGATACGTTGACGACGGGCGGACTGTCCTCTGCCGCCGCGCCGCGCCTGGGATGGAATGCATGGATGGGCGATGGCATGGCAGCGCAAGCCTCTTCAGCTTCCCCCAGCGGTGGCACCAACGCCGACGACAGCGCCGCGGGGCCGCTGCCGGCACGTTTCTCTTTCGAGTGTGCAGGCCATGAGCACTGAACTGCGCACCCTGATCCTGCGCCTGGATGGCGAGACCCGCGCCGCGATGGAACGCGCGGCCGAATTGTGTGCGCAGCAGACCCACTTCAGCGTCGACCCCGAGCACCTGCTGGTCGAGCTGCTGCGTGATGCGCATGGCTCTTTGGCGAAGCTGCTCGCCCATTTCCGCTTGTCGCTGCCACGCACGCAGGAACAGCTGCAGCAGTCGCTCGACAAGCTCAAGCGCGGCAATGGACGCACGCCAGTACTGTCGGAGCATTTGCCGGCGCTGCTGGAGCAGGCATGGGTGGTCGCATCGATGCAGCTGGGCGACACGCAGATCAGTGCCGCCTGCGTACTGCTGGCTGCGCTCGAGTCCGGCACGATGCGCGGCCTGCTTCTGGAGTCGGCGCCCAACCTGCTGCAGATACCGCGCGAGACGCTGCGCAATGAATTGCGCTCGCTGGCCGGCGTCGTGACGCTGCCCGCCCCCTCGCACGCCCCAGGACCGTCGCACGGCCACGCCGCGATGCAAGGCCAGCGCGCGAAGACGCCGGCACTCGACCAGTACACGATCGATCTCACCGCACAGGCGAGCAGTGGCACGCTCGACCCGGTGGTCGGCCGCGACGAAGAAATCCGGCAGGTGATCGAAGTGCTGATGCGCCGCCGCCAGAACAACCCCATCCTGACCGGCGAGGCCGGCGTCGGCAAGACGGCCGTCGTCGAGGGCTTCGCGCAGCGCGTGGTGACCGGTGATGTGCCGCCGGCGCTGCGGGGCGTGTCGGTGCGCGCGCTCGACCTCGGGCTGCTGCAGGCCGGCGCCAGCATGCGCGGCGAGTTCGAGCGCCGGCTGAAGGATGTGATCGTCGAAGTGAAGGCCGCCGTGCCACCCGTGGTGCTGTTCATCGACGAGGCGCACCAGTTGATCGGCGCCGGTGGCGCCGAAGGCGTCGGCGATGCGGCGAACCTGCTGAAGCCGGCGCTGGCGCGGGGCGAGCTGCGCACGATCGCGGCCACCACCTGGTCCGAATACAAGCAATACATCGAACGCGACCCGGCGCTGACGCGCCGCTTCCAGGTGGTGAAGGTCGACGAGCCCGCCGAGGATGTCGCGGTCGATATGGTCAATGGCATCGTGCGCCGGCTCGAGCAGCACCATCGCGTGCAGATCGCCGACGGCGCCGTGCGCGACGCCGTGCACTTGTCACATCGCTACCTGCGCTCGCGCCCGCTGCCGGACAAGGCGATCAGCGTGCGCGACACCGCCTGCGCGCGCGTCGCGAATGCCGCAGCAATGGCGACCAGGGACAACATCGCTGACCAGCAGCCCATCATCGTCGATGCGCATGCGATCGCCGACGTGTTGTCCAGCTGGACCGGCATACCGCTGGGCCGCATGCTGGCCGACGAGCAGCAGACCGTGCTGCAACTGGACCAGCGGCTGCGAGAGAAGATCATCGGCCAGGACGAAGCGCTCGATGCGATCGCGCGCCGCATCCGCAGCCACCGCGCCGGCCTCGACGATCCGTCCAAGCCGGTCGGCGTGTTCCTGCTGGTCGGCCCCAGCGGCGTTGGCAAAACCGAGACTGCGTGCCAGCTGGCCGAGCAGCTGTACGGCGGCCGCGAACACATGGTCACGGTCAACATGTCGGAGTATCAGGAAAGCCATTCCGTGTCGGGCCTCAAAGGTGCACCGCCCGGCTATGTCGGCTATGGCAAGGGAGGCATGCTGACCGAGGCCGTGCGCCGCCAGCCGTACAGCCTGGTGCTGCTCGATGAAATGGAAAAGGCGCACCCGGATGTTCTGGAGCTGTTCTACCAGGTGTTCGACAAGGGCACGATGGATGATGCCGAAGGCACGGCAATCGACTTCCGCAACACGCTGATCCTGCTGACCTCGAATGCCGCGCAGGACGTGGTGGTCGAGATTTGCCGGCGCAACCCGGACGCGACGCTGGACGAGATCAACGATGCACTGCGCCCGGCGCTACTGCGCCAGTTCCCGGCCGCTTTCCTTGGCCGCGTGGTGATCGTGCCTTATCGTCCGGTGGCCGATGCGCAGCTACGCCGCATCGTCGACCTGAAACTGCAGCAACTGGCCGACCGCATCCGCAGCAACCATGGCGCCGCGTTCTCATGGGACGACGATGTGGCCGAGGCGATCGCGGCTCGCTGTCATGAGGTCGAGAGCGGCGCGCGCAATATCGACCACATCATCACGCAATCGCTGCTGCCCGAGCTGGCATCGCAGGTGCTGGAACGGATGGCGCTGCAACAGCCCTTTGACGACGTGCACCTGTCGGTCGACGTGCGCACCGGATTCCGCTTCGCGCTGAAACAGACCGGGGGCGCGCGATGAGATCGGGCTTCACGCAAGAGCATGTACTGGTGTCGGCGACGACCACCTTCGGCAAGGACAAGCTGCTGGTCGAGAATTTTTCCGGTACCGAGGAGCTGTCGCAGCCGTTCAGCTTCACGCTGGACATGAAATCCGGTGACGTCGCGCTCGACCCGGCGACCATCGTCGGCACCAGCGCCACCATCACCGTCACGCATCCGGGCGGAGCGGCACGCCACTTCCATGGCGTGATCAGCAGCTTCCGGCACTGCGGACTGGACGCCGCCTTCGCTTACTACAAGGCCGAGATGGTGCCGGCGCTATGGCTGCTGTCGCTGTCGCGGCAGCGCGAGATCTTCCAGAACCAGACCGCGGTGCAAATCATCGAGTCCATCCTGACCGAGCACAGCGTGACCTTCGAGAAGAAGCTCAAGGCCACCTATGACGTGCGCGAATACTGCGTGCAGTATGACGAGACCCCGCTGGCCTTCATCAGCCGGCTGATGGAGCAGGAAGGCATCTTCTACTTCTTCACTTTCAGCGCCAGCGGTCACACGATGGTGCTGGGTGACGATCCGACCGCGCATGCCGACTGCCCGAATGCGAAGCTCAGCTTCCGTGGCCGCAGCGACAACCACAACCTGCCCGACAGCGTGCTGCGCTTCGAGGCCGGCGGCCAGCTGGTCACACAGGCCTATGCGGGCAACGACTACGACTACACGCAGCCGAGCACCTCGCTGGCCGGCAGCGCCAGCGGTTCGACCGGGCGCGGCACGATCTACGACTACCCTCACCTGCGCGCATCGGTCGCCGGCGGCAAGAAGCTGCTCGGCCTGCAGGTGCAGGCCAGCCAGGCCGACGCGACGCATGCCAGCGGCGAAAGCGTCTGCAACAGCCTGTACGCGGGCGGGGCGTTCACGCTCGCCGATCACCCGAATGCGAAGCTCAACGCGCGCTATGCGCTGCGCCGTGTGACGCACCGAGCGACCGGTGCGACCTATTCGAACCACTTCGAGGCGTTCACCGCGACCACCACCTTCCGCCCGCAGCGCGAGACGCCGCAACCGGTCGTGGCCGGCAGCCATTCGGCCTTCGTGGTCGGCCCCAAGGGCGAAGAGATCTGGACCGATGCGATGGGCCGCGTCAAGGTCAAGTTCCACTGGGACCAGAACGAGAAAAACGACGACACCACGTCGTGCTGGGTACGCGTGTCGCAGGCCTGGGCCGGCAATGGCTGGGGTGCGCTGTTCATCCCGCGCATCGGCCAGGAAGTGATCGTCAGCTACCTCGACGGCAACCCGGACCGTCCCATCATTACCGGCAGCGTCTACAACGGCGAGCAGGCCACGCCGGTGGCGCTACCAGCGAAGCAGATGCAGGCCGTGATCCGCTCGCGCCCCACCAAGACCGGCAACGGCAAGTCGAAATCCACAGAAATCGAGGATGGCCGCATCCACGGCAACGAGATCCGCTTCGACGACAAGAAAGGCGACGAAGAGCTGTACTTCCACGCCGAGCGCGACCTGAAGATGGAGATCGAGGACGACCTCGAGACCACGCTGTTCAAGGGTTCCGAAGAGCACATCATCAAGAAAGGCGATCGCACCATCGAGGTCACCAAGGGCAACGAGGACCACACCGTCGGCGGCACCCGCGACCTGACCGTGCATGGCGATGAGACGCACACGAACTCGGGCAACTTCGAGCACACCGTCGACAAGGACTACACGCTCGAAGTGACCAAGGACATGAAGCAGACCATCAAGGGCAAGTCCACGATCAAGGTCACCGGCGACCTCGTGATCGATGTCACAGGCAGCATTACCTTCAAGTCGGGGGCCGCGATGAACGTGTCGTCGGGTACCACGATGGCCATCAAGGCCGGCACCTCGCTGGCCAGCGAAGCAGGCACCTCGTTCGGCGTGAAGGCCGGCACCGAACTGAAACTGGACGCGCTGACCATCGCCGGCAAGGCATCGGCGTCGGCCGAGATCGATGGCGGCGGCATGCTCACCCTGAAGGGTGGCATGGCGAAGATCAACTGACGGGACTCGTGATGGAAGAGACGCCACCGCCGAAAAGGGACGACACGTATGCGTCCCCTGCCGAGAAGACGCCCGCTACGAAGCGGGCGGGCGAGCCTGCGTCCTATTCAGCGAAACAGACCGGCCAGTTCACGTCGCCGCCGGCCAAGCATGCGCCACCTCCGGCAAAACATGCACCACCCCCGGCCAAGCGGGCCAGCGAGCCATCATCATTTGCGGCCAAGACGCCTGCAAGGCGCGATGACGGCCATTCCGGCTTTGCAGCAAAGACGCCGCCAACCAGACAGACATCCGAGCGCTCGTCGTTCGCCGCCAAGACAGCGACACGGCATGATGACGCATCAGGCGTGGCAACCAAGGCGCCGCTGGCCGCGAAGCAGGAATCAACGCGCCCGACATTCGCCGCCAAGACTTCTGCGCAGCACGGGGAGGAACCTGCCCCCTACGCGGCGAAGACCTCGGCCAAACATGCGGACGATGGCCATGCCCATCGCCACGCCGGCGATCGTCACGATGAATCCGCGCCGCCGCTGCCCAACCGCAAGGTCGAAGTGCGCGATCAGGATGAAAAGCTCCGGCATCGCGCGCATTTCGAGGACAACGAGCTGCATGGCCGTGTCGAAAGCTTCGATTCCCTGGGCCGGATGGAGCAGCAGGCTCAGTACGAGCACGGGCTGCGGCACGGCCTTGCGGAATACCGCTGGCGCGACAAGCTGCAGATGCGGCAGCAGTACGAACATGGCCGCCTGCATGGCCCGACGGTCACCTATGACTCGGCCGGTCATGTCGCGGCCGAGATGAATTACGTGCGCGGCCAGTTGCAAGGCGAGGCGCGCTATTACTCGCACGGCCATTTGTCGCGGCGCGCGCATTTCAAGGATGGCTCGCTGGATGGCTTGGTCGAGGACATGACCGATGAGGGCATGGTCGTGCAGCGCACGAACTACAAGGACGGCATCCTGCACGGCGAACGGATCCGCTACTGGCACAACGGGCAGGTGATGGAGCGCGCGAACTATGACCACGGTAAGCGTGTCGGCGAGGTCGCGCGCTTCGATCAGAACGGCAAGCCACAGACCAGCGGTGCTTCGTCGCCGTCAGCGGGTGCGCGCATGAAGAATCTGTTCAGGGGAAGCTGATGGGAAAACTGGTCTGCGCAGGCGCGATGCTCAAGTGCTCTTTCGGCATGGCGCCCGGCACGCTGAACGTGTTGCCGCTCAACCGCGTGCTGTCCGGTGCGCCGGCGGCCAACATCATGGACAACGTGCCGATGATGAACATCATGCCTTTCGGCATGTGCCAGTCGCTGGCCAATCCCATGGTGGCGGCGGCAACGGCAGCAGCGATGGGCGCGCTGACACCGATGCCCTGCATACCGATGACCACGGCACCGTGGGTACCCGGCTCGCCGACGGTGATGATCGCCAACATGCCGGCGCTGAATGACGGATCGAAATTGATGTGCAACTGGGCCGGCGTGATCGAGGTATCGATGCCGGGACAAATGACGGTGGAGGTCGCATGAGGGTCACGTTCGCGCTCACGTCGCGGCTGATGATGATCAGCAGCGTCTGTGGCATTGCCATCGTGGTGCTGCTGGTAATGCTGGGATTCGAGCTCGGCCTGCGCGAGGCGCATGCGGAATTCGAGGCGCAGGCCAGGGCACGAGGCGAGATGCAGGCTGACGCGCGCGGCGGCAAGGATGCCGCCGGCTATTCGCCGGTCGCGATGCCATCGCCGACGGCCGTGCTTTACAGCGCCACCGACCCGTCGAAAGGGAAATGATGGGCCGTATCGCGCTTCGCCTGCTGCGTTCCGCTTGTGCGCTGTCCATCGCTGGCGTGCTGTTGACGCTGTCGGCTTGCAGTTCGGTGTCGTCGATGATGTTCCCGCCCGGCGTGAAACTGGACTGGGAATCGGTATCGCTGTACATCGACCCGGCCGCCAACCGCGACTTTCCGCTGGCGGTCGATGTGGTGCTGGTCAGCGATGAAACCCTGGCGCGCAAGCTGGCCGCGATGAAGGCGCAGGAATGGTTCGCGTCGCGCGACAGCCTGCGCAAGTCGCATCCGGGCGAGCTGGAATTCGACAGCGTTGAGCTGGCTCCCGGCGACACGATGACCCTGCCCGGCAAACGCTACTCGGGCAAGCGCGTGTTTGCGGCGCTGGCCTTTGCGGATTACCTGAGCACCGGCGACCACCGCGCACGGCTGGATGCGCTCAAGGGCCGGATCAGCATGGAATTCGGCGCGACCGATTTTTCGGCCAGCGCCTCGGACAAATGAACGAACAGGATGCATGACATGAAGCTCGATTCCCAAGCGCGCGGAGGCTGCCGATGAAATGTCCCGACCGCATACAGTGGCATGAAGGCATGCTGCTGTCACCGCAGCATTTTCAACTGGAGTCGGCACGCGTCGACGCACTGATCGCCTGGCACACGCTGACCTCGAGCCCGTACGGCTGGGGTGTAAAGCGCCTGAAGTTCGACAGCGCATTGCTGGCCGCGGGCACGCTGCGCATCCTCGAGCTGGAAGCCATCCTGCCCGATGGCACCGCGATCGCGATCGACCACCAGGAGCCGGGTGCGAGCGACCTGTCGCTGAAGCTCGACGACATGGCCGATGCGCTGGCGGCCGGCCCGCAGACAATCTGGTTGTCGCTGCCGGTGTCGCGCAACATGAAGATGCCGGAGATGGCATCACGCTTCCTGTCGGTGAAGGCCGATGCGGTCGAAGATGAAGTGTCGGATGCGGCCCCGGCCGATATCCCGCGACTGCTGCCGAACCTGATGCTGACCGCCGGTGATGTGCCACCGGCGCTGACGATCAGCATGGCGCTTGCCAGCGTGCTGGAAGACGATGGCGTGATCAAGCTGGGCGACACGCTGCCCGCGCTGCTGGACCTGCACGCGGCGCCCGTGCTGCTGGATGCGTTGCGCGACTTCGTGCACACGCTGCGCAGCAAGGCCGCCTTCGTCGCGCGCCAGTCGGCCGGTGTGCCGCAGGCCGAGCAGCGCGGCGAACGCCTCGCGCTGCTGCAGCGGCTGTCGTGCATGGTGCCGGCGCTGCCGGTGCTGGAGGCGCACCTGCAAAGCCCGGTGATCTCGCCCTACCCGCTGTATCTGGCGCTGTGCAACCTGCTGGGCCCGATGTCGCTGCTGCGCCCGGGCGCGCTGCCCATCACGCCGCCGGCCTATGACCATGCACAGCCGCACCTGTCGTTCCTGCCGCTGCTGAAGGAACTGGACGAGAACCTGTCCGAGGTCAGCCAGGACTACCGCGAAGTGTCGATGGAATGGGTGAATGGTGCGTTCGAGCTGGGATTGCGGCCGGAATGGGTGGGCCAGCGTCTGGTGGTTGGACTGAAAGGAAGCGCCGGAGGTGCTGCCGGCGAGGCCGAGGACTGGATGGACACGGCCGTGATCGGCCCCGCGCATGTATTCGGCGAATTGCGCGAGAAGCGCGTGCTGGGTTACCGCCGCGCACGCATTGCCGGTGCGCCCGAGATGCAACTGCGCAGCCTGCCCGGCGTGATGCTGTACGAGATCGTGCCCGGCCCCGAATTGCTGCGGCCGGACAGCCGGCTCGTGATCGGCGCCTCCGGCCGCGCGGGCAATGCCGCACGTCCGGCGGCCATCGGCCTGTTCATTCGCACGCAGGGGTACTGAGGACGCGACGCAATGGGCAAGCTGACCTTACCAAGCCGCACGACTAGACCGGCGCTGCCGCAGATCACGACGCTGATCGAGCCACGCGAGCCCGAGCCGCGCGCGCCCATGCCCTTGCAGTCGGCCACCGACACGTTGCTGCTGCGCCAGTTCCGCCTGTTCGTCGCGGAAGTGATGCGCGTGATCGGCACTTTCGAGCAAGCACATTTCGATGGCGAGGACAGCCCCGATGTCGCGCGCTCGGCCGCCGCCGATGCCAGCGATACGCTGGCGCGCGAGATCGATGCACAGACGATGGAAATCTCGCGCATCGGCAGCCCGGCCGACCGTGCCGCCGTCGACGAATTGCGTTACCTGAAGGCGGCGATCGCCGACGAGCTGCTGCTGTCGCATGACTGGCCGGGCCGTTCGCGCCATACCGAGTACCTGATCGAGACGCGGGTGTTCGGCAGCAGCGTGGCCGGCGATGAAGTCTTCAACCGCATCGATGCCTTGCTGGCCGATGCCGCAGGCCAGCCCTCGCAGATGGCGGCGCTGTACCTTTTTGCGATCTCGGTCGGCTTCGAAGGCCGTCATCGCGGCCCGCAGGCCGAGACCGAGCTGCAACCGCTGCGTGATGCGCTGTTCCGCAAGATCTACCGCCGCGAACCGACCCTGACACCGGGCCTCGCCAACCAGCCACAGCTGTCCGAGCGCGTACTGTCCGAGCAAGCCTATCGCTACCGGCTGTCCGACATCGCGCCGGTACGCTTCTTCCGCTTCAGCCGCGGCACACTCGCCTTCATCGCGACGATGCTCGTGCTGCTCGCGCTGTCGCAAGTGGCGTGGCGTGTGACATCGGCACCGGTGCGCAAGGCGCTGGAGCCGACCGCACCAGCGAAGCCCAGACAAGCCGTACCCAGCGGAGCCGATCGTGGATAACTCGACCACCATCATCTGGATTGCCGGCATGCTGGTCACCGCGATCGCGGTGCTGCTGGTGGCTTTGCGCTTTGGCATCGACCGCGACGGCGACAAGGCCGGTGCGCGCCGTGCGGCACTCGACATCGGCAAGCTGCGCTCGTCGTTCCGCGACGCGGTCGCGCGCATCGAGCGCAATATCGCCGAGCATGGCAAGCGCTACGACATACCGTGGGTGGTGATGCTGCATGATGGCTCGGCAGCCACCCGCCCCGCGGTCGAGGATTGCGGGCTGACCCGCGTACTCGATGGTGACGCCGGCCAACCGGAGCGCGATGCGCCGCGCTGGCATTTCTTCGATCGCGGTGTCGTGATCGAACTCGAATCTGAGCAGCTCGACGACCCGGCCAGCATCGACCTGCAGGAAAAGCGCTGGGAAGCATTCGTCGCGCTGTGCGGCCAGTACCGGCCGCAGCGACCGCTGGACTCGGTGATCGTGTCGGTGCCGGCGGGTTTGCTGGCCGATCGCACGCCGGAAGGACGCGAACGGCTGCGCCTGAAGGCCGATGCCGCCAGCCGCCGCATCTGGATTGCGCAGAACCGCTACGCGATGCGCTTCGCAGTCTATGTAGTGGTGTCGGGCTGCGAAGACTTGCCGGGCTTTGCCGACTTCGCGCAGGCGCTGCCGCCGTCGATGCGAGACGGCATGCTGGGCTGGTCATCACCGTACCAGCCGTCGGCGCTGTATCAATCGGGCTGGGTCACGCAAGCCTTCGACCAGGTCGAGCAGAACGTCGCCGATGCCGGTGCCGAGCTGTTCGCATCGCATGCACTCGTGACGTCGCCGCCCGACCTGTTCCTGCTGCCCTCACGGCTGGCCGCGCTGCGCGCGGGCATGGCCGAGTATCTCGACGAGCTGATGCGGCCGAACGCTTATCACGAACCCTTCTTCCTGCGCGGGATCTATTTCAGCGGCAGTGGCCCTCAGCCGCTGTTCCTGCGCGACGTGCTGGATACGAAGGTATTCGGCGAATTCGGCCTGTCGCGTGCCGCGCATTCGCAAAAGCTGGCGCGCCCGCTGATGAGCCGCATCGGCCGCTGGGTCGCGGTCGGCCTGCCCCTGCTCTATGCATTCGGCATCGTGGTCACCACGATACAGCTGCAACGCGTGCTGCCGGCACTGGGTGAAGGGCTGGAGGGTCTCAAGCGCGACAGCGAATTCCGCGCGCAGGCCAGTAGCGCCGGCGAGCGCATCGAATTCGAGTGGTACCGCCGGACTGCGCTGCAATTGATGATCGGTCTTGAAGAGCTGCAGTCGCGCCGCCTGACCAATATGGTGTCGATGTATGACGCCAGCATCATCAACCCGTTCATGCCGGGCTCCTGGCCCATGTTCGACGACCTGCGCGAGCGAGCGCGCAACCGCATCAAGGACTCGTTTGCCGAGCTCGGCGTGCACACGCTGCAGCAGGCCATCTATCGTCGTACCGCAGAGATCACGAATGCGCCATTGAACCCGGTCAGCTTCCGCCTGACGGGCAGCAGCAGCGATTGCGAAGGCCCGTCGCCGGGCGGCGCCACCGTAACAACCGGTGCGCGCCAGACGCTGGCCCTCGAAAACCTGGCCGAGTTTGCGACGCTGCAGCGCTATGCGAACGAGCTGGCACGCCTCGATACCAGTGTCAGCGCGATGCAGCACCTGAAGACGCCGCACAAGGGCAGCTCGAAAGAACTACACGGCCTGGTGCTCGACATGCTGGGCGCCGACCTGCCGGGCGACCTGCAGGCCAGCATCAACCTGTTCAGCGCCGCAGCCGGCACTGAAGGCACGCTGGTCGACCGCCCTGCCGTGGCCACGGCCGCACGCTGTGCATTCGTGAAGGCGGCGCTGGCAATGAACCGCAAGCTGTTCGACGAGAACGCACTGGTGCAAGGCGAGGAACGCGTGGTGGCGGCCAGGAATGCCGTGCTGAACCTGTTCAGCGCCAGTGCATCGCCGACCAGCACCGACGTGATCGCGGCCTATCGCAAGCTGCTGGACGCGCTTACTGAGCAGAAAGCGCTGCTCGCGAACGGTCATGGCAGCTGGCTGATGCAGGACGAGCTCAGGCTAGGCGCATCGCATGACAAGCTGATGCAGCAGTTCGCCGACAACAAGCTGGTCGGCCCCGAGATCGTGGCCGAGGTCCAGCGCAAGTCGCGCGAAGATTTCGCGCGCACGCGCCAGCATTTTCTCGCACTGTTTGGCCAGGGCAGCGAAATGGCGGTCACGCAGGGCGGCAAGGATGGCGGGCTCGTGCTGTCGAAAGATCGCACCGCCCTGCTGGCCGCGGTCGAGCACTTGCTGAACCAGCCGTTCATGCTGCCAGCCGTCGGAGATTCGCTGGAAGCGACGCAGCGCGGCACGTTGCTGCAATGGGACAACGAGCAGCTGTCGCGCGCAGTGAAGCTCGGCGATGGCCGGCGCAAGTTCCTGACCGACGACTTGCCGAAGTTCCCGACCGATATGCAAGAAGCGGTGCGTGATGTGATCGACTACCAGTACGCGTTGCGGCTGGTCGACCTGACCGGCCACGCCTATACACCGGCCGACCCGGAGCAGGTCAGTGCGGCCGGCTCGTCCTGGACAGCCTTCGAGCAGGCCAGTGGCCATGTGAAGAAGCTGGTCGCCTTGCTGAAAGAGCTGGGCCAGGATGGCGAGTCGCGCACCTTGCAGGCCATCCTTGCAAATGACGCGGCGGTACGCATGCGCATGCTCAATGCCGAGCTGCAGGACGCCCACGTTTACCAGGTGCTGGATGAGGCGGAAGACGTGCGCAGTGATGCCCGTTCGACGCTGAACCTGTTCGCGAACAGCGCAGGCGATGTCAGCGACTACCTCGCGCAGCAGCTGGCGAAGATGCAGGCGCTGTCGGCACAGGCGCAGACGCTGCGCAGCTCGCTGCCGCCGGACAGCAAGGGTGGCGCCGATATGGCACGCTGGAACGGCATAGCGCGCGAACTGGAGCTGTATGCGGCCAAGGACCCGAAGAGCAGCCTGGGCCGGCTGGAGCGCTTCCTGACCGAGCTGGCACGCGAGCTGGATGCGCCAGCCTGCCTGACGGTGCTGAAGGCTAACGAGCCACCGAAGCGGCCGGCCAACTACTTCGCCGACAAGCAGGCGGAAATCCATCGCGCGGTAATGCGCCGCTGCATGGTGCTCGACCGCCGCTCCTTCGTCGAACAGTGGACCGCGTTTGCCACCGACTTCAATCGCCTTCTGAAAGGCAAACGCCCGTTCATTGGCAACCGCAGCGGTCTGCGCGGCAGCGAGTATGCCAGCGTCGCCGTGGCCGACTTGTCGGAGACAGGCAACCTGCTGAACCGCCTGCCGCCGGTATCCGCTGACATCCTTGCGCGCAATAACGTTCCGGAGGGCTCGATCGCTCCTGTGCGCGACTTCGCCGCACAGGCCGCACAGGTGCGGCAGCTGCTGTCGCCGCTGTTCCCGGCCGACAGCTCGCAGCCGGCGGGACTCGACGTGGCCGTGCGATTCCGCGCAAACGTGAACGGCGAACTGGATGGCAACAAGATCATCGACTGGGCGCTGACCATCGGCGACCAGACGCTGAAGCTGCGCGATACCCCGCGCACACTGCGCTGGAAGTCCGGAGATCCGGTAAGGCTGACGCTGCGCTTTGCTAACGATGTGCCGCTGGTACCGCGCACGGATCCGGACAATCCCTATCTCGAGGTCAGCCGCAAGAGCGCAGTATTCCGCTTCGACGGCCCGTGGGCCTTGCTGGACATGGTGCAGCTGCTGCGCAGCGTGGAGGGCTCGGATGCACGCACATCGCTGCTGAAGCTGGACATTCCGGTGCTGGCCGATACGAAGGACACGACACCGCGCGCGAAGCCGGTGCGTACCTTCGTCGCGATCACGCTGTCCGAGCCGGGCAAGACGGCGCCGCTGCCGTGGCCGGCCGTCTTCCCCGAACGCGCACCGACGGTGGAGAAATGAACAGGATGGTGATGCCGACCGCACTCGACGAAATCGTGCAGCAGCTGCTGCAAGCGCTGCCCGGCGATGCGCCCGCAGGGCGCTGGATGCGCTATGAACGCGACTACATGGACATCGCGAGGCTGCGCGAAGAGGATGACCCGTCGCTGCCCATGGGCGAGTGGGAAAGGCCGATCATCAAGGCTGACTGGCGCAAGGTCGCCGATGCCTGCGTGCGGCTGCTGCAGTCCGACACGAAAGACTTCCAGCTGGGCGGCTGGCTGTGCGACGCCTGGATACGTACCGCACGTATCGATGGACTGTGCGCAGGCTTGGCGCTGGTGTCAGGGCTGGCCGAGCGCTTCTGGGACAGCGCCTGGCCTGCGATCGACGACGGCGATGCGGACCGTCGCGTTGCACCCTTCGTGTGGATGAATACGAACCTGCCGCTCACCTTGCGACTGAATGTGGTGCTGCTGCCCGTAGCGCTGCATCGTACCGATGCCGTCACGCTTCTCGACTGGGAACGTGCCCCGACGGCGGATGATGCAAAGTCGGGCGACGGCCAGCCGCGCAGCCGGCGCGAGATTCGAGACAGCGTAAAGCTGCTTGATGGCGAGGCCTTGCGCACATTGTCGCGACGCGCGTCCGAAGGACTGGCGACCTTGCAAGCTCTTGCCGCCTGCCTCGACGCCCGGCTCGGACCGAATTCCCCGTCACTGTCGAAGCTGGCCGGGACGCTTGAGGCGGTCTACATGGCTGCCGACAGCCTGTTGCAGGAGTTGCCGGCACCCGCACCCGAAATGACTGCGCAGGAACTGACCGCAGATACCCCTTCAGCCGACGCAGATGGCTCGGTAACGGCGCAAAGTCCTGGCAGTAAAACAGCCACGGTCAGCACGGCGCTGGCGGCGGCCGCGCCAGCATCTGCGTCGGGCCCCGTGCAAGCCGGAATGGGAGGCTTCCGCAATCGCGAGCAGGCCTACCAAGCGCTGGCCGAGATCGCGGCCTGGTTGGAGACCGTCGAGCCACACAGCCCTACGCCTTATATGGTGCAGCGCGCTGTCACGCTCGGCCAGATGGGCCTGCCGCAGATGGTGAAGGAAGTCAGCGCATCGGCCGGTTCGCTGGACAAGTTCTTCGAGCTGCTGGGAATCGCACCACCGAATTGACTGGTGCCCGAGACCGGAATCGAACCGGTACGCTGCCTCGCGGCTGAGCGGCGGATTTTAAGTCCGCTGTGTCTACCAATTTCACCACTCGGGCATCGTTTCCGACTCGGCCGATGACCGAGTGGAATGTGTATTGTAAAGCGTATGGGCAAGCCAAGGCTAATGCGTTAGCCGAGCTAGTATCGACAACTATCCGATCAGCTTCGAGATTGCGGTGAATGCACCCAGCGCCACGACGACGATGGAGCCGAGCTTCATCGTCAGCCGCTGTTCAAGGATCGTGAACTTTTGTTCGATGATCTCAAAACGATGATCGATCGAAATAAACTGTTGATCGTAGGATGCGAGTCGTTGATCGATGCTTGTCAATCTCTCTTCTACCGAGGTCAGCCGCTGCTCGACTGAAGTGAGCCGCTGTTCGACAGAGCTAAGCCTTTGCTCGACAGCGCTGAGCCTTTGCTCGATGACTGCGAAGCGTTGATCGACAACGACGAATCGCTGATCAAGCGCCGCGAACTTGGGATCGAGGGTGTGTACGGCGACATCGATATCGTCTCTGGTGGCGACATTGAGCATCACATCCCTGGCCATGTTCACGATGGCTTCCGCTTGCTCATCGGGCATGCCGCTGGAATGCAAACGTTTGACCAATGTCAGCGAGTCAAAAACGACAGCTGTCATATGCAGATGTTCTTTCGCCTCAATCTTCATGCATCGCAGTATAGAACTGCTGCACACCTGTCCTTGTTCACGGCGCACAACATCCCTCATGGGCCGTGCACCCAAACACCAGCCACCTTGGCTCAGGTTCGACAGCGATGA